>JASHOV010000456.1 GCA_030038495.1 Streptosporangiaceae bacterium
GCGTCAGCGGGCGCGTCTATCTGGCGGAAATCCACCCGAGTACCAAACACTGGCCCGCGGCCCGGGGGCAACCGAATAAACGCCACGCCGCCCGCACCGACGGGGTCACGCCTGGTGACAGCGTGACCGGATTGGCGACGGCGCGGTCGGCGGTGCGCGGTCATCTCCGCCAGGGAGCTGGCCGGCGGCGCCGGCACCGACCGGGTGCTCGAATGCGTCGGGCTGAAGATGCGCTCGTGCAAAGCGCCGGCATCCGCCCCGGCCGCGTCTTCGACCGCACCGTCCCCCTCGGTCAGGTCACTGAAAGCTACCACCCATGAACAACCGTGAAGCCCTCTGATGTTCCCCCGTAGCACGGACACCCTGGGTGTGGGATCAGGTGCTCGGGTCTGTACGGTAGTACAGGCGCTCATACGTCACCGCGCACCATTCACCAGAATGGCTAGACCCACTCGCGGACTGGCGTCCAGGAGTCGCCCGGGTTCCAGTTCGTCACCACAGTACCGCAGCCGATCCGCCGCAGTTCGGCCGAGAGGGCCGCGGACGCTGCTGCCTCGTCTATCTCCGGCCCGGGTCCCAAGGGATTCACCGCGATCGGCTGACCGTATCCAGTCAGGCCGTGGGCGTAGGGCAGGAAGACCCGGGCACCCGCCTCGGCGCATACAGCAGCTGTCCCGCATATCCCGAGCGTTGAAGACGGCAGCCGCCCGCGGAGCCAGCAGTCGTGGTCGCTGCGGAGCCCGGCCATGGGGAGCACGACGAAGTACGAGTGCAGGCCGTCGACCTCGAACGGCATGTAGAGGTGCCGGAGACTCCCGACCACCACGTCGACAGGTCCCCGTCTCTGCACCGACGTGCTGATAGCGTCCAGCATGCTTCCGGCCGGGTCTGCACCAGTGTCGCTGAGCAGCAGCGCCGAGAAGTCGGCGGTATCGACCCGGTAGCAATTTCCCCAGTTTCTCGCATCCGCCTCGGATGGCCGAACCAGGGCAGACGCCTGCTCGCCGAAGAACGGGATCGCTTCCACTGTCATGTCGCTAATCTGGGCAACAGATCCCCACTGGCATATCCAGGGCGCAAGACCGCACAGCTGCAGGCTCCTGTGCATGTCCTCAGAAAGCAGGCTGTGCCTCGGCACCTCGGGCACATAGATGGCAGTTCCGAGCGATGCCAGGTGATCGAGGGTTGCGAGATCAAAATGATCGCTGTGGCTGTGCGTCACGAATGCCGCGGCGATCCCGGGCTCTGGTACCGGCATCGCGTCCTGGCAGCCCAGCAGGTGCGACCGGAAGATCGGATCGAAGATGACCCTGGATCCGCTGGCGGAGCAGACCTCAACCGACGCGTGCTCCCGGCGGGTCAGGACCGCAGCACCGGGCAGCCGGGGCGGGCTCGCGACGGTGGCCTGCCTGGCCCGGACTTTCCCGAGCACCGACCGCCACGAGCCGTCGGCCAGCCGGCCGCAGGGTATCCGCCAGGTCGTGCCGCGGGCAGGCTCCCCCTGCGGACTCAGCGACAGGCGCCACTCGTCCCAGCCTTCGAAGGTCAGCACAGATCGGGCCAACGGTCCTCCGGACAGCGGGGCACTGGCATCAATGAGTTCGGTCAGCAGGTCATTCCCCTCGATCGCCGCCCGCAGCGCTTTGGTCAGGTCCTCGTCCGCGAGGTTGTTCTCGAAGCCTCGTTTCGTTACTCGCATTATTGCCCGGAATGGCACCTTTGATCGAAGATCATAGGTCGGCCTGAGCCACCAGTTCCGGACGGGAGAGTCTTCGGCCGGCTCCGCCGGTGAGGTTGCGGCATGGATGGCGCCTTGGTTCTTCATTCCGGGTTCTCCGCTGGCGGTGGTATCGCGCCCGGGTCAGCGGGCGCATTCTGTGACTCCCGGCCGGGCGGGACCAGGCCGGCTTGCAGATCAAGCGGCGAGCGCGTGCCGAGTATGAACTCCGCGACCGAAGACTCAATCATCGGGTCGAGCCCGGCTGCCAAGCTGAACAGGGCAGAATCACCACCGCCAAGCGCGCACGGAGCGAGGTTCATTGCGGTGGCGACGAGGTACATCGCCTCGTAGAGCACGCCGGCATTCTTGAGAGTGGTGGCATAGGAGATTGCGCGGTACTTCCAGCTGAGTCTGTTGAATCGCGACGCAAAGGTCAAGAGCACCTGCGGGACCTCTTCCTGTCCCGTCTGGCTGCGGGCATTTTTGAGCAGTGCCTCAATGGTGCCGGGCTGGTCGTTGACAAGCGAGAGCGCATGCTCCGATGGCTCATAGTGGTAAACGCCAGATGCAATGCCGTCGCAGTCATTCAATGTTAGATAAAGCTCAAGATCGTAGGCGGCGCCGCCACTCGGGTAGGTGCGCCGGGTCGCCTCGTAGAAGCGCCCGGATGCCGGATCAGGCGGAAGGATGAACTGCGCGCGCGCAGTGCGGTACAGGAACTCTCCGAGCTCTTCGGCCGTCAAAGCCTGATCACCATACCGCCGTACTGAGCGGCGCGCTTCCATAACGGTGGCGAGCCGCGGATCGTGCCGCATCACCCTGGCCATATCTGGCACGGCAAGTGGTATACGGATTTCCGACATCGCCGGCTTCAGGGCCGGCGCCGGGGGAAGCTTTCCCAGGAAGGGAAATATGCCGCCGAACGCATTGTCAGTCAGGCCCTGCCTGGTGCTGGCGTGAAAAGCGACGTCATGGAACTCGCGCGGTGCGATCTGCGGATCAGTGTCCTCGTCCAGGGCGCCGGCGCTGGATATGACGCCGATTGCGCCGGCCGCCAGGAGGAAACGAACCGCCTCCGCGGTCTCTTCCTTGTCGCAGGCCGGGATCTGCTCGCAGAGATCGGCGAACGAGCAGCCGTAGGCGAGCAATGGCAGGATCGAAATTACCTCAGGTGCTAGCAGGTGCAGGCGCAGGAAACGCTGCGGGCACTCCAGCACCAGCTCCTGGTGACGGCTCCTGATATACGTGAAACGCGAAAGCCTGACCGGCCGGTCCCCGCACTCCGCGTCGAGCTCGAAACGGGCCGGCCCGCCCGTAGGGCTGGCGATCATGAGCTGTCGCCTGCCGACCGCACAACCGAACTGGACGAGACGACGCCCGGCCAGCTGATTTAGGACAGGAACAGCCAGAGCCCGGTCGCATCTTGGCAAGCCGACGAGTTCCCCTGACACCCTGGTGTCCCAAGCAAGCGGCGCCGTCGCCAGCCGCTGGAGCAGCTCCCGTGCGGCCGGGCCGAGGCGGGACAGGCGCATCCGGGCGCCCGGAGCCTCGATGATCAGCGACTCTGGCGCGTTCGTGACAAGTCGGACGCCCGGTTTCAGGGACACTGTGATCATTCTCTGATTTCCTTTCGACCATTTCTGTCGCGTGGGCGGGGGATTTACTTTCACCCCCCGCCCGAGCGGCAATTCTCAACTGCAGCCGCCGCTGCCAGGACCAGAGAACTGAGTTACTCAGTGAGTCCGGCCCGTCCGGGCTGAGCGATCCGGCGCGAGCCAGCGGATCCTCGGACTAAGGGTTGGTTGCGGTCGTTGTGCTGGTGTAGGTCGTGACGCAGGTACCGGCACTACAGCCGCCACTGGTCGCGACAAGGTGCTCGGAGCCGTCGTCCAAACCTTCTGTCATCTCGAGCACCAAGTCCTCCCACGTCAGCTCAGTAATGTCTTCTGCCGTCGAGGTCACCGTAATGGTATCCGACATCGTATATCTCCTCTGGTTTAACTTTCATGTTGAGGACCATCGTCCGGAATATAGCCGTTCAGCGCGATTCAGCATCGGCCATAGGCACTCTCCTTTCGTTAGTAACCTAGGTGCCGGGCCAGTTCTGTCATCCGTCTGAGCATCTCGGGCGGCACATGCCATTCTGGTTCAAAATTCACTGGCCCGGGCGCCGGTACCGGTCGGAGCGCAGGCGCGTTCAGATATCCCGGGTCTCCGCCGAACAGCTGATTTGATTGCCCCGTGCCGCTGAATTGCCAGAGCTCTGTTCGCAGCATTCGCTTGGAGATTTCTTCGGTCCAGTTCAGACCAATCCAGTCGAGGATCCGCGGCAGCCATACAGTCGGCTCGCGCACGAGGTCCTCGCCGCGCACTCTGATCCAGCGGCCTTGCGGCAGCGCGTCAAGTGCACGCACTACCCGGGCGTGGCCGAGGTACCACGCGGACGCGCAGATGGCAACCAGGACCCTTGGTCGCAGCGGACGGCGGAGTGTTTGCTGGTGTCCTGCTTGCATGGAGCGCTGCGTGTCGACCGGATGCCGGGTCAGGTGAATGTAGCGAGCCTCCGGGTAGGCTTTCATGCACGCATCGAGAGCTTCGTCGGTCGCGATCGTCTCGGGCGTCTTCTCAACGCACACGGCCGCCCCAGTAATCTCCGCGAGGTGATCCATAAGGCGGGTGGTCGGCCAGCCAGAACGCCCTTCCAGCCATGACACGGCACGCTCGACCGCCGCGTCAGACTGGCTGCCTTCGTGCAGCGCGGCGACCGCCCGGTATACACCGCTCAGTCGCTGACGGACAAACTCCGGATTGACATTGAGCGGGATTCTCCGGTTGTTCAGAAGTTCCCCGACCGTTGGCGCGGTGAAGAGCAGCATCTCGGGAAAAGAGAAGATGTCGGGATGGCCGTCCAGAAGCGCTGCGCAGATAGTCGAGAACGACCGTGCGGGCGCCAGGATGAAGGTCATCTGGGCTCGTCTTCGTCCTGCGGGCCAGTCGCGTGACGCGCTCCGGATCATGACCCGAACTCCGGACCGGAAAGGACGGGCAGGTAGCCGACGCCACCGGCCGCGGGGCGCTCATCACGAGGCGAGGAGCCGGTGCCCGCAAGTTCTCTCAGGCCATGCGGCCCTTGCATCCGCAGCAGCCGGACGTAGGCCGGGCTGACTTGCTGAAGCTCCTCATGACTGCCGATTCCGACGATCTGCCCGCCCTCCATGACCACGATCTGGTCATCGACACGGAGCTGCGGGATTCTGTGAGTGATCAGCAGAAGTGCCCCGGCCTGAGCGTGCTCACGGAGAGCCCGGTGCACAGCGGCCGCGGTCACTTCGTCGAGTGCGCTGGTCGCCTCGTCGAGGATAAGAACAGAGCTCGGCGCGAGCATGGCGCGGGCAATCGCGACGCGCTGGCGTTCACCGCCGGATAGCTGATAACCGTGCTCGCCGACAACCGTGTTCAAGTCGCCGCGGAGCCGGGATACCAGCTCACCCAGGCTAGCGGCTTCGATGACCCGGTGAAGGTCGCGCTCGGTCGCGTTGGGATTGGCGAACCGCAGATTCTCTGCCAGCGTCGCGTTGAAGGTCACGCCCTCCTGGGCGACGAGGGTCACCGCCTCGCGCAGGACCCGGTCTGTTGCCGGATAGCCGTTGACCTCCAAATCTCCTGCGGCTGCCGGCAGCAGGCCGGCGAGTATGAGCGCCAGCGTACTTTTGCCTGAACCGCTTGTTCCGGCAACCACGGTTGTGGTCCCGGACCGCAAGGTCAGGTTGATGCAGTGCAGCGCGTCGCGCCGTGCCTCCCGGTACCGGAACGAGACCGCAGTGGCGCAGAGGCTGACGGAACTGCCAGGCCGGATTCGCGCGGTGGCGACTTCAGGCTCCGGCGTGGAGCCTGGCCCGCGCTCCAAGTCGAGACAGGCAAATACGCGCTCGAACATGGCCAGCGAGGTCTGGACCTCGCCGTTCAGGCTGAGCAGTTGCTGGATCGGGCCCGACAGCCTGACCTGCATGGTGGACAGGACAACGACGGCGCCCAGGGACAGGCCCGGCACGAGCGTCCCGGACAGCCAGTAGATAGCCGGCGGCAGACAGGCCAGACTCATGCCGATGATGGCGCGGGCGCTGTTGCCAGCCAGCCGTTGCCGACGGGTGAGCGTAGCAATCTGCACAGAAAGCTCAAGAAACCGGTCCCGCTGCGCCCCCGAACGCTGCAGGGTCCGGCCGAGGATCACGCCCGGCAGGGTGAGATCCTCACCGACAGCCTTCATCATTTCGGCGACCTTCTGCTGTCGGCTGGCTGCCAGCGCCGCGCGCCTGCTGGTAAACCGAAGGTTCAGGAGATTGAGTCCGCCGGCCAGCACCAGCGATGCCAGTGCCAGCGGCCAGCTGAGGATCAGCATTACCAGGGCCGCCGCGAGCAGGCTGACCGTCGCGGCAATGGCTGCCTGGGCCGTGAAGGTCACCACGTCGCTGATCCCGCCGATGTCGCTGGCCAGCAGTGCCTGGATATCGGTGTTTGGCTCGCTGGAGAAGAACTCCAGCGGCATCGCCTGCATCTGGTCATAGACATCGGCGCGCAGCTGATGCACCACGGCCTGTCCCAGCGAGTTGGCCAGTGCTCCCTGAGCAAGCATGCTGACGCTCGACAAGACGCCGGCCGCAATCATCGCGCCGCACAGAGCAGCTAGCAGGCTGGTACGGTGCTGCGGAAGAGCCTCGTTAATGACCTCGCGCAGAAGCAGGGGCCACGTCATGCTCAGGCCCACCGAGGTGATGGCCAGCAGGACGGACGCCATCAGCCGCCAGCGGTAAGGCCGGAAGCGGTCGGCCACCCGCCGCAGTGCTACCCAGGTGCCGGGGCCGGTGCTAGTTGCTGACTGCATGCTGGTTGTCCGGTTTCAGGAGAGTCCGGGCCCTGGCGTCGGGCTGGGC
>JASHOV010000457.1 GCA_030038495.1 Streptosporangiaceae bacterium
CAGCTCAATGGCGGTGAGTGACTGGCCGCCGAGCAAGAAGAAGTTGTCGGTCACGCCCGCCGGGGCCGACAGCTCGAGCAGCTCGGCGACGAACGTGGCGATCCGCGCCTCCTCCTGCGTCCGCGGCGCGACCGGGCCGGCGCCGTCGGCGGTGCCCGGGTCTGGTTCTGGCAGCGCACGGTAGTCAATGGTTCCGCTGCCGGTGAGCGGCAGCGCCGGCAGCGTCACGAAGGCGGCAGGCACCATGTAGTCGGGAAGGACCTCCCGCAGGTACGCACGCAGCTCATCGGGCGGCAGCTCGGCGCCGGCCCGTGCAACGAGGTAGCCGACGAGCGTGACGTCCTGGCCGGCGCCGCGCAGGGACACCACGGCCTGCGCGACATCCTCGTGGCTGCGCAGCGCCGCTTCCACCTCACCGCTCTCGACCCGGTAACCGCTGATCTTGATCTGCCGGTCGGCGCGGCCGGCCAGCTCGATCCGGCCCGACTCGCGCCAGCGGCCGAGGTCGCCGGTCCGGTACAGGCGCGCGCCTGGCCGGCCGCTGAGCGGGTCAGGGACAAACCGGCCCGCGGTCAGGCCCGGTGCGCCGTGGTAGCCGCGAGCGACTCCGGCGCCGCCGATGTAGACCTCGCCGAGGACGCCGGGCGGGACCGGGCGCAGGCCGGCGTCCAGCACGTACAGCCGTGTGCCCGCGATGATCGAGCCGATCTCGATCGGCGCGGGCGCGGGGCCAACGACGTCGCCGCCCGAGTAGATCGTGGTCTCGGCCGGCCCGTACAGGTTCCAGACGCGTACCCCGGTGCCTGCGCCCATCGTGCCGGCGAGGTCGCGGGGCAGCAGCTCGCCGGCGGCCATCCGCAGCTTCACCCCGGCCGGTATCCCGCCCGCGTCGACGAGCCTGCGCCAGCCTGCGGGCGTTGCCTGCATCGCCGTCGCGCCGCTTTCTGTCAGCAGTTCCCGCAGCCTCGCCGCATCGCGCACCTGCTCGCCATCCGCGACCACGACGCGTGCGCCCGCGAGCACGGGAGCGAGCAGCTCGACCAGGGCGATGTCGAACGCGAAGCTCGACACCGCGACGAAGCGGTCCTTCTGGCCGAGCGCGATAAGCGGCCGGACGGCGCCGAGCAACGCGGCGACGCCGCCGTGGGTCACGCTGACCGCATTCGGCCGGCCGGCCGGGTCCGAGATGAAGATCGTGATCGCGGTCGCCGATGGCGGCAGGTCAGGCACCGGGCCGCAGGGTTCCGCCTGATCCGCGCCCGGGCCGGCCAGTGCCGCCATGTCCACCACCGGTGTCGGCGCCGCGGCCGCCGGCAGGCCGGTCGCTTCCGGCCCGCTGCTGTCGACCACGATCGCGACAGCGCCGGAGTCGGCGAGCATGGCGGCGAGCCGCCGGCCGGGATCGGTCGGGTCCATCGGCACGTAGGACGCGCCTGCCGACCACACGCCGAGAATGGCGGGCAGCAGTCGCGCTCCGCGCGGGAGCAGGATCGCGACCCGGTCGCCGACGCCGGTGCCATGCGCGCGCAGCGCCGCCGTGGTCGCGTCCGCGAGATCGCGGATGCCGGCGCCGGTCAGCTCGCCATCGCTGCCCGTGGCCACGACCGAGTCGCCGGTGCAGGCCGCCCGCAGCAGGGATAGCGCCGTCGCGGACGGGTCAGCGACCGGGCCGGCGTCGGGCCAGTCGTCCGTCACGAGGGCGAGCACGTCTGGCGGCATGATCTGCGCGTCGGCCACCGGCAGGTCGGGGTCGTCGCGGAGGCTGCGCAGGACCGCGACGAAGCCGTCCGCCACGAGCCGGCCGGTGGCGGCGGCGAACAGGTCGCTGTTGTAACGGACGCGCACCTGCGGCCCATCCGCGGCATCGGTGACGGTCAGCCCGATCTCGAAGCTGGCGGTGCCGTTCTCCACCGGCTCGGGCCGCCAGCGCAGCCCGCCGCGGTCGGGGACGGCCCAGGACTCCTCCATCGCGAACATCACCTGGACCAGCGGCAGCCGGGCCTGGTCGGGGCCGGGCCGGACCAGCTCCACGAGCTTGGCGAAGGGCAGGTCCTGGTGGCCCAGTGCCCGTGCGGTGGCCGCGTGCACCGCGCGCGCGAGCCCGCTCAGGGTGGCGCCAGGATCGATCCGGACCCGGACCGGCACCGTGTTCAGGAACGGGCCGACGACTGACTCGGTCTCCGGCCGGATGCGGGCCGTCACCGGCACCGCGATCAGCAGGTCGTCGCGGCCGGTCAGCCGGGAGAGCACGACCGCGTAGGCGGCCAGCAGCACGGCCGGCAGCGTGCTGCCGTTCCCGGCTGCCACCGCCCGCAACGCGCTGGCGAGGCTGGCGTCGAGCGTGCTGTCGATGGACTGGGCCGCGAACGTCGGGCGGGCGGCATACGGCCGGTCGGCCGGCAGCGGCAGTGCCGTCGGGGCATCGGCCAGCTCCGCCCGCCAGAACCGTGCGTCGGCCGCATACCCGCCGTCGCCGTCGTGCTCCTGCTGCCAGATGGCGAACTCGGCGTACTGGCCGGAGGGCTCGTCCGCGGCCGGCGCGCCGCCGCGGCGGATCGCCTCGTAGTCCGCCGACAGCTCGTCGAACAGGATGCGGAACGACCAGCCGTCGGCGACGATGTCATGTGTTACCACCGCGAGTACGTGCGAGTCCGCAGACATCCGGACCAGTATGGCGCGCAGGAGTGGCCCGGTGGCCAGGTCGAAGGGTATGCGCGCGTGCCTGCGGATCTCCGCCAGGGCTGCCGTCGCCCGCTCGGGCGGTTCACACCGCTCGACCGAGATGACCAGCATCGGCAGTGAGCCGGGCTGCTCCTCGATGACCTGCACGGGCACGCCGGACTCGTTGCGGAAGGTCGTGCGCAAGGCCTGGTGCCGGGCCAGCGCGGCGTCAGCGGCCTGCTGCAGCACGCCCACCTCAAGCGGGCCGTCGAGCCAGATCGCCCGGGTGATGTTATAGGCGGGCGCACCGGGGTTCATCTCGGCCAGCAGCCACGCCCGCCGCTGGCCGAAGGACGCGGGGAACTCGTATGCAGCCACTTTCAGCGGGTCAGGACGCGCCCGTTCCGGCCAGCAGGTGCTCGCGCATGATGAACTTGCGGACCTTACCCGTCGGTCCCATCACGATCTTGTCGTCGGGGATGGCCACGATCCGCAGCGGCGCTCCTTCCGGCAGGTCGCTGATCGAAGCGCGGACCTGGCTATCGCGGTCGATCGCAGGGTCGGCATCCGCCGCGAGCAGCAGCAGCACCTCGACCACGAGCTCGCCGTCCTCGCCGCGGGCCGCGAGGACCGTGCAGTCCCGCACATCCGGGCAGCGACGCAGGATTCGCTCCTCGGACAGGACTGTGTAGAGCCAGTGCCCGCCACCGAGGTCAACCGCGTCGCTGACCCGGTCGAGGTGATAGAAGTAGCCGTCCTCGTCCCGGTACATCAGGTCGCCGGTCAGGTAATAACCGTTCAGCCGGGTGCGGAAGGTGGCGGCCGAGTCGTTCCAGTACCCGAGCGCCAGCGAGGGCGACTTCATGGCGACCATCCCCACCTGGCCCGTCGG
>JASHOV010000458.1 GCA_030038495.1 Streptosporangiaceae bacterium
TCATATAGCCGCTGGTCCCGTTGAACAGCACGTCCGGGCTGAACAGGTCACCGTTGTTCCAGGTCGTGCCGCTGTTACCGGTAACGGGCTGCGCCGTGACGCCCGCGCCGGCCTGGTCGGCCGCGGACGAGGCCTCGCCGGTCGTGCCGTCGTTCAGCAGGTAGGTGTGGCTGGCAGTGTCCAGTTCCTGAGTGGGGCCGGTGGCGTTGACCTGGGTCAGGTCGGCGTTGGCGTACTCGTAGGACTCGACCTGTCCGGTCGCGGTGACCGCGATCAGGCCGGGACTGCCGTCGATGTCCGTGCCCTGCAGGGACGCGAGCGAGGTGCCCTCGTTCCACGACGAGGAGATCAGCGTCTGGGTGTAGGTCAGCGTGGCGGTCGGGTTGACGAAGGCAAACGAGCTGTTCACGCCGCCGGAAGTCTCGTCCGCCAGCCCGGTCAGCTCCCACAGGTACAGCGCGCCGGTCTGGCTGTCCCACAGGTACATGTCCGTGTAGGTGGTACCACTCCTGGTGTCCTGGTCGGTGGTGATGGTCCAGTCCTGCCAGTCCATCGAGCCGTCCGGGGTGGCGTTCGTCAGCTCGTACGGCAGCCCGTCGAGATTGCTGGCGTCGAAGCTGTTCAGGCCGCCGCTGTTGGCGAAGTACGCCAGGTAGGAGCCAACCGAGCTATCCGAGTCGGTGAACAGGCCGATCTGGTCCGGATAGGGCTCGGGTGTCCCGCCGTCCAGGCTTGCCGCGGACAGCGTGTAGGCGTTGACCAGCTGCAGCGGCGCGTTGGTGTCGTTGGAGACCTGGCTGGTGTCGTCGAAGACGTCGGTGAGGTTCTGCGACTGGCTGGTGGTGGCCGACCCGTCGCCCTGGCCGGGGAGAACATACACGTCGCCGGTGCCGGGCTGGTATGCCTCGATGTCGTTGAACCCGGAGTCGGTGAACTGGCCGGTGATCGCCTTCAGCCCGTTCCACGACGACGGCGTCCCGATGTCCTGAGGGCCGTTGGGCGCGATGTCGGCCGCGGTGGTGTCCACGGTGCCGTCGAACCGGCCGCCGCTGGCCTGCCCGGCGGCCAGCCACAGGCCCGACCCGGTGCCGGTGGTGCCGTTGCCCACCGTCAGCAGGTCGGGGATGCCGTCGCCGGTCAGGTCCTGGTCGGTCGCGGGCGCCGGGGCCGCGGCATAGAAGGTGCAGTAGGCGGCCTGCCCGATGTTGCCGCCGGCCGCGACCGCGCTCACGATCAGCGTGTTGGTGAACCGGGTGGGCGCGATGCTGACGGTGGCCCCGTACGGCGAGCTGGAACCCGCGCCGACCGAGACCGGGTTGCCGGCGTTGAGCTGATAGGTGTACGAGGTCGGGTCGACGGTGGCAGACGTATTCGCGGCGAAGGTGAAGCCGGATTTGGTGCCGACGGTGTAGGTCGCTCCCGGTGTGCCGCACGCGTTCCCGGCGGAATCGGTGATGTTCGGCTGGCCTGGTATGGCATCGGAGAACGTGAACGAGCAGCTGGCGCTGGCCGTGGCCACGCCGGAAAGCCCGTCGGATACCTTCGCCGTCCAGGTGACCTTCACCACGCCGCTGGTGCCGTATTTCGTCGCGGCGCTATCCAGGTTGGCCTGCGACAGCACCAGCGTCGCGGTCGTGCCCGAGGCGGCGTTTACCTCCAGCGAGGAGTTCGTCGCGAAGGTGTCGCTCGTGTCGCCGTCGGCGTAGGGAGCGAAGGTGACCTCGAGGGGGCCGGTGGCGGTGCCGTCCTTGTCCGACACCTTGGCGTTCAGGTCCACGGTGCCGTTGCCGAGCGTCGACGAGCCATTCGTGCAGTCGGCCGGGGGCGAGGTGCTGAGCACGGGGGTGGCCGGAGCGTTGGCGTACTGAATGGTCATCGTCGCGTTCCCGGTGATGCCACCTGGCGCGTTCGGGTCGGTAAACAGCTTCCAGCTCACCGCGCTCGAGGTGTCCTCGGCCTTGAGCCCGACGGTCAGCGTCGCCCAGTGGTAGGACGAGGCGATGTCCTGCACCAGCGAGGTGAGCGCGGAGGTGGTGTAGGCCACATCCTTGCCGTTGTACGGGCAGCTGGACGATCCGCCCACCTCTCCGGTGGAGGACCAGCCGTAGGCGACGTTGTCCGAGCCCAGCTCGGTATCCCAGGCCGGCTGGTTGTCGTAGGTGGTCGAGGAAGAAATCGCGCCGGTCTCGTACAGGTCAACCGGCGAGGCGGTGCAGGAATCCGACCACACCTCGGGGAAGTACGCGGTGACCGAGTTGATCGTCGCCCCGTCGATCTTGCTGTTCGGTATCGACAGGCCGTAGAAGGACTCCGACGTCCCGCCAGTGTCGGGGTTGTCGCCGACCTGCAGGAAGTTGCTGACGTTGTAGTACTGCTGGTTCGGGAAGTCGCTCGACACGTACGCCCAGGATGACGCGCTGGACCCGGCGGAATCCCAGGTCGGGTCCTCGAACTCGGGAAACACGCTGCCCGCGCCGTGCAGCAGTCCGCGATCAGGAGTCAGCGTGAGCCGGTCGCCGGATACCCGGACGCCGAGCGGGCCGGTATGCGCGGCCTCCCCCGGCTCGACGGCGGTGGAGTAGGCCGGCATCCCGGTCGCACCGTCCACGCGCAGCCCGGCGCCGAGGTTCGCCACCCTGACGCCGTGCCTGACCGCGGAGTCCCACATATGCGGGGCGGGCGCGCCGAAGATGGTGACGCCGTCGCGCGCGACCGCCGCGATCGAGCCGCCCCTGGTGCGGAGCGTGAGGCCCTGCCCCTGCGCGGTGAAGGTTAGCGCCTGCAGGGCGGGATTTGCGGCGGCGGCGGCATCCGTGATCTCCAGCACGTCGCTGAACCCGCCGCTGGCCCCGGCGGTGACGATCAGGTTCACGCCCGGCAGGACGGCGCGGTAGGTCGCGACGTCGCCGGACACGACCGGCACCGGCAGCACCATCGGGGCGGTCAGCGCGAGCGAGTACGCGCCGTATGTCATCCTCGCGAGCGGCCCGCTCCCGCCCCCGGAGAGGACGAGCGGCTCGCTGGAGACGGCCGGAGAATACGTGCCGCCGGGGTTACGCACCAGGGCGGCGTCCAGTGCCCGCCAGCTACCGTGGACGCGCGCGCGCACGGGCGCGTCCGATTCGGTATAGGTGTAGGAGCCATTCGGGTCCGCGGTCAGCGTGCTCGTCGGCGTGGTCGCGCCGGCTACCGGTACCGCCTTGCCGGTTCGCCGTGCCTGCGCGGACGCCTGGCCGGGCGTCAGGTACGGCCGCGGCGACGAGCGCCGGCCCGGAGAAGCGGAGTCGGCGCGGCCGGCGTGCCCGCCCGACACCGCCAGTGCCGGGCTCGCGGATGCCAGGCTGGCCAGCAAGGCCAGCACGGCGAGGACGCTGAGCTTACCTACCTTGCGCGGCCGTGTGTCGTCGTGACGCACAGCGGGATAGCGACCCATGCCCCCTCCAGGACCTGACCGGTCTCGTCCGGCGCTCGGAGTCCGGATTAATCACCGTTTTCGCTGGCCACTGTGACATTCGGTATTAGCGTTGAGTTAGCGCTCAGCTAGCGCCCGGGGAGGCGGTGGCGCAGGATCCGCGGCGGAAGGACGCACATTGGCCGATACGGTGGGGTTCGGCCTGCTCGGACCGCTGTCGGTGCGGGTGAACGGTGAGCCAGTCCCGATTCCGCGTGGCAAGCAGCGGATCCTGCTAGCCGCGCTGCTGCTGCGGCCCGGGCGCACCGTTCCCGCCGATCAGCTGGCGGACATGATGTGGCGCGAGGGACCGCCGCCATCGGCGACAATCACGCTGCAGAACTACGTGAAGCGGCTCAGGCAGGCGCTGGGCGCCGTTGCCAGGGACCGTGTCGTCACTCAGCCCGGTGGCTACCTGATCCGGGTGAAGCCGGGCGAGCTGGATCTCACCGCGATGGAACAGGCGCTGGCGGCCGCGCGGCGCGCGGCCCGTGATGACGCCTGGCCCCGCGCGGCCGACGAGGCTGCCGCGGCGCTCGCCCTGTGGCGCGGCGAGCCGCTGTGCGACGTGGATCTGCCGCTGCTGGCGGCTCCCGAGGTCTCGCGGGTGGCCGAGCTGCGCCTGCAGGCTGGCGAGCTCAGGGCGGAAGCAGATCTGCAGCTGACCCGGCATGCCGAGGTGGTTACCGACCTAGAGCAGCTCATCGCCGACGCGCCGCTGCGGGAACACCTGCACGCGCTGCTGATGCTGGCCCTGTACCGGTGCCGACGCCGCGCCGAGGCGCTGGAGGCCTACGGGCGCGCCCGCGACATGCTGGTCGAAGACCTGGGCAGCGAGCCCGGCCCCGAGCTCCAGGATCTGCACCGGCAGATCCTCCGCGACGATCCGGCGCTGCTCCCTCCCCCGGCGTCCGCACCGGCGGCCACGACGGAGAACCCGGCGGTCCCGCGGCAGCTGCCTGCTGCAGTTAGCTGCTTCACCGGCCGCGACGCCGAGCTGGCCGCGCTGTCCAGCCTGCTCGACGCGCTGCCCGGCACCGCGGCGCCGGCGCTGGTCATCTCGGCGATCGGCGGGACGGCCGGGGTCGGAAAGACCGCTCTGGCACTCCACTGGGCTCACCACGTCGCCGGTGAGTTCCCGGACGGTCAGCTGTATGTGAACCTGCGCGGCTACGACCCGCGAGAGCCGGTGGCGGCGGCGGACGCCCTGGCCGGTTTCCTGCGCGATCTGGGCGTGCCCGGCACCGAGATCCCGGACAGCGCGGAGGAACGCGCCGGGCTGTACCGCGGCAAGCTGGCCGGCCGGCGGGTGCTGGTGGTGCTGGACAATGCCCGTGACGGCGAGCAGATCCGGCCGCTGCTGCCCGGTGATCCGGGCTGTCTGGCGGTCGTGACCAGCCGGGACTCGCTGGCCGGGCTGGTTGCCACCGACGGCGCCATCCGCCTCGACCTGGACGTGCTGCCCCTTGCCGACGCGATAGAGCTGCTGCGGTCGCTGATCGGGCCGCGCGCCGATAGCGACC
>JASHOV010000459.1 GCA_030038495.1 Streptosporangiaceae bacterium
CGCGCCCGCGCCGCCGGTGGTGACGGTCAGCGTCTTCCCGCTCGTGCCGGTTAGGGTGGCGCGGAAGACGGCACCCGCGCCGCCTGGAGTGAAGCCGACGCCCTGACCGGATCCGCCGTCGGCGGTCACGTTGAGGGTGTTCACGCCGGTCGGCACGGTCCAGCTGTAGCCGGTCGCGCTGTAGGCGAACGCGCACGTCGCCGTGGCGGTCCCGTACATACAGAACGGGCTGTTTGCGGCGCTGGCCGGACCGGCTAGGAAGCCGGTCACGGGCAGGGCCGCGCCGGCCAGGACGGCGCAGGCTAGTGCTGCGAGCCGTCTCCTGGGAACGGCCGAAGAAAGAGTTGACACGCGCATCGGACGTGCTCCTGACCTTGAGAAACGTCAATATTGTTACGGACAGTAGCAGTCGGCTACGGACAGTGATCGAGTTTCCGCGCAGCCGGCGCGGCGCACGCGCGGGACGAGCCGGCGTGGTGCAACTGGCGGTCCGGCGTGGCCGCTGCGGTGCCCTAACGACCCCTGCCCAGGAACTCCGTCAGCCGTTCCAGCGGCCAGGTGGTGATCACGTCTTCCGGGGTCAGCCAGCCGCGCTGCGCCGTCGCGACACCGTATTGCAGGTAGGTCAGGTCGCGCAGCGAGTGCGCGTCGGTGTCGATGGCGAACTTCACGCCGGCGTCCCTGGCCGGCTTGATGTGCGCGGAGGGCAGGTCCAGCCGGGCCGGATGCGCGTTGACCTCCAGCGCGGTGCCGGTCCGCGCGCACGCACGGTACAGCTCAGGCAGGTCGACGTCCACCGGCGGGCGGCGCCCGATCTTCCTGGTAAGCGGATGGCCGATGACGTGGACGTACGGGTTCTCACAGGCAGTGATGAAGCGCCGGGTCATCTCGGCGCGCGGCTGGTCGAAGTGCGAGTGCACCGACGCGACGCAGACGTCGAAACCCGCCAGGAAGTCCGCCGGCCAGTCCACGCTGCCGTCGGGCGCGATGTTCAGCTCCGTGCCGTGCAGCAGCACCATCGGCCGGCCGCCGTCGGACTTTAGCCGGTCACCGAGCGCGCGAACCTGCTCCCGCTGGGCGAGGATCTTCTCGTCTGTCATCCGCTGCATGACGAGGTTCGGCGCGTGATCGGTGATCGCGTAGTACTCGTAGCCGCGCTCGCGCGCGGCGGTGACCATGTCCTGCAGGGAAGCCTGGCCGTCGGTGAGGTTCGTGTGCGAGTGCAGGTCGCCGCGGACGTCGTCCAGCGTCACGAGAACCGGCACCGCACCCTTGAGTGCCGCCGTTACCTCGCCGGTGTCCTCCCGCAGCGTCGGCGGGATCCACTGCATGCCCAGCCGCTGGTAGACCTCCTCCTCGGTCCTGGACACGATGAGCTCGCCGGTCTCGGCGTCGAACAGGCCGTACTCGGACAGCTTGAGCTTGCGCCGCACGGCCAGTTCGCGGATCCGCACATTGTGCGCCTGCGACCCGGTGAAGTACTGCAGGGCAGCACCCCAAACGTCCAGCGACACCACCCGCAGGTCCACCTGCAGCCCGGCGGTGGTCCTGATCGAGGTCTTCGTCGGCCCGGAGGCGATCACCTCGGCGGCCTCGGGCATCGCGGTGAGCGCGGCCATCAGCGGCGCGGAGTCCGCCGCGGCGGCGAGCACGTCCACGTCGCCGATGCTCTCCCTTGCCCGCCGCAGCGAGCCGGCCGGCGCGATCCGCTGGCAGCCGGGCACCGCGCCCACGACCGTCATGACGGCGGCCGCCGTCTCTGCCGCCTCGTTCAGCAGCACCCGGTCGCCGGCCCGGGCGAGGAGCTCGAGCCCGCGCAGCAGCTTCTCCGCGCTCTTGCTGCCGAAGCCCTTGAGATCGTTGAGCTTGCCCTCGGCGATCGCCTCGCGGAGCTGCTCGGGGGAGCTGATCTGCAGTTCCCGGTACAGCTGCAGCGCCCGTCGCGGTCCCAGGGCCGGGATCCTCGTCAGCCGCCGGACGCCGTCGGGTATGTCGGCGCGCAGTTCCTCGAGCTCGGCGAAGGTACCGGTCGCGGTCACCTCGCCGACCTTGGCCGCGATGGACTTGCCCACGCCCGGTATGTGCAGCAACGCCGTGCCGGTCAGCTGTGATACGTCCTGCGGGTAGGCAGCGATCGCCCTCGCGGCCTTGCCGTAGACGCGGGCGCGGAACGGGTCGCCCCCGGTCATCACGAACAGGTCGGCGTACTCGTCGAGCAGCGCGGCGACTGCGTCGTTGGCCTGCGGCATGCATGCATTCTGCCTCCTGCGGGGCCTTGGGTTGCGCTGCCTGCGCCTCGGCGACGTTTTCTCCCGCGAGCCGTCTCGGGGGGTCGCGGCGACGCGATCGTGACGCAGCCTTGTGTCCAGGCATGGAACAGGGCCGCCCGGCACCGCTGCGGTGCCGGGCGGCCCTCGGGGCTAATCCGGAGGTGCTGAGGGCTACTTCTTCTGCGCCGCCGTGCGATTCAGCTCACCCTTGTTGCCGTACCAGCTGTCGCCGCTGACGACGGCACCGGTGGTCGGGTCGAGGATGACCGGGGTGAAGTGCGGCCTGACGTTGAAGTCGAGCAGGCCGCCACGGGCGTCGATGCTGCCGGAGATCGCGTCGAAGGAGCCGGGGATGCGCTCGCCGTGCAGCCAGTTGTCCTCGATGAACTTGACGACAGACGCGGTGTCCATCAGGTTGCTGCTGACGTAGTTCTCCCGCGTGTACGGCGAGATCACCAGGAACGGCAGCCGGTCGCCGAAGCCGCAGCGGTCTTCCGCGGAGCCGACGGTGATCGGAACCGACGAGCAGACCGCGGTGTCGCCAACGGCCGAGTCGTCGGATCCGTTGATGACCGGCGGGATGGCGTGGTCATACCAGCCGTCGGAGTCGTCGTAGGTGATGATGATCGCCGTGGACGGCCAGTACGGGGACTCCTCGATCGCGTTGACCGTGTTAACGACGAACTGCTGCTCGTTAAGCGGGTCGGAGTTACCAGGGTGGGCGTTCTCGTAGGCCGGCGGCTTGAGGTAGCTCACCGCGGGCAGCGTCGCGCCGTCGGTGCCGTCAAGCGCGTCGGTGAACAGCGACATGTCGTACTGGTGGTTCGCCTGGTCGGTGTAGCCAACCTCGCCCAGCGAGCAGCTCGCCGAAGAACACCCGGCGGGCACGGACGGCGGCAGGTGCGCCGGGTTCGCCGTCGATGCGTTGTACTGGAACGGGTTGTGGTGCGGCACGTAGTCCTGCACCTCGGACACGTCCGTCCCGTCCGCGATGAGCTCGTGGTCGGTGCCGCAGACCGCGCCGCCGCTGTTGGTCGTGCTCGGCGCGAAGCCGCCCTGGAACCAGCCCCAGGTGACGTGGGCGGTGTTGAGCAGATCGCCGATGTTCTCGCCGGTCAGCACGCCCTCGGGGCTGCTGCTGGTGTGGTTAGAGTCCGAGCACTGGTCGTAGAAGGGGTCGATGTCGCCGTAGATCGTGCCCGTGCCGTCGCTGCCCAGCGCCGAGACGCTGCCGGGGTCGGTGGTCTTGACGCCGGGTGTGCTGGAGTCGTTCGAGTCGACCGCGTACCCGCCGCT
>JASHOV010000460.1 GCA_030038495.1 Streptosporangiaceae bacterium
GCGCGATCGCGCAGGGACCGGGCCCGGTGTCGACCGGGGCCGGCTGGACGTCCAACCCGTTCAACGGCACCGGCGGTAACCCAGCCGGCGTGGATGAGTTCGGGAATCCGTGGGCGGACTGGAACCCCGCTCAGCTCGGGCCCGACTTCCCGCCGAACCCCGGCCCGCCGACGACCGCGCTCGGCGAGTTCCACCTCGGCCAGTACATCAACCGGATGTACCTGCAGTCGCAGGCGAGCATCTCGATCATCAGCAACGCAAACATCGCGCTGTTCCTGGCGCCGGGGCAGACGGTACCGGGACCGGCCACCAACATCAGCGAGAGCCTGCAGAGCGAGATTCTCACCGGCTGGCAGACGTCGCTGTGCCGCGATTTCATCAACCACCTGGCGGGCTCGCGGCGGGCGTTCGCGCACGCGCAGATCTACCCCGGCGTCGGCAACCTCGAGGACCCGGCCTTCGGCGACTACACCCAGTGGCAGATCGAGTACTGCCGCCCGGACTCATGGAAGGGCTACAACGTCGCCGAGGCAGCGAGCGCCTACCCGGGGGCCGAGTTCACCCGGTGGCGGCTGGACGACGAGGTCATCGCCTATCCGACCTACGCGGTTATTGCCGCGAACAGGAACCAGCTCAGGGAGCACCCCGGCTTCTTCAACATCTGCATACACAAGGGCCTGTCGGCATCGGGAACGCAGCCGGGCGGCCCGAATAACACTCCGGACTACGGCAACCCCGACGACATCGTCAAGGTGGCCGGCGACTGGCCGCAATTCAACTGGATCATCTACCACTCCTGCTTCCGGCCGGGCTTCTGGTCGCTGCAGGCCCTGCTGGACATCCTGAACGAGCCCGGCTCGATGGCTCCCACCACGATGACCGACAGCGACGGGCACACCGTCCCGAACATCCGGTGGACCACGCAGTTCGCCCAGATCTGCGGCGGCAAGTACGTCGCGGGTGCCGAGCCGACATCGACATCGCCATCCAGCCCGGTCCGGCTGCCCAACGTCTACACCGAGCTCGGCACGACGATGGCCTCGATGATCGTCACGTTCCCTACCGCCTGGGCGCACATGATTGGCCAGCAGCTGTACTACATGGGCTCGGACCACATCGTGTTCGGCTCGGACTCACTGTGGTACGGCGGGCCGCAGTGGCAGATCGAGGCGCTGTGGCGGTTCCAGATCCCCGACGACATCGCCGAGCAGTGGAACTACCCGCAGCTCACCGAGTGGGACAAGCGGAACATCCTCGGCCTCAACAGCGCGCGACTTTACGGCCTGTACGGCCGCCAGGCGGTCCCGGTCGGCGAGCCGGGCAGCGCCTACCGGACCGGGCGCCTGCCCGACTACGCGGCGCATATGCAGCCGGGCAGCCGGATCGACACCGTGCTGGAGGGCGTCGGCTACCCGACGCCGATCACGCCGGTCAGCCTCATCCCGAACGACAACTTCACCAGGCTCAAGAACATCAGGACCGACGCGGCGCTCGGCCTCAACAACCAGCGCTTCGGCTGGATGCGCACAACTCTCTAGCCTGCAGGTCGCGGCGGGGGCACCCCGTGTGGTCGGGAGGCCCCCGCTGCGTGCGAAGATGCCTAGCCGGGGAACGGCGGCACACGAGGGGACCGCATGCAGTTCGGCCTGCACGCGCTGGGCATCGGCACCGGCGCTCATCCGGACGTGATCCAGGCCGTCGGCGCCGCGGCCGAGGCAGCCGGCTTCGCCCGGCTCTGGTGCGGTGAGCATGTCGTGATGGTTGACCGCCCGCGGTCCCGCTACCCCTACGCCGGCGACGGGCGCATCGCGGTGCCTGCCGACGCCGACTGGCTGGATCCGCTGCTGGCGCTGACCTTCGCCGCTGCTGCTACCGCCCGGATCGGCCTGGCGACCGGGGTACTGCTGCTGCCCGAGCACAATCCGGTCATCGCGGCCAAGCAGCTCGCTACGCTCGACCTGCTGTCCGGGGGCCGGCTGACGGCGGGCGTCGGGATTGGCTGGTCGGCCGAGGAGTTCGCGGCGCTGGGCGTACCGTTCGCCCGCCGGGGTGCGCGCGCCGCCGAGTACGTCGCGGCGATGCGGGCGCTGTGGTCGTCCGACGCTGCGTCCTTCAGCGGGGAGTTCGCGTCGTTCGAGGACGTCCGGCTGTATCCCAAGCCGGTACGGGACCGGCGGATCCCGGTCGTGTTCGGCGGCAACTCGGACGCGGCGCTCCGGCGGGTCGCGCAGCATGCGGACGGCTGGTATGGCTTCAACCTCACCGCGGCGCAGGCCGCGGAGCGGATCGGCGTCTTGTCCGGCTTTTGCCGGCAGGCGGGCCGGGACGCCAGGTCGCTGACCGTCGCCGTGGCGCTGACCGACTACGACCCTTCGGTGCTGGCGGATCTAGCCGGGATGGGGGTAACGGAGGTCGTGCGGGTGGCCGCGCCGCCGCCGTTCGCCGCTCACGCCGAGGCCTGGGTAGCGGATCTGGCCGCCGAGTCCGGCATATAGCCGGCGACGCGCCGCGTCTGTGTGAATCTGGTAACACCATGGTGTTACCAGATTCACACAGACGCCTGTTTCACCAGGCTTGTGGCGCTTACGCCGGCTGCGAAACCGCGCATCGGCCGACCCGGCCCCGGGTACGGTGGGCGGACGAGCTTGGCTCGCACGGATGGGAAGGCGCACCCCATGATCGATCCCCCCGGTCAGCGGACCAGACCGCTGCTGCGGACCGCACTCGGCGACGTGCTCCGCCGCATCCGGCTCCGGCAGGGCCGGACCCTGGCCGAGGTAGCCCGGCGCGCACGGGTGTCCCTGCCCTACCTCTCGGAGCTTGAGCGCGGCCGCAAGGAGGCCTCCTCCGAGATCCTGGCTGCGATCTGCGAGGCACTGCAGGTAGAGCTGCCCGACGTGCTGGCCGAGGTTCGCCGCGAGATGCTGGGCATCCGCTTCCAGGCGCACGGCCCGTCCGATGCCGTGTGCCTGCTCGCGGCCTGACTCGGCTCAGGCCCTGGCCAGGCCGGCGGGCGCGCCCTTGCGGCTGGCGACGACCTCGTCGGCGAGCCCGTACTCGATCGCCTCGCGCGCGCTGAACGTCTTGTTCCTGTCCGTGTCGCTCCTGATCTTCTCGACCGGGTGGCCGGTGTGGCGGCTGAGGATCTCGTCCACCTCGGCCCGCACCTGGGCCAGTTCCTTGGCCTGGATGGCCAGGTCAGGCAGCGTCCCCTGGGCCTGGCTCGAGGGCTGGTGCAGCAGCACCTTCGCGTGCGGGAGCACGGACCGCTTGCCGGGCGCGCCCGCGGCAAGCAGCACCGCCGCCGCGGAGGACGCGTGGCCCATGCAGACAGTCGCCACGTCCGGCCGGATGAACTGCATGGTGTCGTAGATCGCGGTCAGCGCGCTGAACGAGCCGCCGGGCGAGTTGATGTACAGGCAGATCTCCAGGTCGGGACTGGCGGCCTCCAGATGCAGCAGCTGAGCCATGATCACATTAGCAACGCCATCGTCGATTTCGGTGCCGAGGAAGACGATTCGCTCGGACAGCAGCCGCGAGTAGATGTCGAATGCCCGCTCGCCGAGCGGGGTGCGCTCCACCACCGTCGGGATCGTGTACTGGCTCATCGTGTAAGCAAGCATCCGTCAGAACCTCGCCATCCGGGTCGCCGCCGCCGTCGGCCGGACGTCGTCGAGGTGCTCCACGATGTGGTCGATCATCCCGTACTCCAGGGCCTCCTCCGGGCTGAACCAGCGGTCCCGCCTGCTGTCCTGCTCGACTCGCTCCGCGGGCTGGCCCGTGTGTTCCGCGATCAGCCGCAGCATCTGCGTGCCGGTGCGTTCCAGCTGCGCGGCGTAGATCTCCACGTCGGCGGCCGTGCCACCGAATCCGGCGGAGCCCTGGTGCATAAGGATCTGCGCGTGCGGCAGGCTGTAGCGCTTGCCCCGCGTCCCCGCGCACAGCAGGAACTGGGCCATGCTGCCCGCGAGGCCCAGCGCGAGAGTGCTCACGTCGTTCGGGATCAGCCGCATGGTGTCGTAGATCGCCAGCCCAGCGCTGACCGAGCCGCCGGGTGAGTTGATGTAGAGGCTGATGTCGGCGCGCGGGTCCTCGGCCGACAACAGCAGCAGTTGCGTGCACAGCCGGTTGGCGATCCTGTCATCGACCTCCGCGCCGAGAACGATGATGCGCTGATAGAGCAGCCTGGTGGTCAGCTGGTCGTCCAGCGTCCCCGACGTGCCGGGCTCGGCGACGGCAGCCTGCATGTTCTCCCTGCTTTCCGCGTCTTGTCTGCTGTGTCCCAGCCACCACACTGCTGTGACCGGCCCGCAGCAGCCAAGGAATATCTGCTGTCAGCAGAGGAAATGGCCTAGCGCACCCGGAAGTCGGCGAAATCGAAGCCGGGGGCGACAACGCAGCTGACCAGGACGGGGTCCTGACCGACGGGTACTGCGGCCTGCCAGGTCTGGCCCGGCACGACTACCTGCGGCTGCTGGCCCGCGCCGAGATCGCCGCCCAGCATGACGTTCCGTTTCTCCGCTGGCCCGGTGCCGGTACCGCCCATGCTCAGCTCCAGCGGGCCGCCGGCGTGCCATAGCCACAGCTCGGCCGACCGCACGACATGCCAGCGTGACCGCTCACCGGGATACAGCAGGTAGTAGATGGCGGTCGCCGCGCTTCGGATTCCGGGGTAGCCCTCCGGCTGGAAGGACACGGGCGACCGCCAGGTCTCGCGGAACCAGCCGCCCTCGGGATGCGGCTGAAGGTCGAGCCGCTCAGCCAGTTCGGGCCGCGTCGTCATAACGTCTCCTCGCCTCGGTAACGATCCTCGGGATACCCATCACACAGTGTTACCGGACCTGTCGTCGCTTGATCCGGAGTCCTGGCGGTCCCGATAGTGGAGATATGCGCGAAGACGACGTCATCACCGGACCTGTTCGCAACCCACGCAACCTGTCCGCTCATGCCACCGGGAGCATCCATGACGACGCAACCGCTACGGCCCTCGGCTTCCGGGGCGGAACCGTGGCCGGGAGCATTCACATGGACCAGTTCCCGCCGCTGCTGCTGACCGCGTTCGGCCAGCGGTGGTTCGAGACCGGGAGCCTGTCCCTTTACTTCCGCAACGCCACCACCGACGGCGAGCCGGTGCAGGCTCTGCTCGAGCGGCCGGCCGGCGGCAGCGATCGGCAGGTGCGGGCGTGGGCGATCACCCCCGATGACGTGCTTGTCGCCGACGGCACCGCCGCCGCGGGCAGCCAGCAGGCGCAGTCCGCGCTGCGCGGCCGTGACCTGCGCCCGGTGGATCCCGCTGAGTTGCGGATACTCAAGGCCCTGCGTGCGGGTGACTCGCTGGGCGACTGCCGGGCAGCCGCCGACGGCGGGCGGCAGCGAGCCGTGATCGACGACGGCGCGATGACCGAGCCGCTGGACTGGTATACCGGCGCGTCGCCCTGGGGCGGCCCGGTCGCGGCGCCGTCCGCGGTGGTCAACCTGCTCTACAGCGACCTGCTGCGCGGCATCAGGCACTCGATGGGCGAGCACGTCGGCCTGTTCGGTGCCATCGAGATCCGCTTCCACGCCGGTCCGGTGTTCGTCGACCACGCCTATCGCGTCACCGGCGAGGTCGTGGCCCTCAGCCAGACCCCGAAGACGGAGGTCCTGTGGTTCGACAGTCGTGCGCTCGACGACACCGGCACGCTCGTCGCCGAGATGCGGATGATGCTCCGGCAGATGAAACAGTCGTCTGCGCTGTACTCGGAGCAGCGAGCCGAGCAAGCAGCCAGCACACGCCAAATTAGCAACCTGCGTTGACTATCGTTGATTTAGTCAACTACACCTGCTGCTTGCTCTCGCCGCTTACCCGGACGCCGCCGTGCAGCAGGTACTGGAGCCGGCCGGTCTCGACCGCGATTCGATTCGCGGAGCGCTAGACCGGGAGTTCGAGCACAGCCCGAGTGCGGCCGGGGTGTCGCTGGCCGCGCTTGACCTGCCGCTGGCCGACGACCGTTCCCGGCGAGTCTTGCTGGGCACATCGTCGAAGCTGGCATTCGAGCGGGGCTTCCGCGGCGATTCCAGGAGTGGGAAGTACCTGCGCCCAGCCAACATCCTGCTCGTAAGAGCGACAATCAGGAGGGCACCCGGTCCCAGGCATCATGGAGGACGGTTGGCGAATGACTGAGTATCGTCCGATGACCCTGGCTGACCTGGCCGGTTTCCTCATCAGGGAACCGAACGACGAGGTTCGCTGGAAACTGGTGTGGGAGTTTTTCGAGGAGTATCGGTGGGAGCCACCAGACCGGCAGCCATCACTGGTGGCGGACGAGCCGCCGCTGACGGACGACGAGCGCTGGGACGCGTTGCTCGCGGCTCTCGGGTGCGGACGACCCAGAGAGACGACGAGTTTTTGATCATCCCGGTCTGCGGGTTGCCGCAGCGTCGCCCCGGCACATTTTTGCCATGAAGGCACTCGCCGCCCGTGAGCGCGACGTTTCCGACCTGCGGCTGCTGGCGGACATCGCCGGTATTGATTCTCTGGAGGTGGCGGTCACCTGTGCTAGGGAGTTCTTTCCTGACGAGGTCATGCCCGAGCGGGCGCGGCGCGCCCTGGCGGAGTTGTTCGCCGGTGGGTGACGTCAGCCCCGAGGGTCAGCGGGAGTGACGCCATTTCAGTGCACGCAGAACTCGTTTCCCCGTGGGATGCGGCCGTCCGCGGCCTCATGGTGTCCTTTCCAGGTCGGGTGGCTAGCGGAAGTCGCGGCTGCGGGCGGCGGCCACTACCTTCAGCCGCTGCAGCCGGCTGGCGAGCAGGCTCACCGAACCTTCGAGCCGCTCGACCTTGCCGTAGATGATCATCGCGCTCGCGTCCACGCCGATCCTGCGGTAGCGCCGCCACATGGCCGGCGGGCAGATGATGTTGGCCATGCCGCTCTCGTCCTCCAGGCTGAGGAAGACAACCCCGCCCGCGGTGCCCGGCTGCTGGCGGTGCGTGACCAGCCCGCCGACCGCGACCGACGTGCCGTTGCGCGCCGTGGCCAGGCTCGCACAGCGCAGCACTCCGTCCGCCTCGAGCAGGTCTCTGATGTGCTCGATCGGATGCGTGCCGTAGGTCCCTGTGGCCCACAGGTCGGCGAACGTCTCCTCCGCGGCGGTCATTGCCGGGAGGGCGGGCGCGGTCATGCCCAGCGTGGTGCCGGGCAGCTGACCCGGCCGGATCGTCGCGGCGGCGCCTGCCGCCCACAGCGCCTCCCGCCTGGTCAGTCCGAAGCAGCCGAACGCGCCGCCGAGCGCCAGCGCCTCCAGCGCGGCCGCGGGCGCGGTGGTGCGCCGGGCGAAATCCTCCAGGTCCGCGTACGGCCGCCCGGCGACTATCTCCTCCGCCGCGCTGGCGCCGAGGTTGCGCACCTCGGACAGCCCGAGCCTGATGGCCGGCTGACCGGGAACCGGCTCGAGCGTGGCCAGCACGCCGCTCGCATTGATGTCGACGCCGCGCACCGTGACACCGTGCCGGCGCGCGTCGCCGATCAGGCTGGCCGGCGCATAAAACCCCATCGGCTGCGCGCGCAGCAACGCGGCGGTGAACGCCGCCGGGTAATAGCACTTCAGCCAGGCGCTCGCGTAGACCAGGTAGGCGAAGCTGATCGCATGCGACTCGGGAAAGCCGTAGCTGGAGAACGCCAGGATCTTGACGTAGATGTCCTCCGCGACCTCAAGCGGGATACCGCGCTCGGCCATTCCGGTGAGCAGCCGCTCGCGCAGCTCCTCGATCCGCTCGGGTGCACGCTTGGAGCTCATCGCCTGCCGGAGCCGGTCCGCCTCGGTCGGCGTGAACCCGGCGCAGTCCATGGCGATCTGCATCATCTGCTCCTGGAACAGCGGCACCCCGAGCGTCTTGCCGAGCGCGTGCTCCATCAGCGGATGCGGCAGGTCCGGCTGCTCGTCCCCGTGCCGGCGACGCATGTAGGGGTGCACCGAGCCGCCCTGGATCGGGCCGGGCCGGATCAGTGCCACCTCGATGACCAGGTCGTAGAACTTCTCCGGCCGCAGCCGCGGCAGCGTCGCCATCTGCGCGCGGGACTCGATCTGAAACACCCCGACGGTGTCGGCCTTCTGCATCATCGTGTAGACGCCGGGGTCTTCCTGCGGGATCGTGTGCAGGTCGTAGCGCACCCCGTGGGCCTGCTCGACCAGGTCGAAGCAGTCCCGCAGCGCGGTGAGCATGCCGAGGCCCAGCAGGTCGAACTTGACCAGCCCTGCGTACGCGCAGTCGTCCTTGTCCCACTGCAGCACAGTGCGGTTCGGCATCCTGGCCCACTCGACCGGGCAGACCTCGCCGACCGGCCGGTCGCAGATCACCATGCCGCCGGAGTGGATGCCCAGGTGCCGCGGCAGCCTCTGCATTCGCTCGGCCATCTCGACAACAGCAGCAGGAACTCCGGCGTCCGGCGGGACCGGCTGACCGGACGCGTATGATCGCGGGCCCACCTGCTTGGACCATTCGTTCTGCTGCTCGGGTGAGTACCCGAGCGCGCGGCCGGCGTCCCGTATCGCCATCCGCGGCCGGTAGCTGATCACATTGGCGACCTGCGCGGCGTTCTTGCGACCGTACTTCCGGTAGACGTACTGGATCACTTCCTCCCGGCGCTGGTGCTCGATGTCCAGGTCGATGTCGGGCGGGCCGTCCCTGCCCGCGGACAGGAATCGCTCGAACAGCAGCCCGTGCTGGACCGGGTCGACGCTGGTGATCCCGAGTGCGAAGCAGACCGCCGAGTTGGCCGCCGAGCCGCGGCCCTGGCACAGGATGTGCTCGCGCACGCAGAAATCCACGATGTCGTGCACGATCAGGAAGTAGCCGGGGAAGTTCAGCGCGCCGATGACGTCCAGCTCGCGGTCGATCTGGTCGTAGGCCCCGTCGACTTGCTCGGCGCCCCGCGGGCCGTAGCGTTCCGGTGCCTTGCGCGCGGTCAGGTCGCGCAGCCAGCTTTCCTCGCTGTAACCATGGGGAACGGGGAAGTCCGGCAGCCGCGGCGCGATCACGTGAAAGTCGAACGAGCAGTCGGCGGCCAGCTCCGCTGTCCGCTCCCGGACGCCGGGGTACCGAGTCAGCCGGGCCGCCATTTCCTCGCCGGAGCGCAGGAACCCTCCGCCGGATGCGGCCAGCCAGCCGTCCATGTCGTCCAGGCTGGATCTGGCCCTGATCGCCGCCAGCGCCTGCGCCAGCCGGGCGTCCTGCGGCGCGGCATAGTGCACGTTGCTGCTGGCGATGACGCCGACCCCGGCCGCGTGCGCAAGGGCGGCAAGCGCATCGTTCCGCTCGTCGTCGGCCGGGTGGTTGCCGAAGATCAGCTCAACCTTCACGTTCTCCGGGCCAAAGGCCGCGATCAGCCGCGCGAGCTCACGGCTCGCCGCCTCCGGTCCCCCGCTGGCAAGCGCCGCGGGAACTGCGCCCTTACGGCAGCCGGTGAGGATCACCCAGTGGCCGCCGTGCTCGCCGGCCAGCGCGGGCTCGTCGTAGACGGGGCGGCCCTTCTCCCCGCCGGCCAGCTGAGCGGCGCTGATGACCCGGCACAGCCGCCCGTAGCCCTCCGGGTCGCGGGCCAGCACGAGCAGATGCCGGCCGGCCGGGTCGGGTGCTCCGGCCCTCGACTCAGCGCGGGCCGGGCCAAGCCCGTGGTTCAGGCCAATGCCGAGCTCGGCGCCGAAGACCGTCCCGATGCTGGCTCCGCTGTCCCGCAGCCGCGCCGCCGCCTGGGCGAACTGCGGTACCCCGTACATGCCGTCGTGATCGGTGATGGCCAGCGCGGACAGGCCCCGTCCCGCTGCCTCGTGCACCAGCTCGGCTGGGCTGGATGCGCCGTCCAGGAAGCTGTAGGACGAATGGCAGTGCAGCTCCGCCCACGCCGGCGCATCGGCGGCGGCCGGGAGCCGGATGACGGACGGGTCCACGTACGGGACCCCGGCCGGCTCCGCTGTAGAGCCGGATGGGCCGGGCTCGTCTTGCGGTCCGGCCGCACCCCAGGACAACCGCCGCTCGAACTCCCGCCACGGGACCGGCGGGTTATCCCAGCCCACGGCCGTATCCGCAGATTCCGCAGGTCAGGGCGGGCTCCCTTCCGCGCTTGCCGGAGTGAGCAGGCGCCGACTCTCCTCTCGATCAGCATAACGAAGGTTTCTGACAACGCAGATAGCTTATCGAAATACTATTCGATACGTGTGCACGCCCATATGCCCTTAATGCGGTTCCCGCCGCAGCTCACGCGCCGACGGTCTCGGCCGAGGTCTCGTCGACGTCGCGCCCGGCCGTCTCGGGGAAGCCGGCGGCCACCACGACCACCGCAAGCAGTGGTCCGGCGGCCAGCACCGCGACGGAGCGGGCCAGGCTGCCGGTCAGCCCGATCAGCACGGCCGCGAGCAGGAAGCTCACGCTCTGCCCGGCCACGCTCGCGACTCCTGCGGCCGAGTTGGCGAGGGCGCGCTGCGCGGTCGGGAAGAGCTCGGTGCTGTATCCGCTGAGGGTGGGCCAGGCACCGAACTGCCCGATGTAGGTGACGGCCAGCGCGGCGAACAGCCCGAGCATGCCGCGGGCGAGGAAGAAGAAGCAGAGCGTTCCGGCCACGCTCAGGGCCAGGAAGCTGCACCCGATGCGCTTGCGTCCGAGCCTGTCACTGATGCTGCCGGCGCCCACAAGCACGGGGATGGCCAGCGCGCCCGCGCCGACCAGGATCAGGTTGGAAGCCGACGCGGACAGGTGCCGTTGCGTCTGCATGAAGTCGATAACGAAAGCCGACGCCTGGGTGAGCAGGCCCGCCAGGACCGCGGCCGCGCACACCAGGACCAGCAGGCGCCCATACGGCGGGCGCAGCAGCGAACGCCAGCTTTCCGCCAGCCGCCCCGCCGCCGCGGCCGACTCGAAGCGCTTGCTCTCGGGCAGGCGCCTGCGCATGAACGCCACCACCAGCAGCACCGGCGTCGCGGCGACATACAGCCATCGCCACGACAGGCCGAGCGGGCTCAGCACAAGCGCCCAGGCCAGCGCTCCGGTCCCGACGCCGAGCGCGTTGAGCATGGCCAGCACGCCGAAGCCGTAGCCGCGTGCGCCCGCGGGCAGTTCCTCCGCGATCACCGTCCAGCTCAGCGTGCCCTCGACGGCCAGGAACGCGGTCGCGCACAGCTGGCACAGCCCGAAGGTGACGACGGTCGGCGCCACGGCGGTGGCCGCGGTGGCCGCCGTGAAGCCGGCAATCGACACCAGCAGCACCCGGCGGCGCCCCACCCGGTCCGCCCGGCGGGCGAGAACCAGGGCGGGTAGCGCACCGACGGCGAGCAGCGCGAACCAGTCCGACGCCTGGGCCTGACTGAGCCCGAACGTATGACGGATCTGCGGAAGCGCGACGGTGATGACGTTGAGGTCGTAGCCCTGGAAGAAGCTCGCGGCCGCCAGCAGCCGGAGCAGCCGTACGTGCTGCGGCTCAAGCCGGACCCGCATCCCGGTCGGCTGCCGTGCACCCACCGTCACTGCGGCCTCCCGGTTCGGGACAGGTCATCACTCAGGCAACGGGAACGGCCGGGCTGGCGTTCCGGCGCGCGGCCACCGAAGCCCGCGCCGCCAGCGCCAGCGGGGCGTCCAGATCGGGGGCAGCATGATGCCGTCGTTAACCTTGACTGCGGCTATTTGCCGAGCATCGTCGCGAGCCGCTCGCGCGCCTGGTCCCGGTACCGGGCCGGGTAGAGATGAGCCATGCAGCTCGTCCAGACGACCGCCTCCAGCATCCGCAGGTCGTGGAAGGGCGCGAGGTCGCCGGGAGCCGGCACCGGCCCGCCCGACCGGTCGGCGTATCCGCGCAGGGCCGCTGCCGCGTCTTCGCCGGCATGATCGGCCATCGTCGCGAGGTCCCATTCCGCCGGGCCGCGGCTGCATTCCTCCAGGTCGATCCAGCGCCAGCCAGCCGGCCCGGCCACGAGGTTGCCCGCGTGGGCGTCGCCATGCACGACGATCGCCGGGCCGCCGCAGTCGTCCAGCCGCGCGAGCAGCTGCTGATGCCGGGACCGCAGGGCATCGACGGCGGCAGGCGCGAGGGCGGACTCCCGTTCCAGCGCGTCCAGCCCGTCCGAGATCTGCTCCCTGGCGGGCGCAAGGTCACCGAGGTCCGCAGGACAGCCGGCCGCGGCCCGGTGGAGGCTGGCCAGCGCGGCGCCGACCTCGGCGGGCGACGGGCGCCGCGGGCTGACCGCCGTGTGCTGCCACAGGCTGATGACGAACCCGTCCTGAACGTGCGGGCCGGGATCGGCGGCACGCGACGGCGGCACGACGGGCCCGTCGCGGCCGGCCACGTAACCCGCGACGGCGACCTCCCTGGCCAGCCAGGCGAACGGATCACGGCGACTCCAGGCCGTGAGCGTCGCCACCCGGGCCACCACCGGCGCGGGCGCGAAGTGCACCAGCAGGTTGCCGCGGGCGGACAGCACGGCCGGGTCGGCGGCGGGCAGGTCCAGCCTGGCCGCAAGCGCCACCGCCGCGGCCAGCCCCCGCCGGTTCAGCTCCTCGACCCGACCTTGATCGCTGGCATGCACCGGCGCAGTGTACGCCAGCCGCCCCGTCAGCCCGCCCCCGTTTTTCCGGGAACGACGGCACTCATGGCGGCGGCACCACCGTCACGCCGGGCCACCGCTCGCCCACCCGCTGCCGGGCCAGCCTGGCCCGGGAGGTGGCCGCGGTTACGCGTACCGGGTTCACCCGCCAGACGCCCTGTATCAGGTCGGCGAGCCCGTGCGGGGCGCAGACCTGCAGGCATTGCGGGGTCAGCCGCACCGCGACGCAGGTCGCCGTCTCCGGCCAGGTCGCGATGGCATCGTGCACGCAGGTGAACGGCGCGACCGGCTCGCCACCGAAGTACTCGTGGTACCAGGTGTGCACGGCCGCCTGGTTGGTGGCCTCCCAGGGCATGGCCGCCAGCAATCCGAGCGTGAGTTCCGCCCGTGCATCTCGTTCCCAGCCGAGCTCGGAAGCGTCGAAGAACGGCACGTCGATATCGCGCACGGCATCTCGGTCAAACCCGTCGTGCAGCTGTCCCCACACGACGTCGCGGATGACCCCGGCGCCGACCCACGCCTCGGGAACCCCGCTGGCCGCCACCGCGTCGAGCGCGCGCATCAGCCACCGCTCGGCCCGGAGCCGCTCGCCCAGCTCGCCGACGGCAGCCTTGTCGAGACCCGCGCAGCACGGCGCGGCTTCGCTCTGCGCCGGGCGGAGCCGCTTGATGTACGTTCGGGACATGCAGACCATGGTGCCGGTAGGGGCTGACAGTGTGTGGGCCGAGGACTCGGGCGGTTCCGGGACGCCGCTCGTGCTGCTGCACGAGGGCGTCGGGGATTCCAGGATGTGGGACCCCATCTGGACGGAACTCGCGACGGCCTTCCGCACGATCCGCTACGACGTCCGCGGATTCGGCCGGTCGCCGGCCGCGACCGAGGAGTTCTCGCTGCTCCTCGACCTCCTCGCGGTCCTCGATCATTTCGGCGTCCGCACCGCGCACGTGGCGGGCTGCAGCATGGGCGGCACCGCCGCGCTCGAGTTCGCGCTCGCCGAGCCCCGCCGGGCCGAGTCGCTGGTCCTGCTCGCACCCGGCATCAGCGGCTACCCGCAGCCGAGCGAGCCCGAGCTGGAGGCGGAATTCGAGGCGCTGGGCGCGGTCGGCGACGAGGACGGCCTGGCCGACCTGGTCGTGCGGATCTGGGGCGCCGCGGGCTCATCCCCGGTGGTGCTGGAGCAGGCTCGCTCCGCGGCCCGCGCGCTGCGGAGCCTGGATGAGTACATGCGGGAGGGCCAGCCGGTCTTCGACCGGCTGGAACAGGTCAGCGCGCCGACGGTGCTCATGGTCGGCGACAAGGACGTGCCTGGGCTCATCGCCAGCAACGAGGCCGCCGCCGAGCGGATCCCTGGCTGCGAGCTGATCCGGATGCCGGGTGTCGACCACTACCCGACGATCCGCGAGCCGCGCCTCGTGCTGGACACGATCCTGCGCCAGGTCACCGCCTAGTCGGAGCGCTCGCGATGTGGACGGCCTAGCCCGGTTCGTGTCATTCTCAGCGCATGCGGGGCTGGCTGGGCGCGATCGTTAACGGGCTGATCTTCCTGGCGTGCAGCTTCGGCGCCCGAGAGATCCTGGTGACCTACGATGCCCACGCCCCGTGGACGGCTGGTCTCGGCATTGGCGCCTGGCTGCTCGCGGCCTACGTGACCGGCACAGTCGTTCACGAGCTCGGCCACGCGGCCGCAGTGCGTCTCATCGGCTCACGGCTGGATGCCATCCAGTTCGGGGGCCACCTGCTGAGGTTCACGGTGCGCGGCGTCGCGGTCTCGGTCGGCCCCGGTCTCGGCGGGCATATCCTTTACGACTCGCGCCTGGTGTCTCCGCAGCGCCGGGCGGTTGTGCTGCTGGCCGGGCCGCTGGCGAACGTGCTGGTAGCGCCGGCGAGCTTTCTGCTTCCCGTGCCCCGGTGGGAGGCGGCGGCGATCGCGTTGTACGTCTTGCCCTCGGCCCTGCAGGACCTCGTGCCCGCCTACGACGACGAAGATGACAACTCGACCGATGGGGCCAAGCTGGCCCGGATTCCGGCCAGCGTGCGGGCCGAGGCCGAGGTGCGCAGGCTGCTGGCGAACCCGGACTGGCTGCACCAGCCCGGTGCCGCCGACGCACTGATCAACGGCTTCCGCCTCGACGTCCGCGAGGCCGCGGACTGCCTGAAGGAACTGAGCCATGCGCCGGGCCGCCTCCTGCCGTTCTACCGGCAGGAATGGACACTGCCAGATAAGCCGGAACCCGACGTGCTGCACATCGTCGACGTGCTGACGTGGAAGGTGCTCATCATCGGCGCATTGCCGCCCGAGACTATTGAGCTAGCGGCGAACCGGGCCGAATGGCTCCTCGGTCACCTGCCCAAGGAGAGCACCGACAAGCGGATCGCGGTGGACCGGGTCCGCCCGACGCTGGCGCTCGCTCGGCTCCGCCAGAGCCGGACCGGCGATGTGCGCGCGCTGTGCACCGGCTCGCTCGCCGCCGACCTGAAACCAAGCGAGCGGGCAAGCGTGCTCGCGATCCTCGCGATGGCCAGGCACGCCCGCCTGCTGTCAGGCCAGGCAGCACTGGACGAGGCGCTGGCGCTCGACCCGGACGCGCCGCTCGTGGCCGAGGCAGTGGCCACGCTCGGCCGCGATCCCGCCGTGACGCCGTGACGCCGTGACGCCGCGCAAGAACCAGCCATGACGACGCGTCTAAGTCGCGGCGCCATCTGAATCTAGCCTGGGTCGAGGTCGGCTACAAAGACGCGCTGCAGCATGTGCCAGTCCTGCGGGTGGGCCCTGATCCCCGCCTCGAAGGCGCGGGCGACCTCCTGCGTCATCTCGACGGTCTTCTGTCTTCTGTTCCCTGCGGCGGGCACCGGGATCTCCTCATGTATATGCACGCCCCAGTCATCCCCCTCGAACCACAGGGTCACGGGCATCAACGCCGCGCCGGTATGCACGGCGAGAGCGGCCGAACCGCCCATCATGCGGGCCTTCTCGCCGAAGAAGTCCACCTCGATCCCGTCGCCGGTCACATCGAGGTCACAGACCAGGACCGCAATCTTGCCGGCCCGCAGCCGCTGGGCCAGGACGCCGAACGGGCTACTCGGCCCGCCGGTGGCAGGCAGTACCTCCAGGCCGAGTCCCTCGCGGAACGCGGCGAACCTCTGGTAGACCGACTCGGGTTTCAGCCGCTCGGCCACGGCTGTGACGGAGCCGGCCCCGCTAGCGATGATCCAGGCGGCGGCCTGGTCGTAGTTGCCCATGTGCGGCAGCGCGAACACCACCCCCCGGCCGGCCGCTACATACCCGAGCGCCGCGTCGAGATGTCCGCTGTCGTGCATCCCGCCGGCTAGCCGCTCGGCCGGCAGCACCGGCAGCCGGAATATCTCCAGCCAGTACCGCGCGTAGGACCGCATCACCTGCCTGGACAGTGCCCGCAGCTGCTCGTCCGGCGGGTCCCCCCCGATGACCCGGCGCAGGTTGCCCTCCAGCACCTTCACCCGCGGGCCCCGTCGGCGCCAGGCAATGTCGGCGGCGGACCGGAAGCCCCGCTGCGCCCAGGACTCGGGCAGGCGGCAGATCACTGACCAGCCGAGGCCGTATCCGGCGCCGGTCACCCTGTCCTTCAGCCCTAGCATCGACAGCTCCCGGCCCGCGCGCCCGCAGGCACAGACTGCAGCGACTTCTCTGCTCGGCGAGCGGAGACTGCGAAGACGCTACACCCCAAATCTGATGGAATATGCGCCGATTATCCAGCCGGACCTAGCAGCCCGCTCGGCATGCCGCCGGCGAGTTCAGCCGTACCGCGCCTCGAGCTGCCACTGACCGTCCTGCAGCACAGCCAGCCAGGCACTTCCGTCGTCGGTGACCAGCTGGAACCTGGCCTGGCGGCGGGCCCGCGCCGGATCCCACCAGCGCTCGGTGACCGGCCACGGTCCGGCCCAGCAGATGACGGCGCGGGCCTGGCCGCGGTCCGCGGACAGCCACGCGGGAGGCGCGGACAGCTGGGCGCGGCCGCTGACCGACACTTCCCGGCCCGCGGCGTCGGTGACGCTGGCCGGCTGCGGCTCCGGGTACACGATGGCCGGAGCCGGAGCCGGGATCTGACCCGGCCAGGGCCGGTCGGCCGGGCGCTGCGGCAGGCCCGTGTCGCCGAACGGCGCCAGCAGTACCTGCTCGGACGGGCTGCGCCCGCCCGACAGCACGGGCCGGGTCACCGCGGTGTGCCCGAGCATCGCCTGGACCCTGATGGCCGCACGGGCCACCCGGTCGCTGACCACTGCGTCGCCCCAGAGCGCGAGCTGATGCCCGGTTGCCCGTACCAGCTGATCGGGAACCAGCCGCAGGAGCGTAATCCCGCCGGCCTCCGGGTCCCGGCCGGAGCCGCGTTCCCGGCCGGAGCCGCCGCGCCAGCCGTCGAGTTGCCAGCGCACCCGCTCCGCGACCGCCAGCGCGGACAGCAGGCCGTCGTGCCGCCATAGCCGGGTGAACTCCTGCCCGTCCGCGCAGCGCACCTGCACCTGGACCCGGACGCAGACAAGGCCGTGGGCCGCGAGCCTGGCATGCATCCCCTCGGCCAGGGCCTTGGCGGTGAAAACCACCGACTCGGACTGATCGGCAGGCGGGTCAAAGGCCTGCTCCACGGAAAGGTCGCGCCGCGGCGGCTGCGGCGCCAGCGGCCTCGGGTCCAGCCCGCGGGCCAGCCGGTGCGCGACGATGCCCTGAGCGCCGAACCGGCTGCCTGCCTCCGCGGCGGGCAGCGCGGCGAACTCGCCCAGGGTGCGGATGCCCAGCCTCGGCAGCAGGTCGCCCAGTTCGGGAACGCCGAGCTCCGCGCACGGCAGCGCCGCCACCGGCAGCCCGGCCAGGAACTGCGGTGTCTCGCCCGGCGGGATCAGCAGGCCGGGGCCGGCCTGCGCGGCCAGGCCCGCGGCGAACAGGCCGTCGGCGATGCCGACCTGGCAGGCGACCCCCCGGGACCCCCCGCCGTGCTGGCCCGGGGGGACGACCCCCCGCAACCCCCCGCCGTGCTGGCCCGGGGGGACGACCCCCCGCAACCCCCCGCTGC
>JASHOV010000461.1 GCA_030038495.1 Streptosporangiaceae bacterium
CATCGACCACGTCATCCCCTACCACCTGGGCGGGCGGACCTGTGAGTGCAATTGCCACCCCGGCTGCCGGCGCCATCACCGGTGCAAGGGCACGGCCGGCTGGCACCTGGAAATGCCCGAGCCCGGCGTCCTCATCTGGACGCTGCCCCACGGCCGCAGCTACACCACCCGAGCCGACCCCTACCCCGTCTGAACCGCAGTGTCCGGACAGCGTGGTAAGCGCCTATTGCCGGGGGGATGCCGGGACTGATACAGCTAATGCCAATATCAGCCCGCGAGCCGGTCGGAGCGATGCGCATGCGGTCACGATGGCGGTCACTTCCGCCGCCGGTTCAGATGTACGTCGCGAGCGGCCTGGTGTGGCTGCCCGGCATCGTGCTGATCGTCATCCTCGGTACGTTCCTCGGTGGCTCCCGGCACTGGACCGAGATCTACATGACCGTGGCTGTCGTATGCCTCGCGATAGGTGGGACGTTCGTCATTCTCGGCATGAGACGTGCCGTCCGGCAGCTACGGTCCAGGGCCAGCGGCACGCAGCCGCCCGTCGCCTGACGCCTGTCGCCTGACGCCTGACGCCTGACGCCTGACAGCCGCTAGCTCGCGGCGTACTGGTCCGCTCCCCGGACTCGTGTTGCTCGGGAGGAGCTGAGCAGTTGCTGTCCATCCAGTGATAATTTCCTTACCGTAAGCTGAAGATGGGCGGCCTTTGGCCGCATCTCCGCATGCACCGGGCCTGTGACCAGCACGAACGTTCACACTGCGATGACCTGCGCACGGCGCCGGGCGCGCCATGGTGGGCCAACTGTGCGCACAAGGTATCTGAGCCTTGACTTCGGCCTCCGCATAGGCGACGAGTGAATTGCCGTCTGCGAAGGAGGTTAAGTCGATGGCATGTAGCTGGCCCCAGGAGACGTTCAATGAAAACCTCAACCTGGGGGTTTCTGTCGGCGTCGCGGGAACGACCGCCACGCTGTGGCTGGAGAATCAGGGGTTTAATGTCCTGCAGCTAACCCGCATCTTGCTGGGCATCACCTACCCGGGCGGCGGTGCCGCCGTGTTGTATCTGCGCCCGCCCGGGCAGCCGATCACCTGGTCGTACCCTTCCGCCACTCTTGAGCAAGGCATCGGCGCGACGTTCTATACCCTGACTGGGCTTCCGACCGGCGCGGTAGTCGAAGCGCAGGCAGAGTACGTCGAGGTACAAGACCGCAGCAGGAGCTGCCAGGCCACCGTGTGAGGAGACCGGACATGGCCCATCGATACTTCCGGCACACGGTTGCCGGTCCGCTTTCGGCGCGAGAAGCCGCGCGTGGGCTGGGCGATGCGGGCAGCCTGATTGTCCGCATCGACACCAGCGAAGACCAGACCGTCGTCACCGTGGCGGTACCCGAAGGCAGGGAACTCGGCCTGGACTCGCCGCTGGGCGCCGGAGTCGAGATCAGTGAGGAAGAGCTGCTGCGCTTTTAACGCGAATACCAGGACTGTCACCCATCGGCCGAGTTGCCTCAGCGAGGCCTCCGCCGTCTAGCTCGCGGCGTGCCGGTCCAGGAACTCGAATACGTCCGCCTCGTCCACACCGGGGAAACTGCCCGACGGCAGCGCCAGCAGCACGTGCGAGTGGGCGCGCGCGGACGGCCAGGCCATGCCCTCCCACCGGGCGGCCAGCGCGGCCGGAGGCCGCTGGCAGCACGCCCCGGACGGGCACGCCGACGTGGTACGGATCGTCGTGTCCCGGCCCCGGAACCAGCGCGAGTCCTCGTACCTGACGCCGAGGGTGACGGCGAAGCCGCGTTCCCGGCCCGAGTCCACCAGCGCCGTGCACCAGTACGTGCCGGACGGTGTGTCGGAGTACTGGAAGTACGGGCTGAACTTGTCCGGCGCGCTGAATACCTGGCGGCCCGACCACTGACGGCACATCCGCTGGCCCTCGATCGCGCCGGTCGGGTCGGCGGGGAACAGCACGCCGTCGTTCTCGTAGGCCTTGTAGATGATGCCGCCCTCGTCGTTCTTCACGAAGTGACACGGAAGGCCCAGGTGATGGGTGGCCAGGTTGGTGAACCGGTGCGCGGCCATCTCGTACGACACGGAGAACACGTCCCGCAGGTCCTCGACCGCGACATCCCTGGCGTCCTTGGCGGACCGCAGGAACGCCGCCGCGGCCTGCTCGGGCACGAGCACGGCGGCGGCGAAGTAGTTCGCCTCGATCCGCTGGCGGAGAAAATCGCCGAAGTCGGCCGGCGCGGAGTGGCCGAGCACGAAGTGGCCAAGCGTCTGCAGCAGCACGGCCCGCGGCGTGTGCATGCCGAGCGGCTCCTGGCGCATGTAGATGCGGCGGTTGCGCAGGTCGGTAACGGAACGGGCCGACCGGGGCAGGTCATGCACGTACCGGACGGAGAACCCGTGATGGCTGACCACCGACATCAGCATGCCCTGCGACAGCGCGCCGCCGGAGTAGTCGACCGGAGCCAGCGCCTCGGCCGCGGCCTGCTCGATCTCCTCGAAATAGTTGCCCCGTTCCCCCATCTGGACGCGCAGGTCCGCGTTGGCGGCCCGCGCCTCCTCGGGCGTCGCCGTGGGCTTGGTCCGCTGCCGGCGAAGCTCGGCGTGCAGGGCGACCAGGTGCTCGAGCACGTCGCTGGGCACACGGGCGCCCACCCGCAGCGGCGGCAGGCCGAGCCCGGCGTACGACGGGTCATGCTGAAACTCGGCCAGCGCCAGCTCCAGCTGCGCGCGGCGGCTCGGCGGCTGGTTTTTCATCAGCTCGGCCGACGACACCGACAGGGCCGACGCGAGCGTCTCGATCAGCGACAGTTTCGGTTCGCGGCGGCCGTTCTCCAGCAGCGACAGCACCGACGGCGCCCGGCCCACGCGCTCCCCCAGCTCCGCCAGCGTCAGCCCCCGCGAGCGCCGGATATGTCGCAATCTCTGCCCGAACATGTTGAGATCAAGCCCGATACTTGGCAAAGATCGCTGTTCTTCAGCTGTGAAACTTTGCATTTCTTCACTCTAGTCGAAGAGCTAGCGAACTTTAGATGTTTGGAGGCTATCTCTGAGTAAAGAGTCCAGGCAGGCTCGGTTACCTAACCCGGGGACGACACAGCTGGAGGTCAGGACATGGACGAGAGTCGCCTCGAGGGCATACCGAACCAATCGGCCCACGCGCATTCCAACGGTCACACGAACGGGCACCCGGTGGCCAGCAAGATCGAGAGCCAGGCAGCGACGTTGAACCGTGAGTGGTCGACAGACCCCCGCTGGGCTGGCATTGAGCGCACCTACAGCGCCGCCGACGTGATCCGGCTGCGGGGCTCGGTACAGGAGCAGCACACGCTTGCGCGCCTCGGCGCCGAGCGGCTGTGGGACCTGCTGAACCAGGGTGGCTACGTCAACGCGCTCGGCGCGCTGACCGGC
>JASHOV010000462.1 GCA_030038495.1 Streptosporangiaceae bacterium
CCTCGACGACGCTGCCGGCACCCTCGTCCCGATCGCGCAGGACGAGACGCACCTGCCCGCCGGACGGCTCACCGGCGAGCTGGCGCGCACCACGTTCCAGCTGCGCCTGCACGCCGACGAGATCCAGACCGGCCGCCCGTTCGACGCCCGCATCGACCACGCCGACCCGACCTGGGGGATGGGACCACGCCCCGACCTGCGCCGCATGCAGGTGCCGCTCGGCCCGGTGGTCGTGTTCGCGGCCAGCAACTTCCCCTTCGCGTTCAGCGTCGCGGGCGGCGACACGAGTTCCGCCCTCGCGGCGGGATGCCCGGTCGTCGTCAAATCCCACCCGGGGCACCGGCGGCTGTCCGACGCCACCGCGGACATCGTCGTGGCGGCGTTGCGCGGTGCCGACGTTCCCGCAGGAGTGTTCGCCATCGTCCACGGCGACGACGCCGGACGCGCGGCAGTGCTCGATTCCCGGATCGCCGCCGGCGCCTTCACCGGCTCGATCACCGGCGGCCGCGCCCTGTTCGACCTGGCCGTATCCCGCCCCGACCCGATCCCGTTCTTCGGCGAACTCGGCAGCGTGAACCCGGTCTTCGTCACCCGCGCCGCCGCTGAGCGCCGCGCCGACACGATCGCGGCCGGGTTCCTGGGCTCGTACTGCCTGGGTGCGGGACAGTTCTGCACCAAGCCGGGACTGCTGTTCGTGCCGTCCGGCTCTGACATACCGCGGCTGCTGGCCGAGCACGCGGGCTACCAGGCGCAGCCGCTGCTCAGCGGGCGGATTCAGGCTGGCTTCGCGCAGTGCCTGGCGCGCCTGCGCGAGCATCCCGCCGTGCACCCGCTGGTGTCGGTCCCGGATGGGCCTGCGGGGGAGCCCGGACCGGTGCTGATGACCGCCTCCATGGCCGCCGTGCTCGCCGACCCTGGCGCGCTGACGGAAGAATGCTTCGGGCCTGCCGCGCTCGTCATCACGTATGCCGACGAGCGCGAGCTGGTGGAGGTCGCCGAGCGACTGCAGGGGCAGCTGACCATGACCGTCATCGGCGAGACCGACGACGCGGTCGCGCCTGCGCTCATCGACGTCGCCGTGGAGCGGGCCGGCCGGGTGCTGTGGAACCAGTGGCCGACGGGAGTATCGGTGACCTACGCTCAGCAGCATGGCGGCCCGTATCCGGCAACGACCGCCCCAGCGACCACATCGGTCGGAACTGCGGCGATCTCCCGGTTCCTCCGCCCGGTCGCCTACCAGGGATTCCCGCAGGCACTCCTGCCCGCACTGCTGCAGGACGCCGAGCCGCCCGGCACCGCCCCTCGCCTGGTGGACGGCACATCCACCCGAGCGTGAGCGATTCCTTTTCGCCGTCGGCCGGGCCTTCCTGGTTGAACGCAGTTGGCAGGCGAGACGATGGGGAGTGACGAACATGACCGAACTGGACCGGGCCCTGCGGAGCACGCTGGCTGTCCTGGCGGAGGTGCAGCCCGCTGACCTGGACGCGCCGACGCCCTGCGCGTCGTGGAACGTGCGCGCGCTGATCAATCACTTCGTCGGGACGGCGCGCTGGTGGGCCGGCGTCCTGGCCGGCGAAGCGGGCGATACCGACGCGGACTACGCGGGCGGCGACTTCGTCGCGGCCTACGAGGAGAGCAGCCGGATCGCGCTGGCAGCATTTGAGGCCGACGGCGCGCTGGACCGGACGGTCCGGCTGCCGTTCGGCGAGTTCCCCGGCGTCGTCGTGCGGGGCATGGCGGCGCTCGATCAGTTCGCGCACGGCTGGGACCTGGCCCGTGCCATCGGATACCCGACCGACCTGGATCCCGGCCTGGCCGAGGAACTGCTCGGCCAGGCCAGGATGGCGATCCCCGACGCGTTCCGCGGACCGGACGGTGCGGCGCCGTTCGGACCGGTAGTGCAGGCGCCTGCCGGTGCCGGGCCGGCCGATGAGCTTGCCGCCTTCCTCGGGAGGCCAGTGTGACCTGGCGTTCCTACGACGGGTTTGAGGGCAGGTCCTCGGTGCACCGGTTGCCGGCCGTTAACGGAAGGGCCGAGCGAGCATGCCATCCGCGCCAGGCAAGCCGGAGGTAGTCGTGCGGGCCGCCGCCGAGATCGGGGAGGGGCCCGTGATCGATCCGCGCACCGGACTCCTGGCCTGGGTCGACATTCCGGCCGGCCTGCTCCATGTCAGCGATCCACGGTCCGGGGCCGACCAGGCCACCCGGTACGACACCTGGCTTGGTGCCGTCGCGCCGAGGACAGGGCCGGGCTGGGCTGCCGCCACGTCCGACGGGTTTGCGCTCCTCGACGACGGCGTGCTGACGGTCGTCGATCCGGTGCTGCCCGAACCGTGGCGGCGGATGAACGACGCCAAGTGCGATTCTGCCGGGCGGATGTGGGCCGGCAGCACGGCGCTCGACTTCCGGCCCGGCGCCGGGGCCCTGCACCGATGGGACGGCCGGCGGCCGAGCACGATCGTGGCCGACGGCCTGACGCTGCCGAACGGGATCGGGTGGAGTCCTGATTTCCGGGTCATGTACCTGGCGGACAGCATGCAGGCGGCCGTGCTCCGGGCGAGCTTCGACGCCGACGACGGCGTCGTCGGCCCGCTGGAGCCGCTGTTCCAGGTCCATGCCGGGCTTCCTGACGGCCTGTGCGTTGACGCCGACGGGTGCATCTGGGCGGCGATCTGGGGACAGGCGCAGGTGCAGCGGCGCTCGGCCGACGGCATCCTCCTCGAGCAGGTCAGCATGCCCGTCAGCCAGCCATCCAGCTGCGCCATCTCCGCCGACGGCATCCTGTACGTGACCTCGGCCCGCGACGGCCTGGCCGCATCGGCGCTGCAGGAAGAGCCGCTCGCCGGGAGCGTGTTCGCCGTCTCGGTCGGAGTCGGGCCCGTCCCCGTGGCGCGGTTCGCCGCCTGACCGCGGTGACGGGACGCGCGCGCCCGTCACCGCCGCCGGGGCCTTAGTCGGCGAGAGCCGTTCGCAGCCACGACTCGATGCCGGCGATGTGCACGTTGGCCCAGGACCTGGCCAGATCCGCGTCCCTGCTCGTGATCGCCAGGTAAATGGCCCTGTGCTCAGCCAGCGTGCGCTCCAGCGCCCGCGGCTCGGTCATGCCCCGCCACACCCGCGCCCGGGTCGTGGGCGCGGACATGCTGTCCACCAGCGACGCCAGCACCGAGTTGCCGGCGCCGACCGCGATCTGCCGGTGGAACTCCAGGTCGGCGGCGACCAGCTCCTCGACCGGCGTGTCCACGTCTACGGTTTCCAGCACCTTGCCCAGCTCAGTGCGGTCCTCATCGGACATGCGGATCGCCGCCAGCGCGGTCGCGGCAGGCTCAAGAATGCGGCGCACCTCCAGGAAATCGAGCACCGTGTCGTCGCGATGAAAGTCAACGATGAAGCTCAGCGCCTCGAGCAAGAGCGACGGCGCGAGGCTGGTCGCGTACGTGCCATCGCCTTGCCGCACGTCCAGCACGTTGATGACGCTCAGCGCCTTCACCGCCTCGCGGAGCGAGTTGCGGGACAGGCCGAGCTCGGCGGCGAGGTCGGCCTCGCGCGGCAGCTTCTCGCCCGGCCGGACCCGGCCCGAGAGGATCATCTGCTTGATCTTGTCGATGGCTTCGTCGGTAAGAGCCACGACCCGCCTCCCGATACTTGGTGCCCGTCAGCGACCTGAGCGAGTGTGCCGAGCCCGTACACCCGCGCCGCAGTCGACGCGAACACCGCTGCGCGCTCGGCATCCGACAGGCCCGCCAGCAGAGTCCGGGCCAGGCCGAGGACGTCGGCATAGCCGCATGCCAGCAGGCACACGGGCCAGTCCGAACCGAACATGAGCCGCTCGGCGCCGAATGCGCCAAGTATGACATCGGCGAACGGCGCGAACGCCAGCGGCTGACCGCCGGGTGCGGCCTCCGTGACCAGCCCGGACAGCTTGCACACGGTGTTCGGCCGGGCGGCGAACGCCCGAATGGCCTGCGCCCACGGCTCGACGTTCCCGCTGGCGATCGGCGGCTTGCCGGCATGGTCGAGTACCAGCGTCAGTCCGGGCACGGCTGCCGCCGCATAGGTGGCCGCCGCGATCTGATGCGGCAGCACGACCAGGTCGTAGCACAGCCCGGCCGCGGCGACGGCCCGCAGGCCGCGGATCACCTCCGGGCGCCGCAGCCAGTCCGGGTCCGGCTCGGACTGCACCTGATGCCTGATGCCCGCCAGATAGGCGCCGCCTGGCCCCGACCTGAGCCTGGCGATCTCATCGGCGACGGCAGGCGACGTCAGATCGGTCCAGCCGACAACGGCGGCAACCAGCGGATCGGACGCAGCCAGCGCCAGCATCTCCGGCGTCTCGGCCGCGACCGTGACGGTCTGGACCAGGACGGTGCCGGTAACGGCGGCCGCACGGGCACTCGGCCGCAGGTCATCGACCGAGAAGCTGCGGCGAAGCACTGCCATCTCCGGGCCGGTGATCCAGTCCTGGTCGCGCACGGCCAGGTCCCAGACGTGATGGTGCGCGTCGATGATGCTCACAGCTGCCGCACCACCGGCAGCACGGCACCGACGCCGTCTCCCTCGGCGATGATGACGTGCAGCGTGCGGGGCCCGTGCACGCCTTCCACCCGTTGCAGCTCGATGTCGCTGGTCGCCGACGGCCCGCTGATGAAGGTCAGCGGCCGGCCGGGATCGAGGCGGGCCAGCGCGTCCGGCACGTCGGGCTCGATCTGGTCCGCGCGCAGGACGCAGAGATGGACATCGGGCACCAGCGTGAGCGCTCGCCGGCCCTGCCCCGCGCCCGCGTCCAGCACGATCGTCCCTGTCACCGCGATCCCGAGCGCAGCCGTCGTCAGCGCGGCGCCGCACCGGTCCAGGTCCGCGACGCTGAGCGGCGGATCGTCGGCGAGCAACATCACGGGGCCCGGCGCGGGCAGCCACGACGGCGGGAATCCCGGTGCGACGACGATGGCGGCCAGCCCGAGGTCCGCGGCCGCCGACGCGATCGCGGCCGGCACGTCCGCCGCGGCGACCCGGCCGACGACCGCGCGGTAGTCCGCGACCCGCTCGGCGAACAACTCCGTGACCTCCGGGCCGGCGTGACTGCGCAGGTACGCGCGCGGCGCTGCGCTCTGCGCAGGCGTCGGTACCGCATCTGCGGGCCGGACTCCGGGCGGCTCGTTCCCGATCGCGGCCCGGATGCGACCCAGGATTTCCTCCCGCGCGGTCACCGGCCGTCCTCCCGCTGTCCGTGCCGGCGCCACCAGGAGCGGAACGTCGGC
>JASHOV010000463.1 GCA_030038495.1 Streptosporangiaceae bacterium
TCGGCAGGACCCTGCGGATGCACCCGGTGGCCAGCTCGGCGGCAGCGACGCTCGCGGTAGCCGCCGCGGTGATACCCATCGCCGTGCTGCCGCAGCGGCACGGCCAGATCAATGCCGGCCAGCTGCCTGCGCCCGCCGCCGTGGCGCACGGGCCAGGCCACGGGACGCACCCGGCCGGCAGCCCGCCGCGGCACCCGCACGGGCACGCGGCCGAACCACATCCGACGCCGGGCACGAGTCGGCCACCAGCCTCTGGCCACGCCACCACGGCGGTGCAAACCCACGGCTCCGCGCCCGCGCCCGGGCACAGTTCCGCGCCCGGACCCGGATCATCGCCGCAGCCCAGCCCGTCGCCTGGCGCCACTCAGCCAAGCGCGTCACCAACGCCGTCACCCTCGCCCACGCACGGCGGCAGCACGTGCATCTGGCTGCTCGGGATCCCCATCTGCCTGTAAGGCCCGACCGGCGTGGCGGCGCGGGCGGTCAGGCGCGGCGCCTGGCCTCCTCGTCGGCTGGCTGCGTACCCTCACGCCAGCTCCGCGCGAGCGCGATGAGACCGCGCACCACGTCCGGCGGCAGGCCCGGCGTGCTGGCCAGATGCCGAAGCGTCGGGTCGTCGTAGCCGGATGCGTCTTCGCCAGCGCCGCCGATCACCTCGGGCTCCCCGCCGGACAGGATCCGGCGGCATGAGCCGGGGGCCCAGTCAAGGTGATTGTCGATAACCCCAAGAGTGCTCGCCGACACCCGCTGCCCGTTCTCCAGCTTGCCCAGCGTCCTGTCCGTCACCCCGGTCGCCTTGGCCAGCGCGCGGCGATCCCGCATGCCCAGCTCGACCCGGCGGGCCACGACATAGTCGGCGAGCCGCCTCCAGTCCTCACCGGCCATCTGCACGTCCTTCCGGAACAGGATGGAAGAGTCTACCTCCGCAACGAGAAATCTGCCCGGCAACAGGCGCGTCTGATTCCACTCTGATCTTCTTACGTCTTATATATTCCTATATCGACTGCCGAGTGTCCTTAGTAGATTGACATTACTTCCTGTATCTTCCTACACTGAGCTGTCCCGTTTAAGGTTCCACGTCGACATCTGGACCGCCTGGCAGGCGGCGCGAGTCGGCAGAGCCCGGATCCCCGGAGTCTCCATGAGCGACCCCCAGAGGTCAGCTGGCTTTGACGGGCTGTCGACAAGCAGCATCGCTCCGTGCCGCCGTTCCCGGAGGGTGCCTGCGCGGGAAACCGCTCACGGTGACGCGGAGTCTGCCGCCTGCCAGGCCCTGGCCAGGCTGTATTCCGATCACTACGGGTCGCTTGTCCGGCTCGCCGCGCTGCTGACCGGGGACCCGGGTTGTGCCGACGATGTGGCGGTGGACTCCTTCGTCGCGCTCTGGTCGGCTGGCCTTGTCAAGGCCGGCGATCGCGCCGCGTCCTACCTCTGGCGGCAGGTAGTGATCCGGTCGCGCCAGGTCGCGCGCCGCCGTCGAACCGGGGACAGCGCGAAGCCACCGGTACCCGATGCCGAGCCAGGCGGGGAAGGCCGCCCCGACGGTCCGGGCGGGTCCGCGGCGCGCAGGTTCCGTGACCTGCCCGTGGTGCTCGGGTTAATGACGCTGCGGCAGGCGGAGCGCGAGGCCGTCGTGCTGACGAGCTACCTGGATCTGTCCGAACGGCAGGCCGCAGCGGCGGCCGGCGTCAGCGAGGCCGCTCTGCGCCGGGACCTGGCCAGCGCAACCGAGGTGCTGCGAGCCCGGCCCTCCGGGAGCCGCGCTAGCTCTCGCCGGGCTCTTCCGCCGCCTTGAGCATCATGTCCCTGAGGACCTCGCGCGCCTTCGGGTCCCGCGCCATGGGCCGGTTGCGCTGCAGCGGCCCGGTCAGCAGGCCGCCGTCCACCGCGATCGCCTGCCCGTTGACATAGGCCGAGCCCTCGCTGGCCAGCCACAGCGCCGCCTCGGCGATGTCGGCCGGCTGGCCCGCGCGCCGGATGGGCGCCGCGTTACTCAGCGCGCTGGTCATGAACTCAACGGTCCGCTGGGCCGCGTCGGCATCCAGGCCGAGGGCCCGGCCATAGATGGCGGTCGCGACCGCACCGGGGCAGATCGCGTTGACCCGGACGCCGTCCTCGCCAAGTTCATTCGCAGTCGTTCGGGTGAGCTGGATGATGGCCGCCTTGCACGCGCTGTAGTCGTGCCCGGCGAGGCCGGCCGACACGCCCGCGACGCTGGCGGTGTTGATGATGCTGCCCCGCCCCTGCGGCCGCATGACCCGCGCCGCCGCGCGGATGCCGAGGAACACCCCGCGCAGGTGAATAGCGACTGTCCGGTCGAACGTGGCCAGGTCGATCTCCTCGAGACTGCCCGTGGAGCCGGCGTTCCCCGCGTTGTTGAACATGCAGTCCAGGCCGCCGAAGTCGGCCACCGACAGCGCCACGGCCGCGTCGACCGCGCCCTCCTGCGACACATCGGTCGGCAGGAAGCGGCACCAGCTGCCCAGCTCGGCCGCGATCCGGGCGCCTCGTTCCGCCTCGACGTCGGCCATGACCACGCTCGCGCCCTCCCGCACGAACAGCCGCGTGGTCGCCTCGCCAATGCCACTGGCCGCACCAGTGATGACTGCCCTGACACCCTCTAGCCTGCCCACAGCCGTAACACTAGGCCCTCCGCGCCCAGGCGCGTACACGTATATGTCCGGCAAGGCCGGCCGGCGACGCATCCGCGCCCCGGTCGATGTTTACTGTTAGGTAGCTACTCCTTTGCCCACGGAAGGAGCGGTGCCGTGACCGCTATCAGCAGGGTCATCGTCGGCGTGAGCGGGTCGCACGGGTGCCTCCCGGCGGTGCGTTACGCGGCCGAGATCGCATGCGCCCACCGGATGCCGCTAATACCCGTCCTGGCCTGGCAGCCGCCCGGCGGGGACCTGGCCGAGCGCACCCATCCCTCGCCCGCGTTACGCGACCTGTGGGCCGAGGCAGCCTGCCGCAGGCTGCAGGCCACGCTGATGGTGGCTTTCGGCGGGTTACCGCCGGAGATCCCGATTCGATCCCAGGTAGTACGAGGAGAAGCAGGAAGGAGCCTGGTGGAGACCGCGAGCGAGCCCGGTGACCTGCTCGTCATCGGAACCGGCAGACGGCCGGGGATCAGCCGCGCGCTGCATGCGGGGGTGAGCCGCTACTGCCTGGCCCACGCCGGATGCCCGGTGCTGGCGGTACCGCCCTCTCCCCTCACTACCGAACTGCGCCGGTTCAGCTTCCGCTCCTGGGCCATCAGGCGCCGGCCATTGAGCGCCGCGGACATCGCCGCCCCGCCACCCGCCACGAGAACCTGACCCATGCAGCCAGAATCGCAGCCGTCCGCCAGGCCAGAACTCCGCGGACCCGAACCTGAGGACCGTCCCGGAGACTCGGTCTGCTGGCTCCGGCTGGTCTGCCCCGAATGCGGCACGATCGCCGAGTCGGAACCGCCGGCCGACTGCCCGCAGTGCGGCGCGCGGATCGAGGCGGGCCGGTAGCGTTCTCTCTCAGTGCCAGGGCCGACGGAGGGAGCCAGCCATGCCGGGGACGGGGTTCGTCCAGCTGACCGGAAGCGGTCGGCAGCCACTCGCGGGGATCGGGTTAGGCGCACCGGTCGATCCGGAGCAGCCCATCGAGGTCACGCTCGTCACCCGCCGGGCCGCGCCGCTGCCGCGTACCGCCGCGGGTGTGCCGGTCCGGCTGAGCCGGGACGACCTGAGGCGGAGCTACGGCTCCAGCGCCGCCGACCAGGACCAGGTAGCGCAGATCCTGACCGGCCTCGGGCTGGGCATCCAGGTCACGAGCGCGGATCCGGGGTCCCGCCGCATGACCATAACGGGAACGGCGGCCGCGCTGGCCTCCGCGTTCGGCACCGAACTCAGGGTCGTGACCAGCCAGGGCCCGTCGGGGGCCGACGTTACGCATCGGTACCGCACCGGGCTACTGCAGATCCCGGCCGAACTTGACGGCATTGTCGAGGCGGTACTGGGACTGGACGACCGCCCGCAGGCGGTGCCGCACTTCCGGTTCGCGGCGCAGGAGCAGCAGCAGGTGTCCTACACCCCGCCTCAGGTGGCCGAGGTCTACGCGTTCCCGGCGGGCACGGACGGCACCGGCCAGACAATCGCGATCATCGAGCTTGGCGGCGGCTTCGGGCAGTCGGACCTGGACACCTATTTCTCCGGCCTCGGGCTCGCGACCCCGTCGGTCACGGCCGTCGGCGTCGACGGGGCCAGCAACGTGGCCGGCCAGGACCCGCAGGGCGCCGACGGCGAGGTGCTGCTGGACATCGAGGTAGCAGGCTCGGTGGCGCCGGGCGCCGCGCAGGTCGTGTACTTCGCGCCCAACACCGACCAGGGCTTCGTCGACGCGGTGACCAATGCCGTGCACGCGCAGCCGACGCCCGCCGCCGTCAGCATCAGCTGGGGCGGCCCGGAGAGCTCCTGGACGGCGCAGTCGATGAACGCGCTCGACCAGGCGATCGCGGACGGGATCGCGCTGGGCGCGACCGTAACCGTGGCGGCCGGCGACAACGGCAGCAGCGATGGGGTGAGCGACGGTCAGCCGCACGTCGACTTCCCCGCATCGAGCCCGCACGCCCTCGCCTGCGGCGGCACCAGCCTGCAGGCGAATCCGGCTACCGACGCCATCACGTCCGAGACCGTCTGGAATGACGGCAGCGGCGGCGGCGCTACCGGCGGCGGCGTCAGCGTCCAGTTCGCGCTGCCCGCCTGGCAGGCAAACGCGGGCGTGCCCGCCGCCCCGAGCGGCGGCACCGGCCGCGGCGTCCCTGATGTCGCGGGGAACGCCGACCCCGCGACCGGCTACCAGGTGCTGGTCGACGGGCAGCAGACCGTCATCGGCGGCACCAGCGCGGTCGCGCCGCTGTGGGCAGCGCTGGCCAGCAGGCTCGCGCAGGCCCGCGGGGCCAGTCTCGGGCTGGTGCAGCAGGCGATCTACGCCGGGGTCGCGCCGGGCGCGCCGGAAGCCGGGCTGCGCGACATCATCCAGGGCAGTAACGGGGCCTACTCGGCCGGGCCCGGCTGGGACCCGTGCACCGGGCTGGGCGTGCCCGAGGGAGGCATGCTGCTGACCAGACTGTCCGCGCAAGCGCAACCGGCCGCGCCCGCGTAGCCGTCCGGCGCAAGACGGAGACTTTCCGTTCTGGCTGGACGGAAGGTCCCCGCGCTAACGGTGCAGGGCTTCCGGCGTACCGATCGTGGCCGGTGCCCCGAAGGAGTGCAGGACCTGCGGCACGGCGACCGTGCCGGCCTCGTCCTGGAAGTTCTCCATGATCGACAGCAGCGCGCGGGCGGTGGCGCCGGTGCCGTTCAGGGTGTGCACGTGCTCGAGCTTGCCCTCGCGGCGGAATCTGATGTTCAGCCGCCGGGCCTGGTAATCGGTGGTGTTCGAGCAGGAGGTGATCTCGCGGTACCGCTGCTGCACCGGGAACCAGGCCTCGATGTCGTATTTCTTCGCGGCCGGCGCGCCCAGGTCGCCGACGGAGATGTTCATCACCCGGTACGGCAGGCCAAGCTCCTGCGCGATCTCCTCCTCGTAGGAGAGCAGCTCGTCGTGCAGCTCCCGCGACTTCTCCGGCAGGCAGTAGACGTACATCTCCACCTTGTCGAACTGGTGGACCCTGAACATGCCCTTGGTGTCCTTGCCGGCCGCGCCCGCCTCCCGCCGGAAGTTAGTGGTGAACGCGGTGTACCGGGCGGGCAGCTCGTCCTCCTCCAGCCGCTCGTCGGCGTGGATGCCCGCGAGCGCCACCTCCGAGGTACCGGTCAGGTACAGGTCGTCCCGCTCCAGGTGGTAGAGATTGGACTCCTCGGTCGGCAGGAAGCCGGTGCCGTACATGGCCCGCTCCCCCACCATGATCGGCGGCAGCACGAGCAGGAACCCGCGCCTGGTCAGCTTGTCGATCACGAACCGGTACAGCGCCATCTCGGCGAGCGCGACGTCGCCGATCCTGTAGGCGAAGCGCGAGCCGGACAGGCGCGCCCCGCGGGCCATGTCGATCCAGCCGCGCGGCGAGCCCAGCTCGGCGGCATCGCGCGGCTCGAAGTCGAACTTGGGCCGCTCGCCCCAGGTCCTGACCAGCTCCGCGTCTTCCTCGTCCATGCCGTCGGCCGCGGTCGGGTCGGGCAGGTTCGGGATCTTCGCCAGCAGCTCGTCGCGCTGCAGGGCGGCGGCGGCCAGCTCGCCCTGGGCCTGGTCCAGCTCCTCGCGGAGCTGGCGCAGCTGCTCCAGCTCTTCGGGCGTCGGCCTGCCCTTGGACGAACTCCGCTGGGCCGCCCGCAGCGCCTCCGCCCGCTCGGTAGCCGACCGCCAGCTGGCGTCGGCAGCCAGCAGCGCATCGAAGTCGTCCGCCGCGCCGCGCCTGGCCAGCGCGGCGCGGAACGTGCCGGGATCCTGACGAGCAGCCTTGAGGTCGATCACCCGCGCGAGTCTAGCGGCGCGGCGCTCGCGACGCGTCGGGATAACCGGCCGGTCGTGACGCGCCGGGATAACCCGCCGGTCGCGCTCGTCACGATCCCGGTCCTGCGGGCTGACCGGGCTGCGCCCCGACCACCTCGTCCAGCCGCCGCTCCCGCGCGCCCGCCCCTGTACCGGCTTCAGCGGCTACCGCCCCTGTACCGGCTTCAGCGGCTACCGCCGCGGAGCGCCCGCCCCTGGTGGCAAGCACCGAGCCGCCGAGGATCAGCGCGAAGGCGCCGGCCATCGCCAGGGTGATCCGCTCGCCCAGCACCAGCGCGCCGAGGACGACCGCGACCGCGGGGTTGACGTAGGTAATCACGGTCGCCTTGGCCGGCCCGACCTCCGCGATCAGCGCGAAGAACA
>JASHOV010000464.1 GCA_030038495.1 Streptosporangiaceae bacterium
CACTTCCATCTCGACGCCCAGCACCGAGCGGACCCGGCTCACCAGTCGGACTGCCAGCAGTGAATGCCCGCCCAGCTCGAAGAAGTCATCATCCACACCGGCCCCGGCCGCGGGCACACCGAGCACGTCCGCGAACAACGCGCACAGGAGCTCCTCCCGCACATTGGCCGGCTCCCGGCCCGACGACGCCGCCGCATAGTCAGGGGCAGGCAGCGCCTTGCGGTCCACCTTCCCGCTGAGCGTCAGCGGCAGCGCCCCCAGCACCACGACCGCCGACGGCACCATGTGATCGGGCAGCCGCTCCGCCGCGAATACGCGGACCGTGCTGGCTAGTTCTGGCGCGGCTAGCTCTGGGCCGGCCGGGCCTCCGTTCCCCGACCAATCTGCTGTCACGCCGTCGCCGCCGGCGGGGACCACGTACGCGCACAGCCGCTTATCGCCCGGCGTGTCCTCGCGCGCGACGACCACCGCCCGGGCCACGCCCGGGTGGGCCGTGAGCACGGCCTCGACTTCGCCGGGCTCGACCCGGAACCCGCGGATCTTCACCTGGTCATCGGCCCGGCCGCAAAACTCCAGTACGCCGCCCGCGGTCCATCGCGCCCGGTCCCCGGTCCGGTACATCCGCGAGCCGTCCCCGGCGAACAAATCAGCAATGAACCGCTCCGCGGTCAGCGCGGGACGCCTCGCATACCCCCTCGCCACCTGCGCGCCGCCGACAAACAACTCGCCCGCCACACCGGCCGGCACCGGGCGTAGGTGGCTGTCCAGCATGTACAGCTTGGTGCCCTGGAGGGCCGAGCCGATCGGGACCACCCCGCCGGCCAGGTCACCGGGGCCGAGGCGGGCGGTGGCCACCCCGATCGTGGTCTCGGTCGGCCCGTAATGGTTGACCAGTCCCCGCCCGGCGGCCACGGCAGCCAGCTCGCGGGCCAGCCCTGGCGCGATCGCCTCCCCGCCCAGCACCAGGGTCTTGGCCGGGACCAGCTGCGCCAGCCCCTCGCCGCTGGCCAGCGCGGCCAGGTGCGAGGGCACCACCTTCACGTAATCGACGGAATGGCCGGCCAGGTACCCGGCGACAGCGTGCGGATCGGTGACGATCGCCGGGTCCAGGATGTGCAGCACGCCCCCGGTGACCAGGCTGGTGAACATCACCGTATTGCCGAAATCGGTGACCGGAGGCTGCAGCAGCGCATACCGGCCACCCGGCTCGCCGAGCCCAGCCCGGCCCGGAGCCGTCGCTACGTAGTTCACCAGTCCGTTGTGGGTGACCTGCACGCCCTTCGGCACCCCGGTCGACCCCGACGTGTACATCACATACGCCAGCTGGCCTGCCGCCACCGGGACCCGCGGCGCTACCGGCGGCATTGCTCGCAGCGCATCGGCGATGGCTGGATCATCCACCGTGATCGTCCGGATCCGGCCCAGAGGCAGGTCGCCGAGGGCATCAGCAGTGCCCACCACCAGCGTGACCTGGCTGTCGGCGAGCATGAACGCCAGCCGCTGCGGCGGGTACCCCGGGTCCAGCGGCAAGTACGCGGCGCCCGCCTTCCACACCGCCAGCACTGCCGCGATCATGTCCGTGCCATGCGGAAGGGACAAACCCACAACGGTTTCCGCGCCTGCCCCCGCCCCTCGCAGGAGATGCGCCAGCCGATTCGCTCGCTCCTCCAGCCGCGCATACGTCCAAGCCACCATGCGGCAGACCACGGCCACCGCATCCCCGACCCGCGCCGCCCGCGCGGCGACCATCTCATGCACCCCGCCCGCCGCGGTGTCCGTCTGCCCGGCCAGGATCTGCTGTCGCTGCGCCTCGCCCAGCACCTCTACCGCGTACAGCGGCGTGGCCGGGGCCTCCTCCAGCGCGGCCACCAGGTTCTCGGCGGCGGTCTGCATCATCGCGCACACCTGCTCCGGGTCGGCCGACTCGACCGCCTGCACCATCAGGCCGAACCCGGTGCCGAGATCATCGACCGCGACCGCCAGCGGATAGTTGTTGCCGCCCCTGGTGAACAGCATCTCGATGCCCGCCGGATCGGCGGCGGTCCCCGGGCTCGGGCGCCTGCTGTGCCGGTAGTTGAGGATCGAGGTGAACAGCGGCGCCGACGCCGGCACGCCGCTGGCCTGCTGCGCCAGCGCCAGCGGCGCGTGCTCATGCGCCAGCAGCGCGGCCAGCTGGTCGCGCATCGCGGCCACCGCATCGGCCACCCCGGCCGCGCCGGTATCGACCCGGACCGGCAGCGTGTTCATGAACGGCCCCGGCACCCGGTCGGCACCCGGCCCGGCGTGCATCCGGCCGAACAGCACCGTGCCGAACACCACGTCATCGCGCCCGGCCACCGCCGCCAGCACCCGCGCCCACACCAGGTGGAACACCGTCGCCGGGGACACTCCCAGCGCCCGGGCCCGCTCCCGCAGCCGGGCCGCCAGTTGCTGGTCCACCGCCGCCCGGACCTCCCGCGCCGCGACCGCGCCGGTGTCGTCGCCGCGGACATCCAGCAGCCCGAACGGGGCCGTCGGCTCGCTGACATCGCCCAGCAGCGCGGCGAAGTACCGCTGATGCTCCTGCCGGGGAACGCCCAGGCGGGCCTGCGCGACGAAGTTGCGGAACGGCAGCGGCGGCGGCAGCCGGTCTTCCTCGCCGCGCAGCAGGGCCGTGATCTCGCCTAGCACCACCTCCAGGCCGGTGTGGTCCAGCAGCAGGTGATGCATCTGCACCAGGGC
>JASHOV010000465.1 GCA_030038495.1 Streptosporangiaceae bacterium
AGCGCAGGCACGTCCACCGCGCCGTCGCCATCTACCGTGCCCTGCTGGCCGGCGGCGTAGTGGAACGGCTCGGCGCGCCGGATGAGGACGGCCGGTGCGTGCGGTTGACCGTCGACCTGCAGGCCGACTTCGCGCTGAACCAGCCGCTGTCCCCGCTGGCCCTGGCCGCGATCGAGCTGCTCGACCGGGCGGCGCCCCAGTATCCGCTGGACGTGCTCTCAGTGATCGAGTCCACCCTCGATGACCCGCGCCAGGTGCTCGCCGCGCAGCAGTTCAGGGCGCGCGGCGAGGCGGTCGCGGCGATGAAGGCCGACGGCATCGAGTACGACGAGCGGATGGAACTGCTCGAGGCCGTCACCTACCCGAAGCCGCAGGCCGATCTGCTCATGGCGGCCTACGACATCTACAAGCGCGGGCATCCCTGGGTGGCCGACCACGAGCTGTCGCCCAAATCGGTGGCGCGGGACCTGTACGAGCGGGCGATGACGTTCGCCGAGTTCATCACGTTCTACGGGCTGGCGCGCTCCGAGGGGCTGGTGTTGCGGTACCTGGCCGATGCCTACAAGGCGATGCGGCAGACGGTGCCGGAGGAGGCCAGGACCGAGGAACTGTCGGACCTCATCGAGTGGCTCGGCGAGCTGGTACGCCAGGTGGATCACAGCCTGATCGACGAGTGGGAGAAGCTGCGCAACCCGGTCGACGAGGCCGAGCACCTGGCCGCGGACCGGCCGCCGGCGCTGACCGGCAACAAGCGGGCGTTCCGGGTGCTGGTGCGGAACGCGCTGTTCCGCCGGGTCGAGCTCGCGGCCCTGCAGCGCTGGGAGGATCTGGGCGACCTCGACGGCGCCGACGGATGGGACGCGGCGGACTGGGCCGAGGCGCTCGAGCCGTACTTCGAGCAGCACGGCGAGATCCTCACCGGCCCGGACGCCCGCGGTCCGGCAATGCTGATCATCGAGGAACGGCCGGCCGACGGTGAGTGGCGGGTCCGGCAGATCTTCGACGACCCGGACGGCGATCACGACTGGGGCTTTTCCGCGGCCGTCGACCTGCACGGCTCGGACGAGGCCGGGGTTGCCGTGCTGCGGGTGACCAGCGTGGGCCAGCTCTAGATAATCCACCTCGTCCCGCCGACTAACGGTCAATTTAGTTGACGATCTGGTGCGACCGGCGCCCTCGTTCCCGGCCTGCTCGGGCGCACCGCGGTACCGCTTTGTTAGCCTGAGCGCGCAGTCAGCGGACAGGAAGGCAGCCACCGGGCTATGGACGAGGTTTCCGACGGTTCCGACGCCCGCAGGCCCGGCCCCCTCGCTGGCCTGCTGGTTGCCGACTTCTCCCGCGTGCTGGCCGGGCCGTATTGCACGATGATGCTCGCGGACCTCGGCGCGGAAGTCATCAAGGTGGAGAGCCCGGGCGGAGACGACACCCGGCACTGGATGCCCCCGGTGCGCGACGGGGTCTCCACCTACTATCTGTCGATCAACAGGAACAAGCGCTCCGTCGCACTCGATCTCCGTAACGAGAGCGACCGGGCCGCCGCGGCGGAACTGGCCCGGCGGGCCGACATCCTGGTGGAGAACTTCAAGCCCGGCGGCCTGCGCCAGTTCGGGCTGGATTACGCCAGCGTCCGGGCCACGAACCCGGCGGTGATCTACGCGTCCATCACCGGCTTCGGGTCCGGCGGCGGCGCGCACCTGCCGGGCTACGACCTGATCGTCGAGGCCATGTCCGGCCTGATGAGCCTGCAGGGCGATGCCGACGGCCCGCCGTACCGGGCCGGCGTCGCGATCTTCGACGTGATGTCCGGCATGCAGACCACGATCGGCGTGCTGGCCGCACTCGATCATCGCCGCCGGACCGGCGAGGGCCAGCTGGTCGAGGTCAACCTGCTGGCAGCGGCCCTCGCCGGCATGGTGAACCAGACCGGGGCGTTTGCCTCGGCCGGAGTGGTGCCGCACCGGATGGGCAATGCGCACCCGAGCCTGTTCCCTTACGAGCCGCTGCCGACCGCCGAGGGCGACCTGGTGATCGCGGCCGGGAACAACGCGCAGTTCCAGAACCTGTGCGCCGTGCTGGGCGTGCCCGAGCTTGCACAGGACGAGCGGTTCGCCGCGAACTCGGGCCGGACCGCGAACCGCGATCAGCTGCGGCCGCTGCTGACCGAGCGGCTTCGGCAGCGCACGGCGGCGGAGTGGTTCGATGAGCTCATCGCGGCCGGCGTGCCCTGCGGGCCGATCAACACCGTGGCGGGCGGCGTCGCGTTCGCGGAGCGGATCGGCCTGGAGCCGGTCGTGGTGTCCGGCGCGGGCGAGTCGGGCGTGCCCGGTATCCGCAATCCGCTGCGGTTCTCCGCCACCGCTCCGCGCTATGACCTGCCGCCGCCGGCGCTCGATGAGCACGGCGACGAGATCCGGGCCTGGCTCAAGGCCGCGGACCCCGGCGCATCGCAGCACGGCAGCTGATTCAGCGGACGCCCTGCTCAGCCTTCTCGATCGTCGGGATGGCCGGCCGCGTTCCGTAGCCGACAACCGCTGAACTCAACCGACGAACTGATCACTCGGCGCCAGAACGGCCAGATAGACGGCGTGATCCTCAGCTCGATCCCCGCGGTCGCGTGGCGCTCAATGAGCTGGTCGAGCGCCACCCGCTCAATGGCCTCCACCGGCTCGTCAGCCACCCAGTATCCGCCGGTCGCATACGGACGGAACGGAGCCGCGGGCAGCTGGTAAGCGTACAGGCGGCCATCCCGGATGCGTTCCAGCCAGCCGGACTCGACAACGTGGATACGGCCCGCGGCGGTCTGCCCGAAGAAACGCTCCCGATCGGCCATCGTCGTCGTCGAAACCGGCCAGATGCAGCCGCGCGGGCAGTCGCGGGGGAACCAGTACAGGGGGGCGTGCCGCGTGTCGACGGCCCAGACCAGCGGCGGCCCGGCCGGACTGGAGGCCCTGGCCCGTGGCCGGAAGTACCCGAGCGAGGGATCCTCGCTGAAATGCCAGAGCGCAAACGGCCCTTCGCCCGCATGCGGCGGGGCCGGCTCACGAAGTGGCCCATGCGCCGGCTCACCGGCTGACAGGACTTCGGGTTGCCGAGTCTCCACTGGCGGCAGTTTCGCACGCCAGGACGGCTGCCGGCTACTCCCCGCCCGGCTACTAGCCGGCACGGCCGCGGGCTACTAGCCGGCACGGCCGCGGCGACTAGCCGGCCACTGCCGCGATGAACTGATCCGCGTCGTCGAACGGGCCGACCACTGCCAGCGCCTTCGGCAGCGCCAGCACGTCGGCCGCGACGCCGCGCACGTCGTCGTGGGTAACGGCCTCGATCTCCGTAAGGATCTCGTCGACAGCTTCCAGGTTCGGGTACGCAAGCTCGGACTTACCCAGGCGGCTCATCCGCGACGACGGGTCCTCCAGGCCCAGCACGATCGAGCCGCGCAGCTGGCCCTTGCCGCGAGCGAGTTCCTCGTCCGTCAGGCCCGAGGCGATGACCTTGGCGATCTCGTCCTGGCAGATCGCGAGCACGTCGTCGGCCTTGGCCGGCAGGCAGCCCGCGTACACGCCCCACTGCCCGCAGTCGGCATGCTGCGAGCTGAAGCTGTAGACCGAATAGGCCAGGCCGCGCTTCTCCCTGACCTCCTGGAACAGCCGCGACGACATGCCGCCGCCCAGCGCCGCGTTCAGCACGCCGAGCGCGAACCGGCGCGGATCGGTGCGAGCGAGTCCGGCGCAGCCGAGGACCAGGTTGGCCTGCTCGACGGGGCGCGACAGCAGCCGCACGCCGGTGCCGCGCGCGCTGTCGGCTGAATCGCCGCCAAGGCGCGGCGGGGCGGGCTGGGTGGCCGACGCGGCCGACCGCTCAAGCGCCGGGCCGAATGCGGTTCGGACCAGCTCGACCACACCCTCGTGGGACAGATTCCCGGCCGCCGCGACCACCAGCGAGTCCGGCGTGTACCGGGCGTGATAGTGCTCGGCGATCCGGTCCCTGGAGATCGCGTTGATCGAGTCCACCGTGCCGAGGATCGGGCGGCCGAGCGGCGTGTCGCCGAACAACTGCCCGGCGAACGCCTCGTGCACCAGGTCGGCCGGGTCGTCCTCGTTCATCGCGATCTCTTCGAGGATTACCCCGCGCTCGGCATCCACATCCCTCGGCTCGATCAGCGAGCTGGTCACCATGTCCGACAGCACGTCGATCGCGAGCGGCAGGTCCGCGTCGAGCACCCGCGCGTAGTAGCACGTGTACTCCTTGGCGGTGAACGCGTTCAGCTCTCCGCCGACCGCGTCCATCGCCGCCGAGATCTCCAGCGCGCTGCGCCGGGACGTGCCCTTGAACAGCAGGTGTTCCAGGTAGTGCGTCGCGCCCGCGTGCTCGGACCCCTCGTCGCGCGAGCCGACGCCGGCCCATATCCCGAGCGCCGCCGAGCGTACCGACGGCAGCGCCTCGGTGATGACCCGCAGGCCGCCCGGCAGGACGGTGCGCCGCACGCTTCCGTCACTGCCGGCCAGCCGTTGCGTACCAGCCGTCATATTCGGGGTCCCGGCCGTCAGGAGTTGCTGGAATCGGAGTCGCGCGAGTCGCGCGAGTCGCGCGAGTCGCGCTGCCCGCCGCGGCTGCGCTGGCGGCTGCGATGGTGGTCGCCGCCACGGTCCCCGCGATAGCCACCGCGGTCGTGCTCACCACGGGCGCCGCGATCGTGATCACCACGGGCGCCGCGGTCCTCCCGCCGGTGCTCGTCGCCGCCGCCGAGGTCCTCGCCCGCGGCCTCGCGCTCGACTACCTCCACCGGCACCAGCGACAGCTTCCCGCGGTCGTCGACCTCGCGGATCTCGACCTGGATCTTGTCACCGACCTTGATCACATCGTCCACGTTGTCGATTCGCGCCCCGCCGTGCAGCTTGCGGATCTGAGTGATGTGCAGCAGGCCGTCCCGGCCCGGCAGCAGCGAGACGAACGCGCCGAACGTGGTCGTCTTCACCACCGTGCCGAGGAACCGCTCGCCCACCTCCGGGATGTGCGGGTTTGCGATGGCGTTGATCGCGGAACGGGCGGCCTCGGCGGAACTCCCGTCGGTTGCGCCGATGTAGATCGTGCCGTCGTCCTCGATCGTGATGTCGGCGCCGGTGTCCTCCTGGATCGAGTTGATCATCTTGCCCTTGGGGCCGATAACCTCGCCGATCTTGTCGACCGGGACCTTGATCGTGATGATCCGCGGCGCGAACTCGCTCATCTCGCCCGGCGCGTCGATGGCCTCGCGCATCACGCCGAGGATCGTCAGCCTGGCGCCGCGGGCCTGCCGCAGCGCGGCCCCGAGCACCTCGGCCGGGATGCCATCCAGCTTGGTGTCCAGCTGCAGGGCGGTGATGACGTCCTTGGTGCCGGCGACCTTGAAGTCCATGTCGCCGAAGGCGTCCTCGGCCCCGAGGATGTCGGTCAGGGTGACGTATGCGCCGCCCTCGTGGATCAGGCCCATCGCGATGCCCGCGACCATGTCCTTCAGCGGCACGCCCGCGTCCAGCAGCGACATCGTGGACGCGCAGACCGAGCCCATCGAGGTCGAGCCGTTCGAGCCGATGGCCTCCGATACCTGCCGGATCGCGTAGGGAAACTCCTCGCGAGTCGGCAGCACCGGGATCAGGGCGCGCTCGGCCAGCGCACCGTGGCCGATCTCGCGCCGCTTGGGCGAGCCCACCCGGCCGGTCTCGCCGGTCGAGTACGGCGGCATGTTGTAGTTGTGCATGTAGCGCTTGGTGCGCTCGGGGT
>JASHOV010000466.1 GCA_030038495.1 Streptosporangiaceae bacterium
GTCGATGGGCGACACGTCGGCAAAGCCTGCGGCCGAGCCGACCCGCCGCCCGCCGATCCAGTGCCGGGTATCGACCTCAACGCCCGCTATGAGTGCCGTGCTCATTGCCCTCCCAGCGCGCCCATCCGGACGGCACTTCATGATCTGCTTCTGATCGTTTGGATCCAAATTATCGTCGGCGGGGCGGTTTGGCGTCAACGCTCACCGGGCGTCAACGGGCACCCCGCGCTCGGCCAGCACCCGGCCGCCGTTCCAGCTGACGCCGACCTGCCGGTAGTAACCGCCGATGATCTCCTCGACGCTCAGCCGGGACAGTTCCTCGGTCGGCGAGTCGAACAGCTCAAGCGTCGCATCGCCGCGCCAGGCCTGACCGCCCTCGAAGCTGGCGCTGCCGGACTGAATCAGCTCGTCCAGTGCGTCCGGCCCGCCGGGCGCGATCGACGGCATCCAGCGATGGTGGGCCATCGGGTGCGCGTTGACGAAGCCGTTGCCCGGTGACTCCGACCGCAGCGTGACGACGGCCTGGGCGAGCCGGCGGTCGGCCGCCGCGAGCGTGCCCGCGAACGTGCCGCCGGCTCCGATGCGCGGTGCCGCGTTCCCGTAAGGATGCGGCCTGGTCTGGTGGATCGAGCCGAGCTTCTTCGGGTAGCCCTGATGCAGGCCACGGGCCAGGGCGAAGTCGGCATCAACCCAGATATACACGCAGCGCGAGAACACCCGGCCGCGAAAGCCGCACCGCACGACGGCAAAGCACTCCCGGTACTGCGCGCGCACCGGGTCGAGCAGCTCCGTACGGTCATCACCGCAGGACTGCCAGTCGGCCCAGATCAGGGCGACCGCGCCCGGATCGTCCGGCGCCGGCGAAAGCGGCGCGGGCAGCAGCTCGGCGACACGGGCCGGATCGGTGCGGTACTCAACCGTGAGCAGATCCCCGGAGTAATGCCAGGGCGGCGCCGGCAGCAGCGAGGCCCTGCCGGTCGCGGTCCTCGGATAGAAGAACCCGGTCACCTCTGGCATGCCCGCTCCCCAGGTCGTTCGCGTCCGTACGAGTCGGATGGTAGACGAGCTCGCGCCGATCGGCACTTGCCCGCGTCCGGCGCGCGCGTTTACTCTGGCCGAGATTGTTCGTTCCCAAACGTTCCCAGGGCCGGGGAGATTTCGTGTCGCAGTCTGCGGACGTCAGCGCTATCACCGAACGGCTCCGGGAGCAGGGCGTCGACGTCGTCCGCGTGTCCTATCCCGACCTGATCGGCGTCGACCGCGGCCGTGACGTGCTGCTCGGCCAGCTTGGCGCGGCGGCGGAGCACGGGCTCGCGTTCTGCCGCGCGGTCTACCACACCTCGCCGCGGGGCGACGTCGTGCCGGTTCAGGGCGGGCTGGAGGCGGGCCTTCCCGACATCACCGTGTACCCGGACCTGGCCACGCTCGCTCCGCTGCCCTGGGAGCCAGGTGCGGCCTGGTGCCTGGGCGAGGCATTCACCACCGAAGGCGAGCCCGCGCCCGAGTCACCGCGCGCCGTCGCGCGCGCCGTCGCGGGCAAGCTCGGGGCCCTCGGCTATCGCATGGTCTGCGGCCCGGAGCTGGAGTTCTTCGTCTTCGACCAGGCCGCGGACGGGACCTGGCACCGGTACGCGGGCGATCCCGGCAACGTGTACGTGGTCGGCAGGAAGGGCGACCCGCAGGGCCTGCTGGTGCACATGCTCCGTCAGCTCAGGGACGCGGAACTGCGGGTCACGGCGGCCAATCACGAGTTCGCGCCCGGCCAGTTCGAGATCAACCTCGGGCACTCCGAGCTGATCGACGCGGCCGACCGCGCGTTCCGCCTCAAGTCGGCGGTGCAGGAGATCGCGCGTCAGCGCGGGCTGCTGGCCACGTTCATGGCCAAGCCGTTCAACGACGAGGGCGGCTCCGGTTTCCACGTGCACGTATCCCTGGCCGATGAGTCCGGCCGGAACGTCACCGGCGATCCGGACGGCACCGACGGGCTGTCGGCGGTCGCCAGGCACGCGCTGGCCGGCGTGCTGACGCATGCCGCCGCGCTGAGCGCGCTCCTGAATCCCACGATCAACTCCTACAAGCGCTTCGGCCCGGACACGCTCGCGCCGTGGCTGATCGACTGGGGCCTCGACAATCGCAGCGCGATGGTGCGCATACCGCCCGAGCGCGGCGAAGCGGCCCGGATGGAGGTCAGGCTCGGCGATGCCAGCGCCAATCCGTACCTGGTGGCGGCGGGCGTCGGGGCCGCCGCCTGCCTCGGGATACAGGACAAGGCCGAGCCGCCCGCCAAGCTGGAGGGATACGGCTACGACCCGGCAAGCGCGCCGATCCTGCCGCAGCGGCTCGGCTCCGCGCTGGACGCACTCGAGGCCGACACCGAGCTGGCCGACGTGCTCGGCCGGTACTTCGTGACCTCGTTCCTGTCCTACAAGCGCAACGAGATCGAGCGGTTCGAACGGTACGTCACCGACTGGGAGTTCGGCGAGTACGCCTATCACCTGTGAGGCGCCGGCCTGCTTCCTCCACGCAGGCCCCGGAGCCACCTCGCGTTCGGCGCTGGGCGGCGCTTCTGTGCGGGCTACGCGTTCTCCCGCGTGCAGATCAGGATCGCGCTCGAGGTGCTGCTGGACCGGTTCCGCCGGCTCGGCCACTGACCGTTCGCAGCGGACCACGGCCCGCCCGGCGAGCATCCGCCGTCCGCCGGGAAAGAGAATCCGTGCTATCGCGAAGGATGGGTGACAGCTCACCACATCACCTCGAGGGAGGCGCACGTGCTGACGGAGCAGGGCGGTTGACTTCCGGCCCGGGCGCGCGGACGGCGGGCTGGCAGGCGCCGGAGACCGACAGCCTGCTGGTCGCGGGCTTCCGTCGCGATCCGGAGCTATTCACCGGGGTGTACGACCGCTACTTTCGCGACGTCTACCGCTACCTGGCCGGGCGCCTCGGCCCGCAGGCAGCCGACGACATCGCCGCCGAGACTTTCCTGGAAGCGTTCCGCCTGCGCGATCGCTTCGACCCCGGCCGGGGCGGCCTGCGACCGTGGCTGTTCGGAATTGCCACGAACCTGGTTGCCCGGCACCGGCGCAGCGAGGCCCGCTACTACCGGACACTGGCACGCCGGGCGCCGGAGCGCGCGGCCGACAGCCACGAGGAACGGGTCGTCACATCCGTCACAGCCGAGCGGATGCGCGGTCAGCTGGCCGGGGCGCTGGCCGCGCTTCCGGCGGGCGAGCGCGACGTCGTGCTGCTTGTCGCCATCGGCCAGCTCAGCCATCAGGAGGTTGCCGAGGCGCTCGGCATCTCGTACGGAACGGTCGGCTCCCGGCTCAGCCGGGCCCGCACGATCATGAAAGACGTTCTGGAACAGGAGACACTCCATGGATGACTTGCAGACTCTGGGCACACTGCTGACCAGGGACCCGTCGCCAGAGGTGACCGAGCGCGGCCGGCGCGCCCTCCAGGCCGAGATCAGCGGCCTGACCATCCGCGGGACCGCGAAGCGCGCCGCAGCCCGGCAGCCGGCCCGGCTGGCCCGCCTGGCGGTTGGGCTTGGCCTGTTCGCCGCCGGGACCGCTGCGGCCATAGTCCTCGCCTCGAGCGTGACCAGCCCTAGCGTTGTCCGGCCCGTCGTCAGGCCGTCAGCCCGGCAGATCCTGCTGGCTGACGCGACGACTGCAGCTCAGCAGCCAGCGGCGGTGGGCACCTACTGGTACGTCGAGGTGGAGGTGGCTCCCCCGCCCCCGGCGACGGCCTTCACCCTGCAGACGTGGACCGCACACGACGGATCATCATGGGGCGGTCCGGATCCGGCCGGGACCGCCGGCATCTGGCCGGAGTCAGGCCCCGAAGGATTCCAGGTCGCCGGCTCATCCCTGACGTTCGCCGAGTTGCAGGAGCTGCCGACCAGCCCGGCCGCGCTGGAAGCGTGGATCGCCCGCAGTGAGGCCAAGCCGCAGAATAGCCCGGTCCAACCCGCCCCGGCCGGGACGCGACTCAGTGTCGGGGGAGTCCGCGGTATGGCCGGTGATCTGGTCGCCCTGCTCGGGAACAGCGCGAGCATCCCGGCTCCGCCTGCGGTGCGTGCCGCCGCGTTCGAGGCGCTGGCGGAGCTGCCGGGGGTAACGAGCATCGGCGCGGTCCAGGGCGGGCAGGGTCTGCTCATCTCCGTCCCGCCGCCGGCGGCCAGCAAGTTCCCTGGCGGCAAGGTGCCCGCCGGGGCCAGCCAGGAGCGGCTGGTCATCGACCCGGCCACGGCGCAGGTCTACAGCTACACGAACTTCGAGGGCACCCAGACGATCGTCGCGGCCTACTGGACGAATGCGCTGCCGCCGCTAGCGAAGTAGCTGACCCGCGCAGCCGCCATCCGCAGGCTCGCGATCCCCTCGGGTAGCGGGGTAATCAGCGCGCGGTAAGGTCCGCGAGCTGCGTGGTGGCCGGATCCCTGGCCCGGAGGAGGAAGGTGGACGCGAAGCCGATACACAGCAACGCGATCGCGTACCACGGCGCCTCGATCGTCGGGCTCGTCACCTTATAGAATGCGCCGAATATCGCGCCGCCCGTGATCAGGATCCCGATCACCGCCGAGATGATGACCGACACGCGCCGCTGCGAGGCGGCGAAGCTGCGCAGCGATCCGACCGACATCAGCAGGTAGACCACGACGAGGGCGAAACCGCCGAAGGTGGAGCCCCAGGCAAACAGCGCGAAATAATGCGCCGTCCCCGGCAGCGCGAACAGGCTGGTCCAGAACTGGTTCACCAGCAGCGTCGCGATCGCCATGGCGGTAATGAAGACGGCCGCGCCGAGCGGCGACCCGTGCTTCTTCGACGTGATCGCCAGCTGGGCCGGCAGCCGGCGGTCGCGCGCCATCGCGAACAGTCCCCGTGACGCCGATACCGCGCACCCGATCGCAACCGCGAGCATGTCGAACAGCACCACGAGTTCCAGCAGCCGGTCGATCCAGGTGCCGCCGTACCCGCCCGCGCCCGCCGGTGCACCGAGTGCGAAAAGCGGCGCACCCGCGGCAGCGGTGATGCTCTTGAGGCTGTAGTGGAAGCCCGCCACTTCCACGTACGTGGCGACGACGTAGATGATGGTCGCGATCCCGGCCGTGGTCATCACCGCGATCGGGATCTCCCGGCGTGGCCTGGGCGTCTCCTCGGCCAGATTCGCGGCGGTCTCGAAGCCGACGAAAAGCAGCACGCCGTACAGCACGCCGAAGAAGATGCCCGACCAGCCGTCCGCGGACGACGACGGCTCGAACGGCTTGGCGCTGTTGGCCGAGCCGAGCTTGGCGATGACGGTGATGAAGAAGATCGTCACCACGATGATCGAGATCAGCGCGAGCACGAGCTGGCTGCGCGTGGACAGCCGCACGCCCCGGTAGAGGATGAACGCGATCAGCGCGATGACGATCAGAGTCCACGCCCACGACGGCAGCGGGTTCACCTTGAACTCGGACTGGATCGTGCTCTGCAGATAGCCGCCGATCAGCAGCAGCAGCCCGACGAGCAGGACCACGACGCCGCCGTAATACAACCAGCCCGCTGCGGTGCCGACCCGCTTGCCGAGCCCGCGGGTCACGTAGTCGTACAGCGAGCCGGCCGAGTGGATTTCCCGCGCGTAGCTGCTGACGATCCAGCCGAGCGCGAAGACACCGATGGCGGCGATGATCACCGACAGCGGCGCGGCTACGCCGCCGCCCTTGCCGGACGCGCTGATAACCCCGACGACCAGCGGGATCACGAAGGCGGAGGAAAAGATCGGGCCCATGAACCCGACGGACTGCGCGATGACGTCGGGCAGCGACAGAACCTTGGCGCCGAGGCGCTCGTAGGTCGGTTCTGAACTCATCGTCTCCTCCTAGTGTCCTGAGTCATTAATTCGGGTGCAGTATCTTGCGATGGATTCGAGGATCTGGTCGGCGGTCTTGGTCCAGACGTAGGGCCGGGGGTTGTCGTTCCAGGTGTCGATCCAGGTGCGGATGCCGGTGTTGAGTTCGCGCACGCTGCGGTGAGTGCCGCGGCGCAGGTTCTTGGTGGTCAGTTCGGCGAACCAGCGCTCGACGAGGTTGAGCCAGGATGAGCTGGTCGGGGTGAAGTGCAGGTGGAAGCGGGGGTGGGCGGTCAGCCAGCGGTGGATCTGGGGGGTCTTGTGGGTGGAGACGTTGTCCAGGACCAGGTGCACGTCCAGGTCTGCGGGGACCGCCTTGTCGATGG
>JASHOV010000467.1 GCA_030038495.1 Streptosporangiaceae bacterium
GGCCGGCCCGGTGCTGGCCGGCCCGGTGCTGGCCTGAGCGGTGCTGGCCCGCACCAGCGCAGGCAGGCCGGAGCCGATCCGATAGCGTGCGGGAATGGATGAGCTGAGCCCGCGGCTGCGCGCCGTTTGCGATCTTCACATGGCCGAGCTGCGCGAGTACAGCGGCCGGCACGAGTACGACGGCAGGGTTCAGGACCTCTCCCCCGACGGCGTGCGCACCGGGCTGGCCCGGCTGGCCGAGGCGAACGCGACCGCGGAACCGCTCCCCGACGCGCATGACGAGGCGCAGCTTGCCGCGTTCATCCGCCGGTCCGAGGTCGAGTATGGCGAGCTTGAGCTCCATCGCAGCAACCCGCTGTATCACCTGGGAAATCTGGACCTGGCCGATTACGACCGCGATTATGCGCCGCAGGCCCAGCGAGACGAGGCAAGGCGCGCGCACCTCGCCGCCTGGCCGACGGCCATCGACTACGCGACCGATGCCCTCGATCGGGTCAGCGCGCCCGTCGCCGGGTCACTCCTCGATGTGATCACTGGCCTTGCCGCGGGACTGCCCGCCGACGCGGAAGACAAGCTGCGCAATGAGGCCCTGGCCGCGCATGCGCGCCTGGTGCAGTGCATCCGCGATGCCGCGGAGCGGGGCGATCCTGACGCGGCCCTCGGCCCGGCGGCACTGAGCTCACTGATGGGCGGCGCCGAGGGCATGAGCGTGGACCTTGGCCAGCTCGCAGCGCGCGCTGATGCCGAGCGCGAGCGCCTGATGGCCAGGCTGACCGAGAGCTGCGCCGAGATCGACCCTGGCCGCCCGCCTCTCGAGGTCTCCCGCGACCTGGTGCGAGATCACCCCGACGCCGGCGGCGTCCTCGATGCCGCGCGCAAGTGGACCCGGCTGGCCATCCAGTTCACCCGTGACCATGATCTTGTGCCCTACCAGGACGGCGAGTGCCTGGTCGGCCCGGCACCAGAAAGCCGCCGCTGGGCCATGGCGATGATGTCGCCGGCCGCGCCGGGCGAGCCGGAAGGCCCGTCCTGGTACTACATCACCCCGCCCGACCCGGCCTGGCCGGCCAGCGACGCCGAGGAGTGGCTGCAGGTGTTCAGCGACACCACGCTGCCCGGTATCACGGTGCACGAGGTGGCGCCGGGCCACTTCTCGCACGGCCGTGCCCTCCGCAGGGCCCCCAGCCAGGTGCGGCGGATCTTCCACTCGGCCGCGTTTGTCGAAGGCTGGGCCCACTACGCCGAGGAACTGTGTGTTGAGGAGGGCTTCTGCGCCGACGACCCGAGATTCGCCGTCGGGGTCTGGCTCGAGGCCCTGGTGCGGGTAACGAGGCTGGCCTGCGCCATCGGCATACACACTGGCGGAATGACCGTGGAAGAGGCCACCCGCCGCTTTGCGGCCGACACCCACATCAGCGGCGCGGCCGCGGCGGCAGAAGCACGCCGGGCCACGTTCGATCCCACCTACGGCCGGTACACGTGGGGCAAGCTGGAGATCATGGACCTGCGCGACCGCGCCACAAAGCAGTGGGGGGCCGGATTCTCCCTGCAGCGGTTCCACTCGGCGCTGCTCGCGCTCGGGTCGCCATCCCTAGGCCTCATCGGGACGGTGATCGAGCGCGGCTAACCTAGAGGCTGACGTGAGACGATAGGCACGCAGCTCCACCAAGTGAGGTAACAATGCCAGGACCGCGCCGATTGGCGATCGGCCGCTTCCGCGGCGCCATTCTGGCCCCGGCAGCGGGGATGGCGCTGACAGTCGGCCTGCTCGCCGGCTGCGGCGGGGACCCGCAGCCGCCCGGTCCGACGCTGAGCCTGCTGTCGGCTCAGGTGACTTCGCCTAACAGCGGCGGCATCACCGACGCCTACGTGATCGTGCAGAACACGGGTCCGGCGGTGAGCCTGATCGGGGCACGGAGCAGCGCGGGCGGCACAGTAGCGCTCCGCTTGCCGGTCAAGACTGGCGTGGTGGTGATGCGGACGGTCCCGTCCATCGTCATACCCGCGCATTCGCTGTTCCGGCTCGACCCGAGCGGAGCACACCTGCTGATCACCGGCTCCGGCCCGATGAAGGCGGGCACCGAGATCACGCTGACGCTGATCTTCGCCCATGCTGGGTCGGTCTCGGCGCCTGCGATGGTGACGAACCCATCGACCGGCGGGGCCAGCTACTTCCTGAACTAGATTCAGCTCACTCCCCCGGCCCTGGATCACGTAGCGCCGTGATCTTGGAGGATAAGTTGCCGGAAGCGGGCACTAATCCTCCAAGATCTGTGAGTGTGTCGTACGGCGGTTCCGGCCTGGTCATGAGCCGCAGGCCCCCGCCAGCCCTGCCGCCAGCGAGCCGCACCAGCGAAGTTGCCAGCGGGCCATACGCGATATATCGTTTTGAGATCAGCAGCGGATGGGGCTCACGGAGGTCTGATGGCGTCGACAGACGATCTGCGCGTTGGCGACTCTGAGCGCGAGGCGGTCGCTGCGGAGTTGCGCGAGCATTACGCGCAGGGGCGACTGACGATCGAGGACTTCCAGCGCCGCCTCGACGCGGCCCTGTCCGCCCGCACGCGCGCTGACCTCGACCGGCTGATCACAGACCTGCCGCACACCATGCCTGCCGGCAAGCCGCTGCCGGCGTCGACGGCCGGCAACTGGCGCCACCACGGGCGCGGCTCCGGTGACGGCTACGGCGGGCGGAGGCGGGCGGCGTTCGGCCGCATCAGCACGCTGCTGGCGGCCCTCGCGAGCTGCCTGATCGTGTTCGACTTCATGGCGAGCTTCCGCTTCCCCATACCCGGCAAGCTCGGGATGCTGCTGGCCATATTCGCGCTGATCCGCGGCCTCCTGCGCAAGATCTTCGGGGTCAGGCGCCGTCTCTTCTAAGCGCGAGTCCGCGCCGGCTCATCCGGTCGCAGGTCCGCGCAGCGGAACTACCAGGTAGCGGAAGGCCGTGCCGGCTCCGGCCGCAGAACCAGGCTCGCCCGCCGGGCTCTCCCTGGCGCCGGCCCACGTGATCAGCGCGGGCTTTGCCGGGCTGGTGAAGTCCAGCCGGATAAAGCCGCCGTTCCCCGCCGTAGAGTCGGCAGCCGCCGAATCCTGCGCGCACAGGGCCGCGGCGGCCAGGCCGTCGAGCAGGTAGTGCGGGTTAAAGGAGATCGCCTGCTGCTCGCCCGCGAACTTCACCGGCACCGCCTCCACGGCGCGAGCCCGTCCGTCCGACCGTGCCTCGATGACCACGGCGCCCGGCCGGAACGCGAGCTGGACCGGGCTGGTACGGTCCGCGACCAGCGACACCCTCCTGACGGCGTCGGTGAACGGGCCAGCGGGCAATTCGGCACTGCACCCGAACTCGGCCGGGAACCGTGACTCGTAGCGGATGAACTCGGCCCCGATGAGCCGCGCGGTCAGCCGGCGACCGCCGCCCTCGAAGCTGATCATCCCGTCGGCGGCCCGGTCCTGAGCTTCCCCCGGCTGGCCGAATGCGATCGTCACCGGAACCCCCGGACTCATGGTCTTCGCGATGTCCGCGAGTGTCCTGGCCGGCACCAGGGCGCTTGTCCTGATGGCGTGATCGGCCGGGTCCCATTCGATGCTCCGCACCGCGAGCCGGTACCGGTCAGTCGCCGCAAGCGTGATCGCGTCCCCCACGATGTCCAGGCAGACGCCTGCGAGCATCGGCAGCGTGTCGTCACGGCTGGATGACGGGACGACCTGGGCGGCGGCGGTGGCAAGCACTCCGCCGTCGACCGTGCCGATCACACCCGGCAGCTCGGGCAGGCTCGGGTACTCCTCCTGGGGCAGCGACACCAGCGAGAACTCAGCGCTCCCGCACGTCAGCATCAGCACGTCGGCGGCCGAGGCCACCTCAACGTGCGCCGGCGGGAGGCTCCTGACGATCTCTGCAAGCAGCCTGCCAGGGACCAGCGCCGTTCCTGGCTCGCCCACGCTGGCCGGGACGCAGACCCGCGCCGAAACCTCGTAGTCGAAACAGGACAGGGTGAGGCCGTCCGCATCGGCGCTCACCTGCAGGCCCGACAGGACGGGCACCACCGGCCTTGTGGGCAAGGCCCGCGCCACCCACGACACCGCCTCGCCCAGAACATCACGCTCGACCCTGAACTTCACTGCATCCTCCGCCCGACCCGCGGTACTACCTACCGATCGTGGCACGAGGCACTGACAACGCGCACCGGCGGCCCCGGTGCGCGTCAGTGTCGGTGTCGACCTGCTGGCAGGCGCCGGAGCGACCGCGACGAGCGAGCCTCAGCCCGCGAGCCCAGCCGGCACCGAGGCGAGCGCCGCCTCGATTGCCCTGGCCAGTTCTCTGGCTGATTCGGCCGTGAGCTCCACCGCGACGCGCGCGGATGGTCCGCGGCCGGGGTTGCGGAAATCAATGTTCAGCGTGTGCTCGGCCATCGCGTGCACGGGATGGTCGAAGTACACCGTGGCCTCGTTCAGTGTGAACCAGCCGCTTGCGCCCTTGCCGCTGCCGGAGATGCTGATCTGCTCAGTCTGGTACGTGCACACGTTCCCCTCCTCAGCCGGCCAGGTACTGACCGTAGAAATCCCAGATCCTCTGCCAGCCATCGTTAGCCGCCTCCGGCCGGTACGCCGGACGGTTGACCGAGAAGAAGGCGTGACCCGCGCCCTCATAAGTATGGAACTCGTGCACCTTGCCCAGTTCATCGAGGACACGGGAAAGCTCCGCGGTCTCCTCCGGCGTCGGGTACTTGTCATCCGCGCCGAACAAGCCCAGGAGCGGGCAGGACAGGTCCTTCGACATGCCGACGATGGGGGTCACCTTGATCGGCATGCCCTCGGCCGGCGGGTTGACGATGCACGCGCCGTAGCAGTCGACGGCGGCGTCGAACTGAAGGCTGCACGCGGCCAGGAACGACTGCCTGCCGCCCGAGCAGTAGCCGATGACTCCGACCTTCCCGTTGGATCCCGGTAGCCCGCGCAGGTAATCGGCCGCCCCGGCCACGTCGCCGACGAGCCGCTCATCGGGCACCCCGCCCTTCGCCCGCGCCGTCGCGGCGGCGTCATCCGGGCTGGCGCCGGGTGCGTCGCGGTAGTACAGGTTCGGCATCAGCGCCGCATACCCGTACGCCGCGAACTTCCTGGTGATCTCCTTCGTCGACGTGTCGTAGCCAGGCATGTGATGAATCACGACTACGCCGCCGCGTGCCGTCGAGCCGTCATCGGGCACGGCCAGGTAGGCCTCGATCTCGTCACCGCCGTGTCCGGTGATACTGATCGTTTTCGCGGTCAGTGCCTCGTTCATTCCAGGTGTTCCCCTTTATAGATGATCATGCTGATCTGCCGAGCTGGGTCAATCCTGCCAGTGCCCGCGCGCGGCGTTTCCGCTGGAGTCGCCCTCGTACGTAAGACATCATCGAAGCAGGTCAACGGCCGCTGGAGGCACTGGCGCATGAGTCCGGCAGCGATCGGATTGATAGTCATCTTCCTCGCTGTGGGCTGCCTGCTCGGCTGGTATAGCCAGAAGACGACGGCGGCGCACAGCGATGTGAAGGTGGCCAAGACCAGGCTGGCCGGAGGCAGGAAGACCCGGTGGCGCAGCGGGGTCCTGGTCTTCGTTGTCGGCCTGATTATCCTGCTCGCCGTCAGGGACGCGCTGCACCCGCGCTGAGCGTCAGGCGGCTCGGCGGGTAGATGCTTGAGTCCCGCAAAGATTGACAGAATAAACTGAGTCCAGCTACATTTGAGCTACTCAACTATTGAGCAGCTCAGTAAGTAAGCACTTCTAGCGGGAGTCTGGTTCGGATGACAGGTCAATCGCGGCGGGACGAGCAGAACGCCGAGATCCTGGAGTGCATGTCCGACCTGATCGGCCGAGTCATCGCCCACGGCGCGCAGCTTGCACAGAAACTCGGCATCCCGGCCCCGTTCATCAAGGCCCTGCACACCATGGACTGCCCGATGGCCATGAAGGAGCTCGGGAAGCGGATGCACTGCGACCCGTCCTTCGTGACTCTCGTGGCGGACATGCTGGAGAAGCGGGGCCTGGCCCGGCGCGAGCCGCACCCGGCGGACCGGCGGGTCAAGAACATCGTGCTGACCGATGACGGTTGGGGCCTGAAGCACCGTCTGGAGACCGAGATCGCGGCCCGCATGCCGTGGCGGACCCTGAACGATGACGAGCGAGCCCAGTTCCTTGCCCTGATCCGCAAGATGCTCAGCTCCGACGCTCTCCCGGCGGAGGAAAGCCAGGCGGCTCAGGCCCAGGCCAGCCAGGCGGTGTCCGCCGCGGTCCTGGCCGCGGCCGGCCTGGACCCGCTGGGCGGGCTGGAAGACGTGCTTGCCACCAGCACGCCCGCCTCACCACACGGTGCCTCCACGGGCAGCGACGGGGAGGTGAGCAGCGCCGTGAGCGAGACGCCGACCCGCAGCTAGAGGTCGCGCCGGCCAGCCAGGCAGCTCGCCGCACTAACCACCAGATCTGAAGGCTCAGAGCGCATGGGCCAGCTCACAGGGATTTCGTGCGCCTCTTCGCACGCAACGCGAGACGATCATCGCCCGTGCTGATCACGGACAGTAACTAAGGAGTCACCCTCACATGCCTGTCAGGACATCGGGCCGCGGTCAGCCGCCCGCCGGCGCGGCCGTCGCCGGCCACACGGCGAATACCGCTGGCACCGCGCCCGCGCATCGCCATCTCGGCCTGGCCCTTATCGTCATTGCCGCAGCCCAGCTCATGGTCGTGCTGGACGCCACCATCGTGAACGTCGCGCTCCCCCACATCCAGTCAGCCCTCGGATTCTCGGGCAGCGGGCTTGAGTGGGTCGTGAACGCGTACGCCCTGACCTTCGGCGGCTTCCTGCTGCTCGGCGGTCGGGCCGGCGACATACTCGGCCGACGGCGGGTCTTCGTTGCCGGCATTGCTCTGTTCGCGCTTGCCTCGCTGGCCGGCGGATTCGCCACCAGCCAGGCGTGGCTGCTCACCGCGCGCTCGATCCAGGGACTTGGCGCCGCGGTCGTCGCGCCGACGGCACTCTCGCTGATCACGACCACGTTCCCCGAGGGCCCGCGACGGAACCGGGCCATGGGCGTCTACGCCGCGATGAGCATAGGCGGTGCCGCCATCGGCCTCCTAGTCGGGGGCGTCCTCACCACCTACGCGTCCTGGCGCTGGGTGTTCTTCGTGAACGTCCCGATCGCGATCGTTGTGGCGCTGATGGCGCCGCGGGTGCTCGGCGAGTCCGAGCGCCACACGGGCCGGTTCGACCTGCCCGGCGCGATCACCGGCACGGCCGGCCTGGCCGCCCTGGTGTACGGGCTGTCCAGCGCGGCTGGCAGCGCCAACGGCGTCTCGCACTGGGGCTCTGCCAAGGTCCTGGCCTCGCTCGGCGCGGCCGTGGTTTTGCTCTGCACGTTCGTGTTCATCGAGTCGCGCAGCAAGCACGCGCTGATGCCATTGCGGATCTTCAGCAACAGGGACCGCTCCGCCGCGTTCCTAATCTTGCTGTGCGTCGGCACCGCTCTGTTCGGCATGTTCTTCTTCCTGACGATCTTCGTCCAGAGCGTCTGGGGCTACAGCCCGATCAAGACCGGCGTTGCCTACCTGCCGATGATCGCGGCGGTCATGGGCATGGCGGGGGCCAGCTCCCAGCTGGTCGGCCGGATCGGGGCCAGGCCGCTGCTGATCACGGGCTCCACGTTCGCGGCCGGAGGCATGTTCTGGCTGTCGCGGATCACCGAGCACAGCAGCTACACCGGCGGCTTGCTCGGTCCGAGCATCCTGACCGGGGCCGGTCTCGGGATGCTGTTCATGCCGCTGACCCTGGTCGCCCTGTCCAAGGTCCAGGACCGGGATGCGGGTCTGGCGTCCAGTCTGGTGAACACCGGGCAGCAGGTCGGCGGCTCCATCGGCCTGGCCGTCCTTGGCACCGTCGCCTGGACGGTGGTAGCGAACACGGCCCGCAACTCGGCCGCGGCGGCCAAGGCGGCAGCGGCCAAGGCGGCGGCGGCCGGGCACGCCGTCACGCCGACCAAGGCCCAGCTGGCCCAGGCCCAGACGGCCATAACTCACCACGCGCTGGCGACCGGGTTCTCCCGTGGCTTCGAGGTGTCGGCGGGCATCGCGCTGCTCGCCCTGATCATCACGCTGCTCATGGTCCGGGTCACCAAGAAGGACCTGGCGGGCATCACGCCACCGATGATGGGCTAGCCGGCTGGCCCGGCCCTTAACGCGCAGCGCTGGCGTATTCCCGGTACGCCAGCGCTGCGCCGGATGCCGAGTCCCGGGCGGGCCACGGCGGAGCCATGGGACCGCACGATCGGCGCCGACAAGTCGTCCGTCGCCGGACTGCACTCGGTCGCGGTGGCGCGAACCGGGCGAAGACCAATAAAGCGGGCGGGAACGCCGCGCAATCGGCCGCATGCCCAGTCAGCGAGCAGCTATCAACGCCAAAGGCTGCACTGTTGTGGGAGAGCGCCAGCGGCGGACCGGAGGTGTAGGTGGCGGTGGCCTGGCCGGATGCGCCAGGCCAAAACCGAGCGGCCGCGCCAAGCTCGCGCGCGGCTCGTGCGCGGCCACCACCGCTATTAAGATCGCAGCTCCCGCGATAGGACTCGAACCTATAACCTACCGGTTAACAGCCGGACGCTCTGCCGATTGAGCTACGCGGGATCGTGCCACGGCCGACGCCCGCCTGGTCGGACTTGTCCAGGCGATCACCCGCCGCGGGCTTAAGGGTAGCGCACTGTCAAGGGTTCGCAAGCCCGGGCCAGATACGCCGCGTTTCCATGGGGCCAGCAGCGGTACCGCCGCAGGTCCGCCGCATAACCGCCCCCCGGCGTGGGCATGACCGGGAAGGTCAGCCTTGCGCGCGTGACGGGGATTGCACGGGGAAGCTGGGTAGCGCGCTGATGACTTCTCGGGAGAGGTTCCACATGCACCTGAATCGAATCACGTTCGCGGCCGGCCTCGCGATCGGCTTCGTGGCCGGGACCCGCGCGGGCCGTGAGCGGTACGACCAGATGGTCAAGATGGCTAAGTCAGCCATGGAAAACCCGAAGTTCCAGCAGGCAACATCGACTGCCCAGTCTCAGGCGACCGACCTGCTCAACTCGGCCGGGAAGAAAGTAGCCGAGGGCGCGCCGCGCCTGGCCCAGTCGGCCATGCACACGGTCGGGGGCCACGTACCACTGCTGAGGCACCACGACGGCGACGGCCAGGCGCCGACGAACGGCAAGAGCGAGGCAGCCAGCGAGCGCCCTTTCGCCTCGACGAGTAACAGCCACAAGCGGTCGACAGACAAGTAGACGCTAGCCGGACGGCCAGCAGGCCCGCCGCACGGCATCGCGGCCGCCTGATCTGGGGCGCGCCCTCACCCGCCGACGCACGGCGGGCCTGCGCAGGAGCCTGGTTAAGCGAGGTACTCCCGCAGCATCTGAGCGCGGCTTGGATGCCGGAGCTTGGCCAGGGTCTTCGACTCGATCTGGCGG
>JASHOV010000468.1 GCA_030038495.1 Streptosporangiaceae bacterium
GTCGTCAGGGACTTCAAGCGGGCATGGGAAGCCAGGGACATCGACGCCCTCGTCGGCCTGCTCGACCCCGACGCCACCTTGACCGCCGACGGTGGCGGCCTGGTCAGCGCCGCGCTGCGCCCGATCGAAGGGGGCGAGCAGATCGCGCATTACGCCCTCGACCTCGCCACTTGGGTACCCGGCCTGACGATCCTGGAGCGCACGGTCAACGGCCAGCCCGGTCTGATGGCCGAGCGCGATGGCGTCACCGCGGTGGTGGTAGCCTTCGACGTCGCAGGCGACCGGATCCGGCACATCTGGGCAGTACGCAACCCCGACAAGCTCCGGCCCTGGACGGCGGGCTGACGCATCGGCTCCTTAAGTGACTCGGGCCGGCCGGCCGGGTCCGCGCATCTCCTTCACCCGAGTCGGCAGCCGGCCTGCGTCGGCTAGGGCGCGCCGCAGCAAGAACTCGATCTGAGCATTCGTGCTGCGCAGGTCGTCTGCGGCCCACCTGGCCAGGGCATCGTGTACCGCCGGATCGAGCCGCAGCAGGATGCCCTTGCGCTCGCTCATCGCGTGCACCCCCGAATTCTCACTGATAGAGCGTGCCGGTGTTGACGACCTGCTGGGTAGCCTGCTCGCTGCACAGGACGACGAGCAGATTGGAGACCATCGCGGCCTTCCGCTCCTCGTCGAGTACGATCACGCCCTCATCTTCCAGTCTCTGCAACGCCATCTGGACCATGCCCACCGCACCCTCGACAATGCGCTGCCGCGCGCCGACGACCGCGCTCGCCTGCTGCTGCCGCAGCATGGCCTGGGCAATCTCCGCTGCGTACGACAGCCGGGTCAGGCGCGACTCGATGATCTTTACCCCGGCCGGCCGGACTCTGGCGGCGATCTCCATCGACAGTTCGTGGGTGATCTCATCGGCGTTGTCGCGCAGTGAAGGCTTGACGCTGCCATGGCCGTCGTAGGGGTAGCTGGACGCGATGTGCCGCACAGCGGTCTCGGTCTGGATCGCGACGAACTTCGCGTAATCGTCGACCGCGTAGACGGCGCTGGCGGTGTCGCGGACCTGCCACACGACGACCGCGGCGATGTCGATCGGGTTGCCGTCGGCGTCGTTGACCTTGGCCTGCGCCGTCTCGTGGTTGCGGATCCGGGTGGAGATCTTGACCCGCTTGGTCAGCGGGTTCACCCATTGCATGCCGGGTTCGCGGATCGTGCCGTCGTACTTGCCGAACAACTGGATGACGCGGGCCTCACCGGGCGCGACCTGCGTCAGGCCGCCGTGCAGCAACGCACCGCTGACGATCACGGCGATGCCGACCCAGACCAGGGCCAGCGTTACGGCGCCGCCGTTCTTGCTGGCGATAAGGATCAGTGCTGTCCCGACGGCGTAGGCAAGAAAGCCGGCGAGCAGGATCTTGATCCCGCCGGTCGATCGGGCCGGGTGCTCGGTGACCGGTCCGGCCGCCTGCTGCTGGCCCGTACCGACTGGGGCCTGTGTGCTCATCGCGTCCACCTCCGCCTGCCTCGTACACAATTGGAATAGTGATATCAGTTAACCGGCACTGCAAGTGCCGAAGCGCCGGCGCGGCGGACGGCAGAGTGGCCGCGGGGCGCAGGTGGCTTGCCGCCCGCGCCAGCGCGCTAGGTCACCGGCGGCAGGCTCTGCCCCGGACCGAGCACCGGGCGGAACAGGTCGCCCCGCCGGGCCAGTCGTTCCGGCATGGACCGGATGGTGAATCCATCGGGTCGCAGCTCGGGGTCGTCAAGCTCGTCCCAGCTGATCGGGGCCGAGACCGGCGCACCTGGCGCCGCCCGCGGGCTGTACGGCGCGACCAGCGTCTTGTTGCTGACGTTCTGGGTGTAGTCGAGCCGGGCCAGGCCGGACCGCTCGCTCACGTCCCACTTCCAGCTGACCAGTTCGGGCACGACGGCGCCGATCGCCTTGGACAGGTGCTCCACCCAGGCGCGGGTGTCCTCATAGGACAGGCCCGCGACCACAGGGATCCACACCTGGATGCCGCGCCGTCCCGTCACCTTGGGCTGCGCCCTGACCCCCAGGTGCTGCAGCGCCGTGCGGTGCAGGCGCGCCAGGACCAGCACGTCGTCCCAGGTCGTCGCGGTGCCGGGGTCGATGTCGATCAGGGCGTAGGTCGGACTGCGGGGCGCGCTGGCCAGCGCCGTCCAGGCGTGCCATTCGAGTGCGCCGAAGTTTGCCGCCCACACCAGCGCGGCCGGCTCGTCTACGACGAGATAGGTGTCGGTCTTGTCCCGCCGGGCGTCGGGGTTGTGCCACCGCGGGACCCAGGCAGGCGCATGCTCGGGCAACTGCTTGTGCCAGAACCCGCCGGTCCCAGCTCCGCCCGGGAACCGGTGCATGTTGAGCGGTCGCCCGGCCAGGTACGGCAGGATCACCGGCGCGACGACCGCGGCGTAGCGGATCAGCTCACGCTTGGTCACCGGCGACTCTCCGGGCCGGGCAGGGAAGATGTCCTTGTCCAGGTTGGTCAGGCGCAACTGGCGGCCGAATACCTGCCAGCTGCCGTTCCGCCCCAGCTCGTCGAGGGCCGCCAGGTCGGCCTCCGCGGGACCCCGGATCTCGGCCTCCGGCCGCGGTGTTGTCTTGGCGGCCTCCGGCCGCAGGGCCACCGATGCCTCCGCGGGCGGCAGGTCCGATCGCCACATGCGGTCAGGATCCGCCTTGACCTGATCGTTGGTCCGGCCGGAGAGCACCGACTCCGGATGGTCCTCGGGATTCCAGCCGGGCACCGCGTACTCGTCGTCCTTGTGCAGCAGCAGCCACTGCTTCTCGTCCCGGCCGCGGCGGACGAGGATGAGCCGACCGCGCAGCTTAACGCCGGTCACGTCGACATGCAGTTCCCCGGCAGCGACCGCGGCGGCGGGGTCGTCGGTCTCGTGTGGCTCCCAGGTGCCCAGATCCCAGACGATCACGTCACCGCCGCCGTACTCGCCGCGCGGGATCACGCCCTCGAAATCCAGGTACTCGATCGGGTGATCCTCGACGTGCACCGCGAGCCGCTTGACCGCCGGGTCCAGGGTCGGCCCGTTCGGCACCGCCCAGCTCGCCAGCACGCCGTCGATCTCGAACCTGAGGTCGTAGTGCAGGCGGCGGGCCCGGTGCCGCTGCACCACAAAGCGCCTTTGAACCGGAACGGCGGCCGCAGCGGACTCAGCCGTGGTGCCGCCGGCCGGCTCCGGGGTGCGCGCGAAATCGCGCATGGCCTGATAGCGGGCGAGCCTGCCCGCGCGCGCGGCAGGCTCGGCCTTCCCGGATTTGCCTGCTGAGCCGCCGCGACTGGGCATGCTCCGATGCTGCCACGCGATACCCCATGTCGGCATCCGCCGTTGCCGGCAACCCATCGCCGCGGCAATCACCAGCACCGAGACCTACCGCGGTGACCGGCACCAGCGCCCAGACCAAGACTCCCTTAAACTCAGACCGTGGTCTTCAAGCAGGTAGGGGACGGGCGGCCCTACCCCGATCACGCCCGGACCGGACGCCAGTGGGCGGAAATACCACCAAGGCCAGTCCGGCTCGACCAGCTGATCACGACCAAGAACGTGCTCGACCTGAACACGGTGCTGGCGACCGATTCCACCTTCTACGGCGATCTCTTCCCGCACGTGATCCGGTGGCGCGGTGAGCTCTACCTGGAGGACGGGCTGCATCGCGCGCTGCGCGCGGCGCTGCAGCAGCGCTCGGTCCTGCACGTCAGATTGCTCGACCTCGACGAGCCGCAGTCGCCGGAACCGCGGCCAGAACCGCCGCCGCAGAAGGAGTTACCCGCAGCTCGGCATCGCAATGGCGGCGGAGGCGGTACCTGAACGACGGGAGCCGCCTGCCCGCTGGCTGGCTGACCCTCGCTAGCCGCCGAGGTGCGGCATGTGCAGCAAGCCGGGGATGAGCAGGCGCGTGCCGAGGACGAGCGCGGCAACGCACACGAGCGCGAAGAATGCGACCCAGGCGCCGCCCGGCACTCCAGTCAGCCGGCCAAGCTGGTCGGCATCCGACGTGCTCACCTCGCCGCGGCGCCGCCGGCGGCGGCGCTGGCTCTGCAGCTCGGCGACCGCGCGAACCCCGCCAATGAGCAGGAACCACGCGGCGGTGTAGCCGAATGCCGCCTGGAACGCGGAGGTTGCCAGCCAGCTGACCGCCAGGACCGCGCCGGTAGTAACCAGCACGGCCAGCACACCGTAGGCGTTGCGCATCGCCAGGAACGTCGCGGCGAGCAGTGCCAGCAGCAGCCACAGCATCGCGGTCACGTGGTGCGCGGCCAGCAGCCAGGCCGCCCCAGCGCCCAGCAGCGAGGGGCTAAGGTAGCCGGCCAGCGAGGTGAGCACTGCCCCAGGACCGGTGCGCTTGCCGCGCGAGTAAGTCACGCCTGAAGTGTCCGAATGCAGGCGGATGCCGTCCAGCCGCCGGCCGCTCAGCACGGACGCCAGCGCGTGACCGCCCTCGTGCGCGATCGTGATCGAATTCCGGGCCAGCCGCCACGTACGGGAGTCCGCCACGATCAGCAGCGCGATCGCGCCGCTCACCGCTATCACCCAGGCGGGCGGAACCGGCTGCGTCCCGCTGACGCGATCCCACAGTTCGTGCATCGACCCGAATACCGGCATGCCGGCAAGGGTAAGCGGCTTCCGGGGCACAGGGTGACAACTCGGCGGCTGATCGGGCAAATGTGCAGCGGTGCTGACGACGCGTCCGGCCCGGAACTGGTCGTTCCGGCTCTTCCGGTCAATCCCCTGGCCGACGAGCCCGGGTCGCCTCGCGGGCGAGCGCCCAGGCGTGTGCCGGGATCGCAGCCACAGGAGTACAACATGAGCGACAGGTCAGTGGCGGTGGAGGTGGGATTTGAACCCACGGAAGGGTTGCCCCTTCACACGCTTTCGAGGCGTGCGCCCTCGGCCACTAGGCGACTCCACCGCAGGAGAGCCTACCCGAGCCAGCCGCTGATTCTGCTATCGCGCAGCCCGGCTACCGGCGCTCCTCGAAGAAGCCCCGGAGCAGCGCGGCGCATTCTGCCGCCAGGATGCCTCCTACCACCTCTACCGGCGGTCCAAGCCGCGGATCGTGCAATACGTCCCAGACCGAGCCCGCGGCGCCCGCGCGCGGGTCGGCGGCGCCATAGACCAGCCTGCCCAGCCGTCCGACCAGGACCGCGCCCGCGCACATCGTGCACGGCTCCATCGTCACGACCAGGGTGCAGTCTTCGAGCCGCCAGCCGCCGCGCGCGGCCCCGGCAGCGCGAATGGCCACTATCTCCGCATGCGCGGTCGGATCGTGCTCCGCTTCGCGCAGATTGCGCCCCCGGCTGATGATCGATCCGGACGCGTCCAGCACGACGGCACCCACGGGCACGTCGGAACCGGAAGCGCCGGCCTCGGCTAACGCCTCGCGCATAGCCGGCTCGAATCCGGCTCTGTAGCCAGTCACCGGCCTGCGAGCCCGCTAGGCGCCCAGCGCCGAGTCGAGCGCGCGCTCCAGCGCCGGGCCGAATCCAAGCCGCCTGGCGATGCTCGCGAGTACCTCGTCGGGGAACAGGTCGAGATTGCCGGACAAGGCGCCAAGATCCATTTCGTCCAGTCCCAGGTCGGCGAAGATCGACATATCGCCGACCGGCAGGACCTGATCCAGGTCCTCGTCCTCGGGGACGGGTATGTCCAGGTAGTCCAGTACCTGCCGGGCGAGCGGCCAGTCAACCGAGGCCGTTACGTCGGACAGGAAAACCGACACTTGGCTGCCTAGGACACGAAGTGCTACGAAAAAGTCATCTCCGACCGCAGCGAGGCCAACTGCCCCGCCCCTGCTCGGCTGCTGCCGCACCGCCAGGATCAGGCCATCGAGATTTTCCGTCAGCGCCACGGGCAGGACATCAACGTCCCACATGTCATCTTCCCGGTAAACGACGACAGCAAAGTCGCTGGCGCTCAAATCGGTCATCGACACCCCGCAGCCTGGGTTCCAGAAGGGAAATGGTGTCAGACTCTGGGGCCTCGCGCATGGTTCTGGGCGCAGAGCGGGTACGCACCCTACACGGACTCGCCTCCGGTTGCGAGCGTCCCGCGTGCCGGCGCGCCAGCGGGAGGTGGATCCCGTATGGTTGCTTGGGTTGTGGTCATTGGTCGGCAAAATGCACTGAGCTATGCTGGTGGTAACGGCAAACGCGGACTGCGTGCTCACGTACAGTAACGGCTCGCCCGCGAGCGCATCTAGGAGGTGATCACGTGCTGAAGAAGGTCATTACGTGGGCGATCGTCATTTTCATCGTCTACTACCTCGCCACCGACCCGAACGGTGCGGCCGGGTTCCTCAAGAGCGCGCTGCACGGTCTGCAGGACGCGGGCAACTCGATGTCCAAGTTCGTCAACAAGCTTTAGTCGATGCGACCCCAGTCCGCCGCCGGCGCGCGCGCACCGGTGACTATCAACAAGTACCTGCTTCCCCGCGAGGTCCAGGTCGCAACCGTCCGCCAGCATCCTGCCGTCTTGATCGCACCAAGTGCGCAGGCGCTGGGTGGCCTGCTCGTAGCAGGCCTGCTAACCGCAACCGTCGTGCACGGCGTGCTCAGCGGCATCATCTGGATCGCCTGGGGTGTGCTGCTACTGCGCCTCATCTGGAAGGTCTTCAACTGGTCCGTCGACTACTTCGTCGTGACGACCGAGCGGCTTCTGCTCACCACGGGCTTCCTCACCCGGAAGGTGGCGATGATGCCGCTGCCGAAGGTGACGGACATGAGCTTCCGGCGAACCTTTCCCGGTCGGCTCCTGGGCTATGGCGAGTTCATCGTCGAGTCCGCCGGCCAGGACCAGGCGTTGCGAAATGTTGAATATATTCCGTATCCCGAGCAGCTTTACCTGCTGGTATGTGGGATGCTCTTTCCGTCCAGCGCCGATGACGCTGAGGATGGCGAGAGCCTAACCAGGAACTTCGACGACTAGGTAGCGTCGGCGCTGGGTCCCCTTCCCCGGGGTTCGTGCGGCTGGACGGCATCGCAAGTGGCGTCCGGCCGCACGAGCTTATCTGGGCCACGTCCCGGCACTCCGGCACCGGTGCGCACTGACTCCGGACACCCAGGCCGGTCAGATCGTGACAAGTGCGACGCCAATGCCCGCCAGCAGCAGCCCGGCACGTTGTGTCGGCCGCATCCGCTCACTCAGCGCGAACCTGGCCAGCACCACGGTGATGCCGGGGTACAGGGAGATGAGCACGACCGCCAGCCCGAAGAGCCCGGCCCTGGTGGCGTAGACGTAGAAGACATTGGCGGTCGCGTCGAGTGCCCCCGAGCCGACGGTGGCCAGCAGCAGCCTCGTGCTGGCTCCGGTCAGCACCGGCCTGGTGCGAGTCACGACCGCCGCGAGAAGAATCACGGCAAGCCCGGCGAATCGGGCGGCGGTCACCGGCCACAGCTCGCCCTCCCGGCCGGCGTTCCTGAGGAAGAGGAAGAACAGGCCGAAGGCAGTCCCGGCGACAAGCCCGTAGCCGACCGCCCGGCCGTGAAACCCGGTGCGCCCGAACCACCCGCGGAGCCAGCCTCGCCCGACAGGCCGTGGGTCACCGGACCCGGCGGAACTGACCATGACGATGGCGAAGAGGCAAAGGGCCACGCCGGCGTACTCGAGCCCGGTCAGGTGCTCGCCCTCGGCCAGCGCGACCCCGACCGGCAGCACAGTCGACATCAGCGCGGACACGGGCGCCACCACGCTCATGGGGCCTTCGGCCAGGCCCGCGTAGAACACCATCAGGCCGATACCGCCGACCGCGCCGCCCGCCGCGCCCCAGCCAAGGCCGGCCACGTTCGCCGACTGGCTGGTCAGCAACGCTGCCACCAGCACCACCAGCCCACCCGAGGCCGCCGACAGCGGCAGCACGGCGATCGCGCGGGCCCGGCGCGTGGCAACACCACCGAGAAAGTCGGCCGAGCCGTACAGCAACGCGGCGGTAAGCGCGAAGATGGTCACCATCGGAAGCAGACTCCGGTCGGTCTATAGGTCTAGTTGGTACATTATACCGACCGCCGCAAGGCGGCGCGGCGAGGCAGCGGAGCGCATGGCCACTCATCCGGATATCACGGCGGCAGTCGCCCGCGCGGTCCAGGCGCTGCGTACCGAGCGGGGCTGGTCGCTGGATCACCTGGCGGGCAGGTCCGGCGTCAGCAAGGGAGTGCTCGTCGCGATCGAGCAGGCCAAGTCGAACCCGAACCTGGCCACGCTGGCCAGGATCGGGGATGCGTTTGGCGTGCCGGTGACCAGGCTGGTGGAGACCTCGGGCGAGCCCGGCGTGACCATCACCGACTCGGCGTCATTCCGCACGCTCTGGCATGGTCAGTCCGGCGGGAACGGCGTGATCGTGGGCGCGACCGACGCCCCGTGGGCCGCGGAACTCTGGACGTTCCGGCTCGAGCCGGGAGATGTCGTCGGCGGCGATGCGCACGCCGCCGACACCAGGGAAATGGTCTGGGTCAGGGAAGGCACCGTAACGCTGACGGTCGCGGGCCGCGAGTACGCGGTCGGGCCGCAGATGTCCGCGAGATTCCCCGGCGGGGCGACGCACCGGTATGTCAACGCGGGCAACGTTCCGGTCGAGATGATCATGGTGGTCGTTGTGCCGCCCGCCGCCGCCTGACCGCGCTCGTGCACTCGCGCTGAAAGCCGCACAAATGCGGTTATCGAGGCGCTGCGTTGCGACAGGGTTGCGCTAAGTAGCATCGGGTCCGGTCTTTCGCCATTACAGTGGCATCGCTCGGGATTTAGCCAGCAAGATCGGACATGATCATCATGGACGTGATCGCCTTACTCGCGATGCTTGCCCTCATCCTGATTGTGCTCGGCATGTACTGGCTGCCCAGCATCGTCGGATATTTCCGCCATGTGCCGCACATCTTCTCCGTCGTCGTCACCAACGCGCTGCTGGGCTGGACGGTGATCGGCTGGCTTGTCTCGCTCATCATGGCGCTGCGACCTCCGGAGCCCTCGCTGAGCAAGCCGCCAGCGACCGGATGACGCCCGCCCGGCGGCCGGATGCCCGGTCAGCCGGGCTCATCTCCAGCCAGGGCGGCCGCCCATTTCCTGGCCCAGGCGTCCAGCGGCGCGAGCGCCGTGCTCAGGTCGGCTCCCAGGCCGGAGAGCAGGTAAGCGCCCGACTCGTCGCGGGTCAGCAGTCCGGCGTCGGTGAGCTCCCGAAGCCTTTCGTATAGCACGCTGGCCGACATCCGGTCGCAGCGGTCCTGCAGCTCCCTGGCCCCGAGCGGCCCGCCGCGCAGTTCCCACAGGATGCGCAGCGCCCAGCGGCGCCCCAGCAGGTCCATCGCGGCCATGACCGGCCTGCCCGTCGATGATCCGCGGACCGGCCCGCCCGGCCGGGGCTGTCGTCGTGTCACCCGCACCCCCGGCTGATCTCGGCCATCGCCTGGCGTTTCGGTATCAGAAACGATACCGTGGGGTGACGACGTTTCGGATTCAGAAACGGGAGGCGTTCCCCATGAAGCCCCGCATCGAGCCACTCCGGCCGCCGTACGCACCGCCGGTTGCCGAGCGCCTCACGGCGATGATGCCGCCGGGCCAGCCGGCGATCCGGCTGTTCAGGACGTTTGTGCGGAACATGCCCATGACCGAGGCTATGGCAGGCTGGGGCGGCTACGAACTCAGCCGCCGCCTGTCGCTACCGCTGCGGGACCGCGAGATCCTCATCGACAGGACCTGCGCCCGGTGCGGATGCGAGTACGAGTGGGGCGTGCACGTCGCCCGCTTCGCCGCAAAGGCGAGGCTGTCGGGAGCGCAGGTCGCCTCGCTCGCGTCCGGCAGCGCGGCCGACCCATGCTGGGGGCAGTCGCGCGACCAGGTTCTCATCGAGGCGGCGGACGCCCTCCACGACGCCTCCGACATCGGCGACGAGCTGTGGGGCCGGCTCACGGTCGAGTTCAGCCCCGAGCAATTGCTTGACCTGCCGATGCTCTGCGGGTGGTACCACGCCATCAGCTTCGCCGCCAACGCCGCCCGCCTGCCCGGCGAGGACAGCGCACCGCGATTCTCCGAGCCGGGGCGGGGCGGGCACCGCACCAGCTGACGTCGCCGCGCTCTCAGTCGCGGCCCGGCCGGCGTGTCGCCGCCCACTGCGCGGGTACGTGCGCGTATTGGCGACTACCCCGCCTGACCCGCTGCTTGCCCGGCACAAAAGGAAGAAGCCCAGGAGGTACCCGTGGCTGGCCCAACCACCATCAAGACCGACATAGATCTCAGCCTCGCGAGTGAGCTGGCGCAGCAGCTGCGTGTCGACTCCGTACGCTCGAGCACGTCCGCGGGCTCCGGGCACCCGACCTCAAGCATGTCCGCAGCGGATCTGCTTGCGGTCCTGATTGGCCGGCACCTGCGTTACGACTGGGACGACCCGGCTCATCCGAACAACGACCATCTCATTTTCTCGAAGGGGCACGCGTCGCCGCTGCTGTACTCGGTCTTCAAGGCGGTCGGGGTGGTGTCCGACGACGAGCTGATGACCGGGTACCGGCGGTTCGGGTCGCGGCTGGAAGGCCACCCGACGCCGGCGCTGCCGTGGGTGGACGTGGCGACCGGCTCGCTCGGCCAGGGCCTGCCCGATGCCGTCGGCGTCGCGCTGGCCGGCAAGTACGTCGAGGAGGCGCCCTACCGCATCTGGGTCTTGTGCGGTGACAGCGAGATGGCGGAAGGGTCCATCTGGGAAGCGCTCGATAAGGCCTCGTACTACAAGCTGTCCAACCTCGTCGTCATGGTCGACGTAAACCGGCTCGGCCAGCGCGGCCCCACCGAGCTGTCGTGGGACCTGGACACCTACCGCCGGCGAGCCTCGGCCTTCGGCGCCAGGGTGATCGTCATCGACGGTCACGACCTGGGCGAGATCGACCACGCCATGCGGGAGGCGGGCGACGCCGGCGGCGCCCAGCCGACCGTCATCCTGGCCCGCACCAGGAAGGGCCGCGGCTTCTCCGAGGTCGAGGACAAGGAGGGCTGGCACGGCAAGCCGCTCCCGCCGGAGATGGCGGAGCGCGCGATCATCGAACTCGGCGGCGAGCGGCATCTCGTGGTGCGCGGGCCAGTGCCCGAGCCCTCATCCCGGCCTTCTCCCGCCGTCGCCGACGGCGCTGGCGGGGTGAAGCTGCCGACGTACCCGGTGGGCGAGAAGGCTGCCACCCGCAGGGCATACGGCGAGGCGCTGGCCGCGGTTGGCGTGCGCCCCGACGTGGTCGCGATGGACGGCGAGGTAAGCAACTCCACGTTTGCCGACCTGTTCGCGCAGGCCTACCCGGAGCGGTACTTCGAGATGTACATCGCCGAGCAGCAGCTGATCGCCGCCGCGGTCGGCTTCAGCGCGCGCGGCTTCCGGCCCTTCGCCTCGACGTTCGCCGCGTTCCTGACCAGGGCCTATGACTTCATCCGGATGGCCGCCATATCGCAGGCCAACATCCGGCTGTGCGGCTCCCATGCGGGCGTCGAGATCGGCGCCGACGGCCCGTCACAGATGGCGCTGGAAGACCTGGCCATGATGCGCGCCGTGCACGGCTCGACGGTGCTGTATCCCAGCGACGCCACCAGTGCCGCCGCGCTGGTCGCGGCGATGGCGGACCTGAAGGGTGTCTGCTACATGCGCACGACCAGGGGCGCGTACCCGGTGCTGTACGCGGCGAGCGAATCGTTCCCTGTCGGCGGCGCCAAGGTGCTGCGCAGCAGCGATGCCGATCAGGTCACGCTGATCGGGGCGGGCGTAACGCTGCACGAATGCCTGGCCGCGGCCGATCAGCTGCAGGCCACGGGCGTCAGCGCGCGGGTCATCGACCTGTACTCGGTGAAACCCGTCGACACGGGCACGCTCACCGCAGCGGTCGCGGCCACCGGCGGCCGCCTCGTCGTCGCCGAGGATCACCATCCGGAAGGCGGCCTCGGCTCGGCCGTGGTCGACGCGCTCACCGAGGCCGGCCCGGCGACGCTGTCCGTTATCCGCCTCGCCGTCCGCGAGATGCCGGGCTCTGGCACCAGCGCCGAGTTGCTGGACGCGGCCGGCATCAACGCGAGTCATATCGCGGCCGCGGCACGCAGCCTCGTCGGCTAACGCGTTCGCGCGGGCATCGTGCGGCGCCCGCTCAGGATGTGGCCAATTCCGCGATTCGCGGAGGCCGGAAGGCCGGGAAGGCCGGGAAGGCCGGAGGGACGGCACCTGGCCTCCCTCCGGCCTTCCGACTGCTCACCGGTGGTGGTTGTGGTGCAAACCCGTCGATCCCGCGTAGCGGGCCAGGGCCGGAACGAACAGGGCGGCGTTCACGGTGCCCCATCCGGTCGCGTCGTTGTAGTAACCGTCGGCGGTGAAGCCAGGCACCGTCACCAGGTCGGAACTCGAGGCGCAGGAGTCGTTGCTCTGGACGTCGGCCGGCAGGCAGTAGATGTAGGTGTTGCTGCCCGTGGAGATCGGAACGATGCCCCGCGACCCGCTCTCGCCCATTGCGTACAGCGCCGGGTTGATGTAGCCGAGGCTGTGCCCCGCCACCTGGTCGGCTAGGGCCACGATGCCGGAGAAGAGCGGGGATGCCTCGCTCGTGCCGCCCACGATTCCCCAGCCGTTGACTCCAGGGTCGGTGGTGTCGTAGAAGTCGACCGCCCCGTTGACCGCGGCGCTCATCGCGATGTCAGGCGTGCTCCGGCTGTCGCCGGCGATGCCTGCCACCCCGTTCTGGAACGGCGGGCGCGCGAAGACACTGGAATGGCCTCCGCCGCTCGACCCCCAGGTGTAGGCGGGCCCTGTCACACCGACCGTAGTGCTGGAGTCGTTCCAGACACGGTCCGGGGCGGTCCGGTTGCCCTCGGCGTCAAGCTGCAGCTGGGTGCCGCCCACCGCAGTCACCAGCGGGTCCGACGACGGCCAGTCGATCTGCCTGGTCGAGGTGCAGCAGAAAATGTTGTCGGGGTTCGCGCAGCCATTGCTCGGGTCGCAGTACTCGTTGCTCGCGCCCTGGTCGCCACTGGCCGCGAGGACCGTCACGTCGTGGCGCAGCGCGTTGAAGTACGCGGAGCGCAGCGAGTAGATCTGACGCGGGCTGGTGAAGCTCTCCTCGCTGGCGCCGAAACTCTGCGTGATCACGTCGCCGAGATGGTGGTCGATGACGTAGTTCTCGGCCGCCACGATCTGGGGGAACCCGTAGATGCCCTCGGTCTCTGAGTCCGGGGTCTCGACCAGCAGGATGTTGGCCTGCGGGGCGATCACGTGCGACCACTCGACGTCGAGGCTCGTCTCGTCAGTCCAGCCGTAGTAGTCGGAGCACAGGTCCGGCCCATTGGGGGTGAACGTGGACGTGCAGTTGGAGGGGTTGGTGGTGATCGGCCCCTCGGGAGTGATGACCTTGAAGGAGGGCGGGTTGGGCAGTCCGGTCTCCGCATCGAAGGTCTTCAGGTCGGAGGCGATGGACGGGGAGCCGAAGGCATCGACGATGACGATCGTCTCGCCCTTACCCTCAATGCCCCGCTTGTACAGGGGGGCCAGGTTGTAGGCCTTCTGCAGCTGGAAGGGCTGGTAGCAATTGATGCCGAAGTCCGACTGGCATTCCGCCGTGGTCGGCGGCTGCTTCATCCCGCCCGCCGCCACGATGTGCCCGGTCACAAAGGGAACCACGTGGACCGCGGCTCCCACCGCCGAAGCCGCGGTGGCGCTGGCCGGAGCCACCGCCGCGCTGCCGACCCCGAACATCCCGAGTGCCGCGATCGCGGTCGTGGCCGCGCCGCGGACTAGTCCGCGAGAACCTATCATTCAAGTCTCCATTCGCCGCCGTCGCCGAACCGGGCGCATCGCGCGACCAGGGCCGCCTGGACACGGATGGCCCGGCACGGCTAATCTCGCCTAAACGCGGCAGGAGACTATCAGGAATAACGAATGCTGCCTATCGGTAGATGTAATATTTATTCATAAATTCAGGTTGTGATTCGGTTTATTTGCACTCAGCAACTTGCTGCGGCTGCGGATTGCCTTCTGAGTGCCGAAGTACGCCTTCGCCGGTCGGCGACTGCCGCACCCAAACCTGGCGCTCGCCAGTCCCTGGCAGGTCGGCCCGCATGGCCGGCCCTTACCCGGCCGAGATGGCCGCGTCCTGGACAAGGTGCAAGTCGGTCAGGTTTCCGGTGCTACCGGTGAAGGCAACGTAGGCCGATGATGGCACCGTCACCGCCTGGGTCAGCACACGCGAACCGTCGATGGTCACGGTTAGCTTGCCGGCCTTCAGGGACACGGTCACCGTATGCGTACCGGCTCGAAGGTTGATAAGGCCAGTCAGGTCCTTCGTGACGACGAGCGACGGCACGCTGCCGCCACTGCCTCTCTCAATCCCGACGAAGTCAGCAGACGGCGCGCCGTCGACCTGCTCGGTTCCCAGCACGACCGCGACGCCATTCAGGCCTGCGAAGCCGAGGCCCTGGCCGTCCCCGCCCACAGAGGTCACCCTGGCGCCCGGGTTCAGCAGGGCGAGCGTCATGCCCTCACCACCGGTGCCGCCGCCCAGCGCCACGTCGAAGGTCGCACTGAACGACGAGGTGCTCACCGCGCGGGGAAACACTGTCGCGCCCGCCTCGCTTGGCCGCGCCTGAGTCAGCGTGGCGGCCGCGCCCGCCATGGCCGCCGTTCCGTTGAACGACCACCCGCCGCCGGGCGGGGCAACGGTCACTGCGCCGGAGGACACCGAGACAGCGGAGACGGCGTGAACGCCATCCTGGCGCCCGCAGGCACCGGTGAATGCGGCCAGCACAGACGCCGGGAGCGTTACGGTCGCTGACAGGTACAGGGTCCCGTTCACCGTCACGGAGATCTTGCTACCCGAGACCGTCACCCCGATGACGTGCCGTCCGGCACGGAGGTTAGGTACGTCCGTCGACGTGGCGGCGAACGCGAGCCGGCCCTTCGTGGTTCCGGTAGCGATGCCGATGTAACTGCCGGAGGGGTCACCGGCATCCTTATGCGTACCGAGCACGACCGCGACACCGGACAGGCCACCGAACCCGAGGTCGCTGCCGGTCTTCCCGATAGAGGAAACACTCGACCGCGCAGGGTTGAGCAGCGCGAAGGTCAGGCCACCGGCACCGACGCTCCCTGATAGGCGCGCCGTGAACCTGGCCCTCAGCCCGTTGCTCGTCAGCGGCTGGTAGAAGACGGCCGAGCCGGACGCATACCGCACGGCCGGGGTGAGCTGCAGGGTCGTCCCTGTCATTTTCGCGCTGCCGTTCAGCGTCCAGCCACCGCCGGGCGACGGAACGACGGCCACGCCTCTGGTCGACGCCGAGCCGGTGCCGCTTACAGTGATCTTCGTGCTGCGGGTGCTGAATCCGTCTGTCGTGGTCACCTGGTACTTCCCGGTGATCGTGCCCATGGCCTGCGGGCTGAAGGTGACCCGGAACCTGAGGCGGGCACCAGGTGCGATCCGCCGGCCGACCAGCTGGCTCGCCGGCGTTCCGAAGGGAACGGACGGCGTCCTAACCTTCCTGATCGTCACCGGGGTGTCACCGGTGTTGGTCAAGGTAACGATCTTGGTGGCGGCATGCCCGACGGCGACGCGCCCGAAGCTGACACTCGATCCGGCTAGCTGCGCGCTGCGGGTTCCGAACCCGTACACCTCACCCACGCAGGCGCTGTCGGTCCTCGCATAGGTCGCCGACTCGAAGTCGGTCGGGCAGGCGTTGGCGTTGCTCCCCGTGGTCGCTGCGGTGGCATCGTTCCTAGCGCCCACGTAGACGCGGCCATCGCTGGTCGCCGGGACCGAAAACTGGGATGCGTCGCCAATCGGCGCCGACCATATCTCTTTCAGTACGCCCTTGGGACCGGGCACTGCCAAGTACGCAAGGAGCGCGCCGTTTGTCCCGTAGTTGTCTTCTGTCTGCACCTCCCATACAACGGCCGAGGCCGCGGCGGCGCCGTTGGATGTGATGACCGGAGACCCGGAGGAGAAGCCGAAGGACTGAGGTGTGGTGCCCACGCGCCGAAGTACCGGCTTGGCCGGGTTGTGCCCATCGAACTTGAGGACGTACATGTTGTCCTCGCTGCCCCAGCCCGTGCCCTCGTAATAGATATAGTCCACGGGCTTCCCGGTCGGGCCACGGCCCGCGAAGGCGGCCATGTGCCCCCACAGCCCGTGAATAGTCTCGTTTATGCCATCGGTGACCGGGTCATGGACGAGGCTGGGTGAGCTGGTGAAGACGGCGGTGCTGCCCGTCGGGGAGCTGCTGCGGCCGCCAAGGTGGGCCTGGTTGAGCAGATAGATCTCTGCCTCTTTGTCGGCCGTTACGAACAGATGCGGGTAGTCCTTGGTGCCGAACGGCAGCAGGATCGGGCCGCCGGACCCGAAGTCGTGGTCGACGGCGGTCATCCGATCCGCATCGCCAGGGGAAAAGAAGTCGACGGGCCGCAGCGAGCCGTTGCGCTCGACATCGAGCTGGACCATGGACTGGCCGAGGTGGGCAACCCTAGGCGCGGCACGGCCTGCCGTTCCCGGCGGCGGCGCAGTGCCGTTCCCGGACGCGAAGTAGATGCTCTTCCCGACCGCCAGCAGCCCGCCGCCGCCCTGCCAGATGCCGCCGTACTGGCCCGGGTCGGTCGGGTCGTTCGACTGGTCGGTCCATAGCGTCTCGGACCGGGTCTTAGTGTTCACCCCGGCGATGTAGCCGACGTACTGATGGTCCGCGGCACCGTCCGCGCAGAGCGCGCCATAGCCCATGTACACCGAGCCATTGAAAAGCAGCAGGCCGGTGCGCTGCATTTGCATGGAAGCGTGGAACTTGATGCTGGAGTTGTTGGTCGGGGACCCCTCGATTGGCTTCTTCCAGTCGATGTGGCCGGTCTTCTCATTAAGCGCAAACAGGTCATACGTCGGGTTCGCGGTTGACAAGTCAGTGTCGTCGCCGGGCGGGCCGGAGAGCATACCGCTCACGTACAGCGTTCCGTTGCTCGGGTCGTAGACCGGGGCGCTCGTCACACCGATGTACGGCAGTACGACGGGGGTCTGCACACAATCCTCCGCCGCCGACGCGTAGGGAGAGCCAAGCTGCCTCGACCAGTTCACCGCGCCCGTGGTGCGGTTGATGCTGTAGACGTAGTCATCCTCGGTGGCGACAAGCACGCTGTTGCCCACGACCAACGGCTGCGCGAACACCTGCCCGTTAACACGCGTGTCGAAGATCTGGCCAAAGCGCTTCGCCCGCACCGCGGCCGGGGATAGCCCGGGCTCGCTGCTGTCCCAGCCGTCGCGTGACACATTCTGCGAGATCGTCTCCTCGTTCGCGCCGGCCGGATTAGCGGTGACCAGCGGAACTCCGACGAGTGTGGCGCCGAGAACCGCCGCCACGGCGGTAAGTGTTGCTGCAGCCCGCAAGGTACATCTCCTAAGAGGTCGCCAACGACCCGCCCAGACTGACACGAAAGCTGGTTTTTGACCTTGATGACTCTGAATCGTTACGAGTGGTGGTCCGACACCTCGTGACCTGCAACAAATGGGCAGCGCCTGCCGGATGGCGCCGCGGCAGACGGCCGGTCCCGCCTGACCTCACGGCCAGGCCCTGGCGCCGCCGCAGCTCGCCTCGCCTGGCCCGCGCCGGGGAAGGGAACTGCTCCGGGGCCGGCACTGGGCGCTGCTGGCAGTCGCCGCGGTCGCGGCGGCGGCACTGACCGCCGCCTTCCTGCCCGCGGTCATCGCCACTCGGCCGCCCTTCGGGTCGTTGTCTCGGCTGCCCGGAGGATGGGTCGCCGTCACGAAGATGAACCCCTTTC
>JASHOV010000469.1 GCA_030038495.1 Streptosporangiaceae bacterium
ACGAGGACGACGCCGAGCTCGCCGACGAGGAGCTGAGGAAGCGGCTCGCCGCTCTGGTGGCGCCGGCCGAGTCGATCTTCCTCGACGCCAAGACGGAGGCCGAGCTGGCCGAGCTATCGCCCGAGGAAGCGGCGGAGATGCTGGCGGAACTCGGACTGGGCGAGCCCGGCCTCGCGCAGCTGGCACGGGCCGGGTTCGCGGCGCTGCGGCTGTCGACGTTCCTCACGGCGGGCCCGAAGGAGGCGCGGGCCTGGACAATCCCGGTGGGCGCCACCGCGCCCGAGGCCGCCGGGGTGATCCACTCCGACTTCCAGCGGGGCTTCATCAAGGCCGAGATCGTCTCCTTCGACGACCTGATGGCGGCGGGCTCGATCGCGGCAGCCAGGGCAGCAGGCAAGGCCAGAATCGAGGGCAAGGACTACGTGATGCGCGACGGCGACGTAGTCGAGTTCAGGTTCAACGTCTGACCAGTCGTAATTCGGCGGTCAGGCAGGGCCGGGAACGATGCGTTCGACGGAAGACGGCCTCGCGCCAGAGACCGGGCAACCACCAAGGCTGCGGCGAGCGAGGGCAAGGCAGTCTCGGCATGGCTGGCGGAGGCGGCAACAGAAAGGCCCGAGGCTCGCGCCCGAGTGGCAGCCTGGCGCCGGCCTGCCGGCCAGTTCGTAATGCGTCGCTCCGGAGGCGCTATCCCTCCCGCGTCCTGGCCAGGAACCGCTCGCGGTCAACGATCGCGCGGCCCATCGTGCCCGTGCCGACCGCGGTCTCCTCGTGGGCTGGGGAGCCGGGCTGGCGGTGCCGCGCCGTGAAGCGGAACGTCAGCAGTCGACCGTCCGCGCTGGCCAGTTCGGCCTCCACCACGACCTCGGCCCCGACCGGGCTGGCCCGCATGTGCTCCACCACGGCCGAGGTGCCGACGGTGGTCTGACCAGGCGCCAGCGCCGGCGAGACGGCGATCACAGCGGCCGCCTCGGCCAGCGCGAGCAGCCGGGGCGTGGCTAGCACCGGCACGTCACCGCTGCCGGCCGCGATCGCAGTATCGGCGTCGGCGATCACGATGCGCACGGAAGCTCGCAGGCCCGGCTCGAGTCCCACCCTCGAACCCTAACGGCCCGGGCCGCATCACCGGGGCGGACACGGTGCGGTTCGAGTAGGAGCGCGGCTGCGCGGGGCGCGGCTGCGCGGGATACCTGATAGAGATCGGTATGTGGAAAAACTCGTCTACCTGCTGTGGGATGAGGGGTCGCCGGAACGCGGCGATGCCCTGCGCGACAGCCTGCTGATCGAAACGGCGCCGCGCCTGCAGCACCTCGGCGGGCGCGGGATCACCGTCAACGTGCACGACACACGGGCCGCTGAGGCACCGTCGCCGGTGCCCGTACGCGACGGCGAGGACCCGCACGTGGCGGAGGTCTGCGTCTGGGTGGACAGCTACGACCGGCGGAACGGGACCGACGAAGCGCTCGCGGGAATCGGGCTCCGGTTCGCCGGCTACCTGGTGACCGAGTCCCTGTACGAGGACTACGGCACCACGCCGCACTCCGGCCCGCGTACCTGGGCCGACGGCACCCGATCGCCGGGCGTGCTGACGGTGTCGCTAGTCCACCGGCCTGCCGGGCTCGATTACCAGACCTGGATCGAGCGCTGGCACGGCACGCAGTCGCCGCGGTCCGGTGAACTTCAGCCGCGCTGCCGGTACGTCCGCAACGAGGTGATCCGGCCGCTGACCGCGGGCGCCCCCGAAATTCATGGCGTCGTCGAGGAGGCCTGGCCCTCGGCGGCGCACGTCGCGGACCCGATGCTGTTCTTCAATGCCGGCGGCGATCGCGATCGGCTCACGGCCAATGTTCACTCGATGCTGGAGAGCGTGACAGCGTGCCTTGACCTTGCCCGGCTGCGCAACTCCACGATGAGCGAGTATCTCGTCACCACGCTGTAACGGGGTTGCCTACCCCGGTGCTCGGTGCCGCCGGATGGGGCAGCCGCAAGAGAGCTCTGCAAACGATTGCCCTAGGGACATTCCTCGCGATCAAGCAAGCGCGTCTGGTAGCGCTCGCGGTCCCGACGTCCGGGTGGCGGGCTGACAACGCGAAGATGCCCCGCCCCGCGCGGGTGCGCGGGGCGGGGCGGGGCGGGCGCCTGTCTGTCGGCCAGCGGGGGTTAGAAGCCGGGGGCGACGGTGGAGATGTCGTAGTTGGTGCCCCAGTACCACTGGGTGGCGCTGGACCCGGGTACGAGGTGCGGCACGCCGGTCGGGTCGGCGATCCAGTACCGGACATTGTGCTGCTGCCAGGCCGGCAGGCCCGAGATCGCGGCCTGGGTGGCGGACCAGTCGCTGCGCATGGTGTAAATGACCGCCGTGCCGTGCGGGTGGTCATCCAGCCGCTGGCTGGCCCAGCTGGCGGCCATCTGCGGGGTGGCATCGCCGGGCTCGACGTCCAGCACGCTCGCGCCACGGGGGTCGGACCCGTTGGTGTCGATCCAGGTCACGCTGGAGTGGCCGGTCACCTGGGACGGCGAGGCGGCGTAGGGTCCGTCGGCGTAGGTCGCCATCGGCGCGCCCGCGGGGATGGCCGACGGGGTGACCGAGTCGTACATCTCGTACGGCTTGGCCGGCGCGGCCGGCTTGGCCGGCGCGGCCGGCTTGGCCGGTGCGGCCGCGTTATGCGGCTGGGTGTGGCTGGTCGCGCCCGTGGTGGGAGCGCCCGTGGTGGGAGCGCCCGTGGTGGGAGCGCCCGTGGTGGGAGCGCCCGTGGTGGGAGCGGC
>JASHOV010000470.1 GCA_030038495.1 Streptosporangiaceae bacterium
GACCAGGCCAGGCCGAAGGTGCCGGCCAGGAAGGCGATGGCGCCCAGGCCGAAGGTGATCAGCGAGGCGATGTAGGTGATCTGGGAGACCTTCCACCAGCCGAACGCGTTCAGCAGCATGCTGCGCAGTGTGTCGCCGCGGAAGACGGTCTGGACCTGGGTCTCAACGGCGGCGTACTTCGCGCTCGTGGTCGGCAGGGCCATGGCCTCGGCGGACAGCTGGGCGTAGGTCTTGCCGCCGCCGATCTCCTGCAGGTGGACGGCGATGAAGTGGTCGGCGTAGGCCTCGGCCTGCTGTCCGGTCAGCAGCTGCTGGCCGGCGTACTGCGACACCGACGGGATCATCGACGGGGTGATCTCGGTGCCGGCCTTGGGGTGGGCGAAGGCCGATGCCGGCGGGAAGTACACCTTCTGGGCGGACAGCTGGCTGGTGACGTCGTTGTGGATGTAAGCAGATCCCCACAGCATCAGCCCGCCCACGGCGAGCAGAATCACGCCGAGGGCAACCCCGGCGATCCCGAGACGCTTGCTGGATGTGTTGCGGCGCATTGTCTTTCTCCCGTCCTGACGCCTGCCCTTGCCGGGCAGGCAATTCGCTTTAACCGGCAATGCGAGCCTTTCGCACGGCCCCCCGGCGGGGTCATGGCCGAACGGCCCGCAAACCCGGGACATAAGCCATGACCTGTCATCGGCGTTCATGTCGATGTGCGAGTTCCCACCAGGCGATCTAACCGGTCTGGCGCGGTGTCGGGTGGCGGGGCGGCCGTGCCGGATATAGCGGGTCGGCCCGCTTCCCGTTGCGGTGCCGATACGTCTGCACGAGGGCGAACGCGTTCATTTCGGGGTCGTAGCGGGGTTTGTCGCTGAAACGTGCCGCCCGCGGTAACAAACTCGGGAAGGAAGGCGCCATCGACGCCTCCGGCACCCAGCAGGCCAGGGTTCCCGCGTAGGTGAGCGTCGGCTGTCAACCGACGCGGTGCCGACTTCTCGCGACCGTCATGACCCTAGTGCGTAATCGCGTCCAGGGCGTTGAGCGCTTCGCCGACCGTTACGACGTCCTCAAGTTGCTCCTCTGGCAGCACGATGCCGAGTCGGTCCTCAATCATGGTGAGCAGCTCGAGTAGCTGCAGGCTGTCCGCATTCAGGTCTTCGCGAAGCCGCGTCTGAGGGCCTAGCTCTGCGACATCGGCTCCCAGGCACTCCTCGAGCAGTTCGTAGAACGTCTCCCTGGGTACCGTCAACGATGGCCTCCAGCTCGTATTGTCACGACACCTTCAAGCGCCAGGGGATGGGCACCCGCATCGCCGTCCTATGGAACCGCTGACACCACCAGGCCACGCAGGTGTCGAACGCTTTTCCGATTTCCCTGACCGGCCAGTCAGGTTCAAAGCCGCGGTCAGAAGATGTGTACACATTGAACGCGCTCAAGAGTTCGATTACGGCCAATTGGCGCTTCGTCAGGTGGTCTCGCGCAAATGGCAGAAAGAACCGGTCCCACTTTTCGCGCTCGATCACGGGAGGCACCTCTATGTCCGCGATGCCGTGCTGTTGGCGCGCGTCGTTGATTCGCGCGCAGGCACGAGCGATCAGTTCCCCTAGCGTGAGGGCGTCGCTGCCGCCAGAAACGGTGATCCTGCGGCTGCGGACGGAGGGTTGCGCCCGCACTGCACTCACGATGACATGCGCGACCGCGTCCACCGGCGCGAGTTCGATACGTGCCTGCGGCGACCCGATGACCGCCGCCAGCAGTCCTGACGTTAGCCCCTGAAACAGGGTGTAAACGCCTGTAGGCCGGGCGATGTCGCCATCGGAGCTACGGCCTATGATCATTGGCGGCCGCACGATTACCGCCGTCGGCACGTTCTCCGTTACCCACTGCTCGGCCAGTGCCTTCGAGTACTCATAGGCATTCCGGTAGTCCCCGCGCTGGCGCGAGGTACCCGCGCCGCGCAGGCCCTCGGAGTAGGCGGTCGATACATGGATCAGTTGCGTGTCACGGTCGATCAGTGCTCTCAGCGCGACCGTTGATGCCAGATTCGCCTGAAGTGCCTCCTGGTCGTCCATGGTCCAGCGTGTGTCCGCGGCGCAGTGGATCACGTAGTTCCAGTGTCCTCGCAGGCTCTGAGGCGGGCTCTCGACGCCCATCGTCCACGCGACTTCAGCCCGGCCGTCCGCTGCCGACCTGGCAACGCGAACGACGTCATATCCGGCCAGTGCCCGCATCTGCTCGCAGACCTCCGCGCCGACTGTCCCAGTCGCGCCCGTGATAAGGACTGCCTCGCTCACTCCGCGCCCCTAGCATGAGTCGCGTTCCGCGGATCGCGCACGACGACATCAGGCTCATCGTCAGTTATGCGGCAGCGTAACACTTTACGATGGATGCAGATCCTTTTGAGGGATAGTGCACCGTTACCCGACCATCATCATGACCTGTCGGCCACTGGTGAACTTGCGGCCGTAATTGACGGGTATGTGCGTCCGTGGTATGCGTCTTCGGTGGCGGATGACCAGCGAGAGCCTACCGTCGACAGGATGCGCACGGGCGTGTGCATCTCCACGCAGGATGGGGAGCTCGCCTGCCGGGCTCTGCAGACGGCAATAGGGCTGGGGTGCGACTCGATCGAGCTGCCGGTCGACAGGCGGCTCCTGGATCGCTGGTCGGCCACGCGCGTTAACCGTGATGTCGTGTCGGCGGTCGCGAGCGTCGAGTGCGTCAGCGCCTGCATGGACGCAGCGATGATCCTCGACGTCACAGTTCCGTATGACGAGCGTGTCCGGTACGCCTCGGCGCAGGCAGAGGAGGGTTTCCAGTTCGCGCGCGAAACCGGATCGCCGAACGTACGCCTGTCGTTCCCGTGCCCGGATCTCTCGATGTGGTACGAGGCGGCAGGCTGCAGAATACGGGAGCAGCAATGGGACATGCTGGCAGCGGTCATTTCCCCAGTACTCAGGCGCGCGAAGGCCCTGGGTCTGAGAATCCTCTTCGAACCGCAAGCCCGCGAGATGTGCCCGGACGCGCAGTCCATCCGCTATCTGTTTCGGAAGCTCGGCGACTTCCCTGATGTCCGCGGGATCTGTCACGATCCTGCCAACCTATGGATCTTGGGCTATGACTCTGGTGAGTTCCTGGACGAGGTGCAGTCCGTGCCCGCCGTGGTGCACGTCAAGGACGTCCAGGTGGCGCCCTCGGCATCGGCTCACGCGGAAGGCGAGGGCTGGAGGCATTACGGACCGCAGCGGCCAGTGCGTTACCGGGAGCTGGGGCGCGGTGACATGGACTGGCCTTCGATTCTGAGAGACCTGATCGCCCGTGGCTTCGAGGGTCCGTTTCTCGTCGAGCCACAGCTGAGTCACGGACCTGAGCAGACGCTCGAGCGCGAGTGGCGCTGGCTCCAGCAGCAGCTTGCATCGGTCCATGCCCGGGCGCGGGACTCGGCGGGCCGCGGCCGTGGCGGGACTGCTCCGCCTGAGTCGAGATGCAGGCGGGCGGACCGCGCCCGCAGTCAGGTTGCGGGGAGAAGGAGGTTCGTGACGTGGTGACCATCTCTCTCACCAGGATGGGAGACTTCCGCGTCCGGACGGATTGCCGGCACCTGGCGAAACTGCTGCAGACCCTGTATCCCGACTATCGCGAGGTCTGCGTCGGGGACGCGTCGGTGAACATCCTCCTGCATGACCCGGTAGGCGCGAGCGCACCGGAGCCGCTATCGGACGGCCGCGAAGTCGTGATCCAGCGCGACCCGGTCGTGCAGCGATTCCACCGAACCGGCCGCCAGTGCGCTGCTGGAGGACGGGTCGTCACCTGGGTCGCCGGGAGCGGCACTCTCATCGATGCGACTCAGGGCGGGCCGGTCGTGGTCCGCGGCCGGTGCGCCGGTGACGAGGATTCCGTGATAGCGGCGTACGAGAGTAACGATGCCTTCCGGGTTGTCAGGCACGCCCTGTACGACCATCTGCTCGCGCGCGGCTTCATATGGGCGCACGCGGCGAGCCTGGCGCTTGACAACGCGGTATACCTGCTGCTCGGTGACAGCCGGGCGGGCAAGACCACGAGCCTGATCAATCTCCTCAGGTCAGATGGCGCGTCGTTCCTTTCGAACGGCCGAACGCTGCTGATCTCGGATGAGTTCCTCGCCGCGGCCGCATTTCCGGAGGTGGTGATGTTGCGTCAGGCGGTGATTCGGGACTGTCCGGAACTAGCGAGGGAACTGGGCGCCGCGTCCGGGGCCTGGGGCGGATGGGACGCCCCTGAATACACGAAGACTCCGATGGTGGCGGCAGACTTCGCGCGCGCGCTGCACGTGCCGACACTGGCGTTCGGTCGGGTGCGGGCGGTGATCCTCCCGTGCCTGGAGCGGGGTGTCACCGACGCGCCGCCGCTGATTCTGGACGAAGAGTTCGATGAGATCGTCGCGCGCAACGTCGCGGAGCGGACGCACGAGGCCCGAGAAGAGTACTCGTGGATCTTCGGCAGCAGCGAGGCGAGCAGCGTCTGCTCCGAAATGAGCAAGATCCTCGCGGCGCTGCGACGGCTCCCTCGCCATGTGGCGTACCTGGACCGCAACGGCAGGCTCACAGTTCATCCGCAAATACCTTGAAATCAGGGTAGTAAGCGAACTGGCGCGGGAAGCGAGGGCTGATGGGCCGGCCGGTGATCTCAGAGGCAACAAGCCGCCTGGCGCAGGCGGGGATCATAGACGGCACACAGGAACTGGCGCCGGATCTCCTGCCCGCGGTCTCCTACGCTCAGTGGCTGAAGGACAATCGGGTCTCGCGCCGCGCCTATTCGCGCGTGGAGGCGCTGACCGGCAGCTACTGGAGTGAGGTCAGCTCTGCGCTCGCCGCTCGGATGACCGGCGTGAACTCGCGAGTTCAACTGCTGGACCCCAGCTGGGAGCTCGTGCGCGAGCTCGCGTCGGGCATTCCGGCGCTGCCGATCAAGGGCGCCCGCATGATCGCGCGATACGGCGATGGGGTTCGGGACGTGTCCGATCTGGACCTGTTCGTCGATGACATCACGGACGCGTGGACGGTCGCAGGCAGGCTGCTTCGGTCGGGATACGTCGTGGCCGCTGACGAACTGCCCTGGATCAAGGTGGATGTCGCGACCGGGACTCCCTATGGCCAGATTGTGCTGGAGCCAGACGGCGATGACGGCCGGCGTGATCGGCTTCGGCTCGACATTCATTTCGCGGGCTACTCCGTTCGGCACTGTGGGTTTGTCGGCCTATCGATCAGTTCGTGGGACGCGAATTCCGACTTTCTCTGCACTCTCGGTAACGCCGCGGGGGACTGCTGCATCCGGCTGAAGGATGTGAACGACCTGAGGCTGCTCGCCTGTGACGACACATTCGACCCGCATCGTGCCGCTGACCTCGTCACCCGCGCGGGCATTGAGGCGTTCGCCGGCCAGGTCCTGGCGGCAGGAGAGGCGGTCTGCGCGGCATGGCCGCCAGCACTGGGACGGGTACTTCAGAGCCTGCAGGTGACCGCAGGCAGGCGCGAGCGAATCCGGCCGTTCGCCTCGCCGCGACGTCTCCAGAGGTGGACGCTCACAACCAGGCACGCGTGGCGGCTCGGCAGGCGGCAGAGCCTGGCCAGGGCCATCAGCTACAGCCTGTCGGGCGCACGGTACTACGCCCGCGCGCGCCAGCTCACGCGCACGCGCACGGCACCCCGTCGGCCACCACCGCTCAACAATGTCTCGTGCCTTCGCCTGGTGGAGCTGGGGACCGGCGATCCGCCGGACCACAGTCGGGACACGGTCACCATCTGCAGGTACTCGGGCGGGAACTGGCTCGTCCGGGCCGGCCCTACGCTCTTTGCGCCCACGATCTACATGCGCGTGCCTCGCGACATCGATGTGACGTCGATAGGGCCTCCGCTGGAGACGATAGACCTGAGCGGGTCGCCGTCACCGGGTGCACGGAAAGATGCACGGCGGACCAGCCAGTGAACGCCACCGCACCGGCCAGCGACCACGGGCGTCGTTACCTCACCGGGGGAGAAGCCCGTGCGCTCGGCCAGATGGTCGGGCGGCACATGGGCGCGCTGGACCGGCGCCCTCCGCGGGGAGGTGAGGAGCCCCTGCGCCGGGCGCTCAGCGGTCTGCTGGACTGCCGGCCGGAAGATATTGCCGTCACTCCGGGCATCCGAGCCGTCGCGCTGGTGGCGCACACGTGGGCGAGATCAGTCCTGATCGAGCGTCCGACGTTCGGCGCGGTCGCAGATGTGCTGCGGCAGCAGGGCCTGGCGGTCCGCTCTGCGCCCTGGCCGGAGATCCTACGACCGGCGGTCTGCAGAGCCCGTGCAGAACTGGTGTGGCTGACATCACCGGCCAGGAATCCCGATGGTGCCACGCTGCGCGGACACGAGGTCACCGCCGTCGCCGCGCTGACGGCAGGCCGAACCGTGATCTGCAACGAGACCTACCGCTGGTGGAGTGCGCAGGAGGCCCTCCCGCCGCGGGTCATCAGGGTCGGAAGTCTCCACAAGCTCGTCGGGGGAGGCGTGCGCATCGGGTGGATCAGGTCGTCGGCGACGGAGCCGCCAGGACTGAAGGACCTGGGATACGCGAGCGCTCCGAGCCCGTGGCAGCTTGGCGTGGCCGATTTCATCGCTGAGGGGCTACTTAACGATGTGATAAGCCGCCTCGTCCGTCAGGCCCGCCTGGTGCGAGAGGTGTTCGTAGCGGAAGCCGGACCGGCGCTTGTGTCCGGCCTGGACGTACCCGACGTTCCCCACCTCCTGCTCCAGCCAGGGACGGCCGGGGATTCGGATTCTCCGTTCCGGGAATCTGGATGCGTCGGCCGCGGGGATACATTCGGCGCGCCGGGGTGCTGGAGAATCTCATTTCTGGAACTGACGGCAGATGAGGCTGCGCTAGTCGGCCGGGAGATGAAACGCGCGCACAACGCGAATGCGCAGGTGTGGCAGGCAGATCCGCGCAAGCACGGCCAGACGGAAGGGATCCAGGGGTGACCGGGCCGGAGCCGATTCGGCTGGAGGCGGTCCGCCATCAGTATGGAGATACGGTCGCGCTCGCGGGGATCGACCTGACGGTCCGCCAGGGTGAGTGCATAGCCCTTATCGGGCCAAACGGAGCCGGGAAGACGACGCTGCTTTCCATCATCAGCGGTGTCGTATACGCCACATCCGGTCAGGTAAACGTCCTCGGGCACCGCATGCCACGGGAGCGGCGGCTCGTGCAGCCTTTCGTCGGCTACGCACGACAGGACCCGGCCCTCTACCCCGTCCTGACCGTGCGGGAAAACCTCGACTTCTTCGGCCGGCTGCATGGATTCTCGGCCCGGCAATCTAGCAGAGTTCAGAACAACCTGATCCGGGCTCTGGACCTCGGCCTCGTGCTCAATCGGCGCGCGGCCGTGCTGTCCGGCGGCGAAAGGCGTCGCGTGAACCTCGCGATTTCGCTCATGGGACAACCTCGCCTGATTCTCATGGACGAGGCGACAGCGGGCGCCGACGTAACATCACGCACGCGGATCCTGGAGCTGACGGCCGAACTGGCAGCCGAGGGCCGCACCGTCGTGTACTCCACGCATTACCTGGAGGAACTGCGTCACTTTCCGGACCGGGTTGTCGTGATCGTCCGGGGCACCAAGGCGCTGGACGGATCTCTCTACGACTTTGAGAAAGCGGCGAGCGTAGCCACCGTCGAGTTCACCTATCGCGACGACTCGGAACGCGAGTGGCAGCTCGCCATCTCGGGTGATTCCGCTGCCGACGTCATCAGCCGGCAGTTGCAGAGCGGAACACAGGACGGGCGCCTGGTCAATATCCGCCTGGTCGACTCGACTCTCGATGCGGCCTACACCGAGCTCGTACGGGGCTGAATCGTGCGGGAACAAACGCTGAGTGGCGCGCCGGAGAACCAGGCGATTGTGGCAACCGCGGGCGGGGCGCACTATCGCGCCCGGCAGTTTCTGGCGATCGCACATAACGAGGTTCTTGCCCTCCGCCGGGACGTCCTCCCCTTCATGCTCGTCATTGTCATGCCCCTCGTGTTCACGGTCTTCCTGGCTCCGTTGTACAAGGAGTTCCTGCGGGCTGATGGGTATCACGGGGCGTCGGGATACGAGCTTGCGCTGCCGAGCATGGCGGTAATGTTCTCCTTCTTCCTGATCGGGAGCACTGCCTACTCGGTCTACCGGGAGTACACCTACGGGACCTGGACGCAACTGAACGCGTCGGGAGTACCAGTGGGCCTGGTGATCTGCGCCAAGGTCTGCCCCATCATCGTGGTCGGGATCGCGCAGCAGCTGTTTCTTGTCCTAGGCGGGGCGCTAGTGCTCGGCGTTGACCTGCACGGGCAGATCTGGGAACTGGCCGCCGTCGCCGCCTGCGCGAGCGTCGCGGTTGTGGGCCTCGGCCTGGCCGTGCTCGGGGTCAGCCGGACCAGCCGTCAGGTTCAGCTTGCCCAGACCTTGTCCGCGACCGTGCTCGCCGGAATTGGCGGGGCAATCGCACCGCCGCAGCTGCTGCCGACGTGGGTCCGCGCCATCGGCCGAATAAGTCCGGCGTACTGGTCGCTAGGAGCATATCGCCATATCATTCTCGGAGAGATGACTTCAATTGGTCTATCCTGTCTTGCCCTGCTGGCGTTCGGGATCGGCGGTCTGCTGCTTGCGGTGCGACTAGTTCGTCTCGAGGAGGTGCGGGAGCCGTGGGTATGAGCTCTCAGGAGCCCACCCGGCACGCTGGCGACCTCGCCCTGCTCTCGGCCATCCCGCGCACATTCGGGGAGCCAGTCTTCGCGGTTGTCACCGGCTCCCTCGGTGTCGGCCTCGGCAATCGCCGCAGTGATGTCGACGTGTACTCGGTCGTCGACGCGGACGTGCAGCGCGCTCCGCTTGTCCAGTTCGATGACGACCGCCGCGTCGATGTGCGAATGCTCTCGCTTGCGTCGGCCCGTTCCGCGAGGGCCTGGCTCGACTGGCCGCGCGTGGCGCTGCCGGAAGGCCGGATCTCCTGGCTGCGTGCCCGCGATGGCCTCGAGACCCTTACCCGCCTCGCGCTGGGACGCCCGCTGATCGGCGCGCCGGAGTGGCGGCGAGAGATAGGGCAGCAGCAGGTCCGGCAGGCCGTGCGGGCCTGGTGGCATACCGAGTGCCGGCGGCGCTCGCTGTACCGAGAGTTGTTGTGGGACTCGGCGACGGCCCGCCATCAGTGGTTCATGACCGTCGAGACCGTCGTGGCCGGCCTGGAGGCACGTGCTGCCGATCACGGTGAGATCTATTTCGGAGAGAAGTGGCTTGGCCCCAAGCTGATCCGGGCCGGCCTGCGGCGGGAGGCGGCATTGCTTCCGTCCATCGCGCCGCTGGCTCCTGCGGACCGCCAGACCTGGTCGATGTGCGAGGAAGTTATCCGGGCGGAAACGGCCGGGAGCGGCAGTTGCGGTGATGACCTGTACGTGCACGCGAGTCTCGGCCCTGGCGTGATCCCGGTGTCCATCGGAGGCCGTACCTTCCTCGCCCGCGATGGCTTCGAGTGGGTCGACATTTCAGACGCGCCGCCGAGCGCTCAGCGCTTGCTGAGCGAGCCCGGAGTGCCTGAGCCCCTGGCAAACGGCCGGGAATGCCTGACTGCAATCGCCGACCTGCTAGCTCGGGGCATGGTCTGGTTCGCCCTCACCGCCACCGACGGACGCCGATGACGAGCACCGATTTCCGGCGGCTTGCGGGCTTCCTCCTGCAGGGGGCCTCCCGTCTTGTCATCTACGTACAGGCAGGGATGGAAGACATCGAAGGCGCCATCGCGGACGCACAGTACGACGTCGCGCTGCTCCAGACGCGACGTGTACTGCTCGAGTGCCTGGCAATCAGGTCAGCCGCCGACGGCGGCCGCCTTACCTGGAGCCGCGACGACCTGTCCTTCGACTATGCCACGGGCACGGATCAGGACAGCGCCCGAGAAGCAGATGAGCTACTCGCGGAGATGATCCGGGCGGCGGCGGCATCAGCAGGTGACCGCGAGGCGGCGATGTCGAGAGCGCTCGGCCGCCTGGAGGCATATGTCGCTGCCACAGAAGGATTGCTCGAGCTGCGAGAGGGCCTGCCGCTGCTGAGGTCGGCCGAGGGGTTCTTTGCGGGCATCCGGGCCGCTCGGGACATGAGCGTGATTCAGGAGACGTTCGGGCTGCCGCAGTTCCTTCCCGGCGATTGGACCGCGTGATGCCTCGACGGGTGGAGTCCGTAACCGTCAGCGAGATAGTGGGCTGCCATGTCGACGCGGTCTGGTGCAGGGTGCTGGATATCGAGTCCTATCCCCGGTACATGCCCGATGTTCGCTCGGTGAGAGTACTGGAGCACGACGGCGAGCGCCGCACCGCGCAGTGGGAAGTACTGCTGCGCGGGGCGGTGCTGAGGTGGGTCGAGGAAGGATGGATCGACGCCAGGGAACGGTGCGTCCGCTTCCGTCAGACCGAGGGCGACCTGAGCGTGTTCGAGGGAGACTGGCACGTCGTCGAAGTCGGCCAGGATCGGACTGCCGTCACGCTGAACGCGCGCTTTGAGATAGGCATTCCGCTGCTGGCGGACGCCCTCGGGCCGGTCGCGAGGGAGTCCTTCGACGTCAGCGTGCGCGGGATGCTCGTCGCGCTCGGCCGGGAATGGGGACAGCTGCGGGATGAGGCCCAGTGCTGACGCGCGCGGCGACAAACCGCAGCCGCGTGACAAGGACCGCTGCCGGGCGCCGAGGAGCGGAACTGCAGCGCCGTGGTGGATAGCGACAGGGCATTCCTGGATCCGGTGCTGGTACTCGGCTCCGGGATTGTCGGGTCGGCGGTGAGCGAGCACCTCACCGCCTCGGGCCGGCGGGTGGTCGCGGCGAGCAGGCGGAATCCGGGATACCTCACCGTGCCGTGGGTGCGGTGCGACGTGTCGGACGCCGACAACGTCAGCTCGGTGAGCTCTTCTGTGGGGGCGGGAACGGTGGTCTTCGCGCACGGACCCTCCGACCCTGACGGGCTGGGCGGCGGCAAGGCCATCGGGCCATGGCGAGTCCATCCGCTGGCCGCGCGCCTATTCTCCCGTGCAGTGCCCGCGGCAAGGATGGTGCTGATCTCAACCGACAATGTCTTCTCGGACGCGGCGGCTCCAGTGCCGGAAAGCGCGCGCCCGGTGCCGCGCAACCTGTACGGGCGCTGCAAGCGGCTGGCGGAGCTGCACATCGAGCAGACCGTCGGCGCGCTGATCGTGCGTGTGTCCCTCGTCTATCAGCACGGAACCGCCGGAGGGGCGGGGCATGGTCTGCGCGAGACGTTTCCTCAGTACTGCCAGCGCATGCTGGCGGAAGGCAACCGCCTTGAACTGCCGTGGGACCAGTGGACAACTCCTGTCACGGCAATGGACCTGGGTGTGGTCATGGCCGAGTTGCTCCGCCAGGGCACAAGCGGGCTGGTGCACGTCGGCGGAACGCGGATGCTCAGCCGGTACCGGTGGGGCGTCGAGATCGCCGAGGCAAATGGGTACTGCGCCGGGCGGGTCACCGCCGTTGCCCGGCAGGCAAGCAGGTGGGCAAGCAGGCCAGCGATGAGCTGCCTGTGCACGGAACGCTCGGACCTTCCCGAAGCCGTGTACCGGCTGATCGGACGCAGTGACCGCTGCGCCGATCGGTCCGGCGCCCGGACACAACTTCAGGCAGCAGCCGGCCATTAGGTATCGAAGAGAATCGACAAAATATGCTAATTATTGCTTCGAAGCGAGCGCCAGTTGAGTTCGAGATCAGCTCGGACGGCATGCCCCTGCCGAGCGTCTCGCCCGGCGGTACGGCGACGGTTGTCGCCGACCAGGCAGCACTGCTCGGAGTGAAGTGGCTAGCAGTGGCGCTGACCGCCGGCGACAAGGCGGTTGCGCACCAGCATCCTGACGGCCTGGATGTCGCGGTCGGATCAGGCCAGCGCGCCGTGCACCTTAAGCTCCTGAACCTTCCCCCCGAAGTGTTCGACCCGGTCCAGTACTACTTCGCGAACGAGATCCTCTGGCTGGTGCAGCACGGCATCATCGACCGCTGGAGCAGGCCCACCTTCACCGAGAAAACCCGGAGTGCCTGGCGCGCGTACGAGGAATTCAGCTCGATGCTGGCGGCAGAGCTGCTCAGAATGACGACCAGCGATGCCACCTTCATCCTGCAGGACTTCCAGCTGATGAATGTCGCGCCATATCTGCGCGCGGCGCGTCCGGACGCACGCATCTTGTGGATGTCCCACTCGGCGTGGCCGCAACCTGAGACCTGGAGCGTCATGCCGACCTACGCCCGCGAAGCGATGATCCTGGGCGCGCTGAGTGCTGACGTAGCGGCGTTTCTCTGCACTCAGTGGGCGGAGAACTTCGTCATGTGCGCCTGCGGCGTCGGCGGTGTGACCGCAGCCGGCGGCCTGACTCTGCGGTCGGGCGGCCGCGCAACGAGAGTAGTCGCGAACCCTCTTGGTTACAGTGAGGTCGCCCTCGAGCGCCGCGTTCCGCGACTTCCCGGGGACCTGGAGGCATGGGCAGAAGATGTGCCGCTCGTGGTCCACTCGGGCCGAACCGACCCGATCAAGAATGCACCACGGGCAATCGAGGCGTTCGGTGCCGCGGTGGACAGGCTGTCCCGGCCCGCAGGTTCGCAGCCAAGGCTTGTCGTGAAGATGAACCCGAATCGGACGTACGTGCCAGAGAACGAGGAATACGCCCGCGAGGTGGCCGTGCGGGCCCTCGACGTGAACATGCGACTCGGCCGGGAAGCTGTGCGCGTCATCGTGTCCAACGATGTGGACCTGACGCTCGGCCTGCTCTCGAGAGCCGATGTTCTGTTCCTGAATAGCGTGGTCGATGGGATGAATCTCACCGCCTTCGAGGGGGCAATGGTTGGCCGGCGCGAGCCCGCGCTCGTCTTGTCCGAGCGATGCGGCGCTGCCGAGTACCTCGGCTCGGCCGCTGACCTTGTCAACCCCTTCGACGTAGCCCAGCAGGCGGATGCCCTCGTCACAGCGCTGTCGCGGGGAGAGTCGGAGCGCCGTCTGCGGTACGCCAGCTGGCGGAAGCTCGCGGAGCCGATGACCTTGCAGGCCTGGGTCGGAAGGCAGCTGGAGTCGCTGGGCATGAGCGCAGGTCCGCTGCCCGAGCAGGAGGCGCAGGCTGACAGCTCAGGCAGGCCCTGAGCCGAGAGCTGGCTTTTACAGTGCCAGAGACCGCTGGAGACGGTAGCGCGGCGGATTCGCCCGTGCTGGCGTTCGACCTGGGCGGCACCTGGTTCCGGTCGGCGTTGTGGGCTCCTGACACGGGTGTCACGGGATTCCGGCAGCAGCCCGCGATGAGCTTCGTGACTCATCCGGGCCGCAGTCCCGCCGAGCTGCTGGCCTTGTTGCGACGGCATGTCGCCGAAGCGACAGCGAGCTACTCGCAGCAATACGGAGCTCTCGCAACGGTCGGAATATCGCTGGGCGCGGCAATGGACGGGAACAGCAACCTCGTGCTCAGCGCGGCACCGCTGTTCGGTCCCGGCGAGGTCGGGGTGGACCTCGGGGCTCTCCTGACTGACGACATCGGGCTTCCGTGTCTGGTGCTGAACGACGTCAGCGCCGGGCTGATGGACCTGATCAGCCAGCAGCCCGCGCGCAGTCACGGACGATCGGTGCTGGTTACCGTGAGCACCGGCATCGCCGGCCGGACGTATGACCACGTCACTCAGCGGATTCCCGTTCTCCAGCCGGGCGGTGTGCAGGGCGAGATCGGTCACCTGCATGCCGTGTGCGAGATTGACGGGCAGACCATGCACCTGCCCTGCGACTGCGGGTGCTACGACCATCTCAGCAGTTTCTCTTCGGGGCGCGGCCTGCTTCGGCTGGCGCAGCACGTGACGGGTATCGAGCTACAGTCCACGGAGTTCGAGGACATGGTCAGGCGAGGCGATCCCGCCGGACTGCGCATCCTTGCCGCGGGGGTAGAGCCATTAGCCAGGGCGGCGGTGGCCTGGCTCACGATCGACCCCGACGTAACGGAGGTCGCGATAATCGGCGGCGTCGCCGAGCGGCTTCATCCTGCGTTCGAGCGGTCGCTCCACGAGCGGCTGGCGAGCATCGAGATGCATGGCGTCAGCCAACGTTATCCCGGCCTGCTTACCGAGAGGATTCGCGTGCTGCCGGGCGGCACCGTGTCACCGCTGGTCGGAGCGGCGAGGGTGGCTCATCAGGCACACGCGCGGCGCCGGACCCGGCCGGGGCGCTGGAGCGTGCACGAAATGCACAGCGTGAGTTACACGGTGAAGATGGTGCCGGGCGTCCTGAATCCGGCGCAGCCGGACCTGGCCGATGCAGTCGGCCGCGGTGAGCGTGACGTCCTGGCCGTCGTGGACGCCGACGTGGCCCGGCTGCACGGTACTGCGGTACGTGACTACTTTGCCGCGAACGCGATCGGACTGGAGGTGGTCGAGGTCCCGCCGGGCGAGGCGGCCAAGTCGATGACCACGGTAGAGCGTCTGGTAGATCTCTTTGCCCAGCGTCAGGTGCTCCGGCGAAGTGCCCCCGTCCTGGCGATCGGCGGCGGCGCGACGCTTGATTCGACAAGCCTGGCTGCGAGCTTGTTCCGCCGAGGCGTGTCCTGCGTGCGGATCCCCACCTCGCTGTTGGCCATGGTCGACGCATCCATCGGCGTGAAGACGGGCGTTAACTTCGGCGGCGGCAAGAACAGAATCGGGACTTATGCGGCACCAAGATCGGTGCTGATAGAGCCCGGGTTCCTGACGACCCTGCCATTGCGGGAGTGGGCCAGCGGGCTGGCGGAGATCATAAAGCTGGCCGTGATCTCGGACCGCGAGCTGTTCGAGATGCTCGAGACCGAGGTTGCTGGCGGCGTCGAAGGCCTGACGGTCGAGCGAGCCGAGCCGCTGATCGTCAAGGCGATTGACGGCATGCTCAGAGAGCTCGGCGGAAACCTCTTTGAGTCCAACCTTGACCGTCGGGTCGACTTCGGGCACACCTTCAGCCCGTGCTTCGAGCTGGCCGTCAACGACTTGCGACATGGCGAGGCGGTCGCCATCGACATGGCAATGACGTGCCTGATCGCGGCTAACCGTCAACTCCTGGATGCGGCTTCCCTCGCACGCGTGCTGCGGGTGCTGTCACTGTGCCGGCTGCCATGGCAGATGCCGGTCCCGGTCACTCGCCTCCTGCGCGCGCTGGATGAGACGGCCGCGCAGCGAGACGGAAAACAGCGGGTACCCCTGCCCATCGGCCTAGGCCAGGCGGTCTTCGTGAACGACATCTCGCAGGACGAGGTCCTGCAGGCGTATCAGAGAGTCGTCCATCTCGCGCTCGGGCAGTCAGGCCTCCGGGCGGCGAGCCTGACCGCGAGCGCGTCGGCGCGAGATGTCCCGTGACTTCGGCGCGGTCGTGGACGGGGACGGTATGGCGCCGTGATCGGGGCATGACCAAGGGCACGTGGCGGGTCCCGGCGAACGCGATCCTGGTTCGCATGTTCTTTACCGGCGTGTGCGGAACGGACCGCCAGATCCTGGCCGGCCAACGACCGGATCAGGCGCGGGTGCTCGGGCACGAGGGCGTAGGCAAATGTCTGGCCGCGGGCAAGGATGCGCTGGAATGGTGGGTTGGCCGGACAGTGGTCTTCAATCCGGTCCGGCCGGACCAACCCGCGAGCGTCCTGGGCCACTCCTTCGACGGGCTGTTCCAAACCCACGTGACCGTTACGGAGGAACAGCTGGGCTGGGGAATGGTCGTCCCGCTGCCGGCCGAGCTCGAGCCGGCGCCTGACCTGGTGCTGGCTGAGCCGCTGAGCACGGCGATCTATGGCCTGGAACTGATGCGAGCGGTTCGCCCCCTGCCCGGCCGCGTCGCAATCATCGGAAGTGGTACGCAGGCACGGCTCCGGCACGCGCTTCTGAGCGACGCCGGCGGGCAGCCGGTGATCCTGACGACGCATCCAGCCTCCCGCTGGATCCTGAATCATGCGGCCGGCGGCATCGACGCGCGGGAGTGGCCGAGCGACGCGCGAGGACAGCGGGGAGAGTTCGACTGGGTGTGCATTTGCGTGTCAGCTGCGATTGCCCTTGCCAGCGTGGAACTCGCGCTAGAGCTGGTCGCGCCTGCGGGTGCGGTCGAGGTCGTCGGCGGATTCGGAAGTCAGCGCGCCGAGGTCAGCCGAGTGCTCGGGTTCGATGCGGAGATGCCAAGGTGGCGCAATAGCTGCGGCTCGCAATCCTCGACTTATCGCGACTGCACCTATGCACCAAAGGCCGTGGCGGTCATCGGACATCGCGGCTCGTCGGCCGGTCATCTTGATCAGGCGCTTCGATGGATCAGCTCAGGAGCGCTATCGCGGCACGAACCACGGTCCGTCACCGTCATTCCGGCAGACAGCCACGCGCCGATGGCGGTGAGCACGACTCCACCATGGGAATTGCCGACGCCAAAACTGGCACTGAGCTGGGCGGCGCCTGGCGGGAGAGGAGAGCTCGGCGATGATCGATAAGGACAGTGGCACCAGCAGTTCCTTTCCGCCCGAGGTCGCTGCGGAGGTGGCGGAGATGGTTCTCGCCGGCGCCACCAGCTACGAGGGCGCCGAGGAACAGGTACGGCAATTTGAGGAGGCCGCGGCGGCGGCCTTCGGGGCGCGTCACTGCCTCGCCGTCAGTTCCGGGACCGCCGCGCTTTACCTGGCGCTTTCGGCCCTCGGAGTAAGCACCGGCGTAGAGGTAATCTCGCCCGCTTACTCGTTCTTCCGGACTGCCTCGCCGGTGATGCACCTCGGCGGAAGCCTGGTCCTGGCCGACTCTCTCCGGGATAACGAGAACGTTGACCCGGCGGCCGTCGAGGCCTGCATAACCCCGAGAACTGAGGGGATAGTTGTCGTCCACTGGGCTGGCCACGTGTGCGACATGGAGGCCATCTGGCGTATTGCGGAGCGCCACAGCCTGTGGGTGGTGGAGGACGCCGCCCATGCGCACGGTGCGCATCACCGAGGTAAGCCGCTGGGCGAGGGCCGCAGCGACGCCGTGTGCTACTCACTTCAGGCTAAGAAGCTCGTCGCGGCCGGCCAGGGCGGGCTGCTCTGCACGGCATCACCGGACCTGTGGGAGACGGCTCTCCTCCTCGGCTACTTCCGTCCGCGGCTCGCGCAGGACGTGGCCGGCGCGGTCCGGCGTCCGTTCGTGCATAGCGGCCTGGGACTGAACTTCCAGATCGCACCGCTCGGGCTTCCGCTCGCGAGGTACTGCCTGCAGCGGCTGGAGCAGGTGATAGCCGCCCGTGCGGACTACGCGCTGGCGCTTGATCGGGCTCTGGCCACCTCGAGGTTCCTCGCGCCACCGCATTCGTACCCGTACGCGACGAGGCAGTCGCATTACATGTACCGGCCGCAGGTGCGCCCGGAGGTTGATGAGGAGCTCGCGGACGCCTACCTGGCGGCGCTGGCGGAAGCGGGAGTGCCGATAGCCAGGAAGCGCGACGTGATCATGGCGGATGAGCCGATGTACCGAGGGCAGTGGGATGGTCGCTGGCGAGCCGACGTTCCCGGACCGGTGCTAAACGCCAGGCGGTTGAGCGCGCACAGCACTGATCTGCGGCTAGCCAACGTGTGGGATGCCGCACTGGCGGCGCGGCTGACCGGCGCAATTGGTGACATCGAGGAGTCGTTCGCCAGGCTGGCGGCCCGGGTCTCACCGTGAGGGGCATCCTGCAGGGAGGCGGGAAGGGCGAGCGCCTCAAGCCTCTCACCGATCGGATTCCGAAGTGCCTGGCTGAGATCGAGCAGGAACCGCTCCTCGGGCGCCTGATATCGCAGTTCGCCGACGCATCGGTCGAGCAGATTACCGTCGTGGCCGGCTGGCTCGGCCTGGCGGTGCGGGACTACGTGGCCAACGTGGCGGTGCCCAGGTACCCGGCTATCAGATTCACGGTGATCACAGAAGACGCGGCACTGGGTAACGCCGGGATACTCCGGACGCTCGCCATGCCCCCCGAGCCGGTGATGTTTTCCTTCGCCGATCTCTATACCGACCTGAACTTCACCGAGCTCGCAGCGCATCATCAGCGGACCGGAGCCGCGCTGACGCTTGCCGTGCACTGGGACCAGGTCGCTGCGCCATTCGGCGCGGTCAAAGTCGACGGGTCTCGGGTCAGCCAGTACGTGGAGAAACCCAGTTTCCGCTACCTCGCGGGCAGTGGCGCGGCGGTAATGTCGCCCGAGGTGTTCCCGGCGCTCGCTCGGCTGCCGGAACGATTCGGGATCTCCGACGTCGTCCAGTCGGCGCTCGCCCAGGGGCTGCCGGTGGAAGCCTGGTTCCACGAGGGCTTCTGGATCGACGTCAACTCGAGCGCGCTGCTCGCGGTTGCGGAGGCGCTGGCCCGCTCGAAGCGGTGAGATCGCCTGGGACCGGGACGGAGGACACCTTGAAGCGTCGCATGGATGGCCCGGACGCACTGAGCAGTGACGTACTAGCCTGGGCCCTCGACGCGGCCCCCGCCGCGCCGACGACGCCTACGGTAGTCACTCGCCTTCCGGGCGGTCAGCGACACCGAGCCTTCCTTGTCGTAACCGGGGAAACGAAGATCGTCGTTCGGCAGCGTATGGAAAGTGACGCCGCCGCCGTCGCAAAGACCCGTCGAGAAGTAGCGGTTCTCAGGTGCGTTGGCGAGACCTTGGCACCTCGGCTGCTGGCTGCTGAGATATCGCCGGATCGGTTCGGCAGCTCGGTCACATGCCTGGAGTACGTGGACGGGGCGGCCGTGCCGCGGTGGCACGGGGTTGCTCGAGCGGCGAGCCTCGGTTCGGCGCTGCGGTCGTTGCACGCGCTGCCGCCACCGCGGTTTGCCGACTCGCTTCCAATCGAGAATCGCGTCGGAGACCTGAGTGACCACTACCAGTGGCGCGTGCATTATGAGATCGCCCGTCGTCGGCAATCGCTGCCGTCTGCGCCTAAGTGGGTGGACGCGATGATCGAGAAGGGACAGCGCGCGATCCAGGCTGACTACCAGGCTGCCGCCCGCAGCGGCGCGTTCTCGTGCGCGCAAGCGAGCCTGCTGCACGGTGACGCCGCGGGCAACAACGTTCTGTGGCGCTCAACGCGCAGCCCGGTGCTCATTGACTGGGAGGACGCGCGCCTTGGTGATCCTGCCGAGGAGATAGCATACGCACTCTTTGAGAACCGGCTGCCGCCGGAGGCCCGTACGGCGTTGCTGGATGCGTATGTGACCGGGGAGCCTGCCGCGTTCCTGGCCCGAGTGCAGGCCTGGATGCCCCTCGTGGCCCTCGGCTCGTCCCTGTGGTGGGTCTGCCGCGCGGCGACGGCGAGCCTCGACGAACGGACGAGGAGACGTTGCCTGCAGCAAGCGCGCGCTCGCCTGTCGTGGATCAGTGCATGACCGGACAGGACGCAAGCAGGCAGATTGCATGGGAGGGTTTCACTAATGCCAGGGACCTTGGTGGCCTTCCGACCCGGGATGGCCGAGTCACCCGGTTCGGTGCCTACATCCGGTCCGGCGACCTGCGATTCGTTACCGCAAGTGGCTGGCAGATGGCCCGCGAGGCCGGTGTGCGCACCATCGTCGACCTGCGCAACGACGACGAGATCCGTCCGCGTGGCGGACCGGATCCGACCGGACTGGCGGGCCCGCCGTCTTGGATGGACCGGGTCGAGGTCGCTCTCGATGACGTCGCCGACTCAGAGTTCCGCCAGTTTCTCGATCGTGAGCGGCTCAGCGGCACGCCTTTGTACTTCCGGCCCTTCCTGGACCACAAGCCGGCGCGCTGCGCTGACGCCGTGACCGCCGTCGCCAGCGCCATACCCGGCGGGGTCATCTTCCACTGCGGGGCCGGCCGGGACCGCACCGGCCTGGTTACGCTGCTGCTGCTTGCCCTGGCCGATGTGGAGCCCGAAGCTATCGCCCACGACTATGAGCTGTCGGCGGAGTGGCTCAAGGCGCTGTTCACTGCGATGGGCAAGCCGGGTCAGGAACCCAGTATCCAGGCCGCCCTGGCCGACCGAGGGACCACCGTCCGCGAGGTCATCCTCGCCACACTCGACGGTTTCGACGCGGAAGCTTACCTGCTTGCGGCGGGGGTCAGCTCCGTCAGCCTCGCCGCGATCCGTGCCCGGCTCGTGTCATCCGGCCGTAATTCGCGCTCTAAATAAACAGGCTAGATGCATGTCGCGTACCGGGCCTGCTGCCGCCGGGTTCGTGCTATCCGAGGACGAGCGTGACCAGCCGATGGCACGTCCATGTCACGAGGCGCGGTCACTGGCCGCCTGCTCGACGACGATGCGGGTCAGTTCAACCCGCGAGGTGATGCTGAGTTTGCGGAAGATCTGACGAAGGTGGTGGGCGACAGTGTGGGGACTGATGTACATGCGGTCAGCTATGTGGCCGTTGCTGAGTCCCTCGGCGACGAGCGCGGCGACGACTTGCTCCGTGCTAGTGAGGCTCCCCGATCCGCTGACGGGCTGGTCGGGCGACGTGCTCCAGTGCCGCTGACGGACGCCGAGCCTGCGCAGACGCCGCCGGATGCGGGCCTGGTCGCCGTCGGCGGCGGCCCGCCCGTATCCGGCGAGTGCATCCTTCAGGTGGCCGATTGCCAGGTCCCTTTCGCCGCGACGGTCGTACAAGACGCCGAGGTCCTCGGCCGCCGAAGCCCGAGCCCATGGGTCGGCATGCTGGGCCGCGGCCTGGCTCAGGCTCCTCGAGTCGCCGCGGGCAACCCCGCGGCAGTGGGAAGCGGCCGCCGCCAGGGCGGAGCATTCCGGGCGGGCGTTGGCGAGGGTTCTGGCGGCGCCGACGGCGCAGGCAGCCAGTTCGTCTGTGCCTGCCGCCAGGGCGGTACGGCTGATCCACGCGGCGAATGCCGGATCACCTAGCAGCCGGCCTGGCCGGTCCCGGAATTCCGCGCACATCCGCCGGAGCTGACCGCTCGCCCCTGAGGGACCCTCCCGCGCTTCCGTAAGCTGCGCGTCGGCCGTGAAGGCCTCGGACCTTGCGTATATGTCGGCGAACTGCGGACTGCTGTCAGCGCGACAGGCAAGGTGATCGGTCGCTGCGGCAATGTCCCCGCCGCGCAGCTTGATCACGCCGAGTACGCTCCGCGCCGTGGCAGCGTAGCCGCACGCACCCAGGGATTCCGCGGCCCTCAATGCTGACTGAAGGTCCGACTCGGCGTCGGCTAGACGCCCGGCGGCTAGATGCACGCGGCCTCGCAGCAGGGCCATCGCGGGGCCCGACGAGATCTGCGGCAAGGCAGCATTATCCGCACCGTTCAGGATCTCCACCGCCTCGCCGAGCTGGCGCAGGTCGATGAGTACGGCCGCGAGTACTAGCAGCGGCTGGACATGGCGGGCATCCGTCGAGATTCCGGCACCCTCGAG
>JASHOV010000471.1 GCA_030038495.1 Streptosporangiaceae bacterium
GCGGTGGCATCGGCCACCAACAACTCCATCTGGTTCGACCCGGGACCGGTCAACCAGTACGTGTTCCAGCGCACGCCGAGCGGCGGCCTGGTGGCCGACTTCACCGACAGCGGCACCTGGCTGCAGCTGCCAGTCCCCGGCAACCCGGATAGCGGCAGCGGGCTGACCTCGCTCGGCTACCCGGACCCGGCCAACGCCGATGCGATGACCCCGCACGCCTACTACACCCAGGACGGCGCGCTCAGCGAGACCTACATGGCCAGTTCCGGGTGGACCTCGCAGACGCTGGCCGGCAACCCCGAGGCCGGCAGCGCGATCGTGGCGTCCGCCGAGTCGGCCGGACCGGATGTGTTCTACTTCGGCGCCGGCGGTGTGCTCAGTGAGGCCACGGACAGCACAGGAACCTGGACCGCGTCGGCCTTGAGCGGACCCGCGACCAGCCAGCCCGGATCGCTGGCCATCGCGGACACCGCCACCGGGCCCGAGCTGTTCTACCTGAGCAAGGGCAACGCACTGATCGCGGAAACCAACGTGGCCGGTACCTGGGTGTGGGCGCCGGTCATCACCCCGTCCGGTGTCGCGGCAGGCAGCCCGCTGTCGGCCGTATCGACCGGGTCGGAGCAGGCAGAGGTGTTCTTCGTCGACGGAAGCGGTCACCTGGCTGCGGCCAGGATGCTCTCGATCGTCGGCCTGGCCACGCAGCTGCCCGGCACCCCCGCCGCAAGCGGCGGGCTGGCCAGCACCTCCTATCTGGTCGGCAGCTCGCAGAGCACGGTGGCCGGACCGACGACGATGGGCCAGGACGTGTACTACCTGGACAGCGCCGGCCAGCCGCAGGTCGACTACACCACCAGCCCGGGCGGGTCGTGGCAGACCGCATCCCTGCCCGGCACAGGCACGAGCATCGCCGGCGCTGACTCCTTCCAGTTCCCCGGCCAGCCGAGCAGCCTGTACCTGACCGCCTCGAACCAGCTGAGCCTCGATCAGGCCAGCAGCCCCTCCGGTACCTGGTCACCGGTAGCCCTGCCCACCGCACCCTCCACCTGGGCTAACCAGATCGTCCTCTACGCGGCCACCCCCGCCGACGAGGCGACGGCACTGTCCATCGCGGCCGCGGCGGGCCTGCCCGCCAGCGACGTGACCACCTCGTTCTACGACGCGTGGATCGATGTGGAGAACTACAACGAGTACCTGGTGATCTCGATCGGCGATGCAGCGACGATCGCGCTGTACTACAACGCCTGCGGCTGGGCGAACCCCACCGACGGTGGTTACACCGCCGGCTCGACCCCGTTCAGCATCCAGTACCCGCCGCTTGACAGCGTCCCGGGAGTGGCGAACGCGGACAACTTCGAGACCGGAGACGCGGCTAACTCGTCGCAGACGGACGCGCTGGCCACGGACCTCGTGGACTACGCCGCTAGCGGCACGTTCCCAGCCGGCGTGACTCTGTCGAACCTGCCGGAGTTCAACTGGAGCCCGCCGGACGTCTGCGAAGGCAGCCCGAACTAGGAGATCGAAGGGTGCCCTCGGGCCGGCCGACCGCGCGCCGCTCCGGCCCGAGGTTGCCCTCAGGAGGAGGTCGTGCCGCCGGGAGGCACGGGCAGCATGCAGAGGGCGTCGACTGATTTCCGCCATTCACGCCGAGAAGTAGCCAGCGTGCCACGATTTGCTGTGAGATATAGCCATCATCCTGGACTTCAGGTGATGTGCCCTCACGGGGGTTTCTCGTTCAGAGAGAGCGGGGTTCTATGTCCACACTTCGGCGAACGCTCGTCGTCTCGGCCGCCGCCTGCGCCATCGTGGGTTCCGGTGCTGCGACCGCGCTGGCGCAGCCCGCCACAACCGGGCCGACGGTCACGATCGGCGCCAAGGCGTTTCAGGTGTACGGCTACACCTTCGTGGGCTTCAGGGACGGCAAGTACAGCAACGCAACGGTGTCAGGATCGGTCGCGGGCGCCACCAGCGGCATGGTCGCGCAACTCTACGCGCAGCCGTTCCCGTACAAGAAGGCGCCGGCTCCGGTAAGCCACCAGCAGCTGGTCCTCGACGGGGCTAGCCCGGAAAGCTACTCCTTCACCGCGACGCCCGGCATCGCGACCCGGTATTCGGTTGAGGTCCTGCCGAGTACCACGGTCAGCACGCCGGTGCAGGCGACGTCGCCCAGCACGACGGTTTACGTGGTGACGATTCAGCCGTACAAAGGCATCAAGACGTGCAACCGTGTCGGCAGCCGCCCGATCTGTCATCAGTCCATCCGGATCTACACGATACTTCCCGCATCGGCCTACCGGGCCGAGGCACGGAAGAGGCTTTACTTCTACTTCGCGGTCAACCTGAACCCGACCCGCATTCCCAAGGCGCCGGTCTGGCTGAGCCTGGACGGCTCCGCGAAGATCGGTAAGGCCAGGCGGATCTCGGCCATCGAGTTCGAGCAGACCGTGGTCATCTCGTTCCGCGTCAACGACGACGCGTACAACTTCGGCTTCAGCTTCTGCTCGAAGGCCTCCGAGTCCTCGGACGGGGTCAACCTGCCTGGCCACCACCACTGCGGTGCCAAGCGGGTCAAGGACACCTGGTTCCTCGGCTAATCCGCTCCTGATCGCGGCGGCCCGTCCCCGAGCTCGGGGGCGGGCCGCTACTGCGACAGCGGGCCCTGGCTTAGATGTAGCGTTCGGGGGCCGTCGGACCCTGAACGCTACATCTAAGCCGGGGGCGGTCGCCGTTTCATCCGGGATGTCCGGGGATGTGCGGGGTGCCGTCGCGCATCGGCGGGAATTCGAACGTCGCCGCGGTCGTGGTCCGGGTCAGGCGGGTGATGTCGGTCTCGGGCAGCACCTCGGTGTCATCGTCGATCGTGACTTCCCACCTGCAGACCGGAACGCGGCCATTCGGCCGTGCTGGCCCGGGGGGACGACCCCCCGAATCCCCCCGCGGTGCTGGCCCGGGGGGACGACCCCCCGAATCCCCCCGCACGCGCGGCGGCCGGTGCACGGCGCGGATCCTGGCCTTCGGGTTGACCGCCTGCGCGGTCACGTCGAACGTGCCGTCCTCGATCGCGTGGCACATGCTGCGCACCGCCCGCTCACCATAGGGCTCTACGTCCAGCAGCGCGCCGCACGACCGGAGCTGGAAGAAGCCGTGGTGCTCGTCGACAACCTCGTACTCGACGTCCATGTAGTGCTGGGCGAAGCCGGGATCGAGCTGCAGCTGCTTGAAGATCGCCGGCACGCCGTCGCCCTCGATATTCATGATCTTGCGGATCCGCTCGGTGTAGATCGGGCTGGCGCCGCGCCACTCCTCGATCGCCAGCTCCTCGACCGCCTGCTGTCCGTACCGCAGCCCGATCGCGGCGAACACCGACCGGTCCAGCAGCTGCGCGATCAGCGCGTACTCGCGTACGAGCCGGACGAGCGCCTCCCTGGACAGGTCCTCGTAGCGGAAGCCGGGATCGAATTCGCCGGAATAGTCCTTGCGCTCAGTCATATCCTGAACTGTAGTCTGGACACATGTCTGGTTCAACGCCGCGGATTCTCTCGCGGCATGACTTCACCGGCAAGGTCGCGATCGTCACCGGTGCCGCGCAGGGCATCGGTGAGGCCTATGCCAGGGCGCTGGCGGCGGCCGGGGCGGCGGTCGTCGTCGCTGACATCAGCGCGGACGCCGGCCAGGCGGTGGTGGCTGACATCTGCTCCGGCGGCGGCAAGGCCGTGTTCGCCCGCACCGACGTCAGCGATCCGGACTCCGCGAACGCGATGGCGACGCTGGCGGTCGCCGAGTTCGGCGGCATCGACTTCCTGGTGAACAATGCCGCGATCTACGGCCAGATGCAGTTCGACCTGCTGCTATCGGTCGACTGGGACTACTACAAGCGGTTTCTCGGCGTGAACATGGACGGCGCGCTGGCTTGCACCAGGGCGTGCTACCGACACATGGCCAGCCGCGGCGGCGGCGCGATCGTCAACCAGTCCTCGACCGCGGCCTGGGTGTACTCCAGCTTCTACGGCCTCGCGAAGGTCGGGGTGAACGGGCTCACCCAGCAGCTTGCGCACGAACTCGGCGGCATGGGCATCCGGGTCAACGCGATCGCGCCGGGTCCCACGGACACGGCGGCGACCCGCGCGGTCGTGGGCGCACTGGCCGACGACATCGTGAAGTCGCTGGCGCTCAAGCGCATGGGCCAGCCCGCGGACCTGGTTGGGGCGTGCCTGTTCCTGCTCTCCGGCGAGGCCGCCTGGATTACCGGCCAGATCGTCAATGTCGACGGCGGCCAGGTCTTCCGCTCATGACGGCGAGCGCAGGCGTCGCCCGGATGGGCTTCATCGGGCTGGGCCAGCTGGGCCAGCCGATGGCGGCCAGGCTGGCCGGCTGGCCGGGCGGCCTCGTCGTCTACGACATGCGGCCGGAGGCGATGGGCGCGCTGGCTGCGGCCGGAGCCGTGGCCGCGGCGGGGGTCAGCGTCGTGGCCGCGACATGCCGGATCGTGTGCGTGATGGTCCGTGACGACGCGCAGGTACGGGACGTGGTGGAGCAGATCGCGGCCTCCGCGCGCGGACCGGTGATCGTCGCGATCCACTCCACCATCGGACCGGGAACGGCGGCCGCCCTCGCCGCCACCTACGGTCCGCGCGGCCTCGAGATCGCGGATGCCCCGGTCAGCGGCGGCTTCATGGGCGCGCAGGACGGGCGGCTCGCGGTCATGTTCGGCGGCAGCCGCGCGGCCTACGAGGAATGCCTCGAGCCGCTGCGCTGCTTCGCCGACCTGATCATGTACATGGGGCCGGCCGGGGCCGGCACGCGGGCCAAGCTGGCGCGCAACCTGCTGCACTTCGTCGCGTTCACGGCCGCGGCGGAATCGCAGCGGCTGGCCGAGGCGGCCGGGCTTGACCTGCGCAAGCTGGCCAGGATCGTGCGCCACTCCGACTTGGTCACTGGTGGCGTGGGCTCGATCATGCTGCGCCCCACGACCGCCGAACTGGCGGCCGACGACCCGCTGCGGCCGATCCTCGAACACACGGCCGCGCTCGGCGAGAAGGACCTGGCGCTGGCCCTCGAACTCGGCGCCCAGCTCGGCGTGGACCTGCCGATGGCGCGGTTCGCGCTCGGTAACTTCGCGGCCGGGCTCGGGCTCGCGGAAAGGGACTCAGCATGACCGACGAGCAGCGCCAGCGCGGGCTGGACAAGATGAGCGAGGTCTACGGCTGGGAAGTCAAGGACGGACCCGGCGACTTCTTCGGCATCACCGTGGATCACCTGTTCGCCGACATCTGGACCCGGCCGGGCCTGTCCATGCGGGACCGCAGGCTGCTGCTGCTCGGCCTGCTCGTCGGCCAGGGTCAGCAGGACGTCGCGGATATCCAGATCGGCGCGGCCCTGCGGCGGGCCGAGCTGTCGCCGGACGAGCTGCGTGAGATCGCGATCTTCCTGACCCACTACGCGGGCTGGCCGAGCGGCGCGCGGCTGAGCATGCGGATCGAGAAGCTCGTCGGCGATCACGAGCGCCAGTCGGCGGCCCAGTCGGCGGCAGAGTCTCGACCGCCGGCGGCGGACTGAGGGGAGGGCCTATGCGCTACGGCGTGGTGCTGTTCACCAGTGACCGCGGCATCACCCCGGCGCAAGCCGCGCAGGCGGCCGAGGCGGCCGGATTCGATTGCTTCTACGTGCCCGAGCACACTCATATCCCGGTCCGGCGGGACGCACCGCACCCGCGGACGGGCACGCAGGACCTGCCGGATGACCGGTACATGCGCACGCTCGACCCGTGGGTCTCGCTGAGCATGGCCGCGGCGGTGACCTCGACGATCCGCCTGGCGACGGCGGCCGCTCTGCCCGCCGAGCACGACCCGATCACGCTGGCCAAGACCATCGCGTCGCTCGACCACCTGTCCGGCGGCCGAGTGGTGCTCGGGGTTGGGTTCGGCTGGAACACCGACGAGCTCACCGACCACGGCGTCCCGGCCGGGCGACGGCGCACCGTGCTGCGCGAATACCTGGAGGCCATGCAGGCGCTGTGGTCGGCGGAGGAAGCCAGTTACGACGGCGAGTTCGTTCACTTCGGCGGCTGCTGGGCCTGGCCAAAGCCGGCCCAGCAGCCGCGGGTCCCAGTCATCGTCGGGGCCGGCGGCACCGAGAAGACGTTCGCCTGGATCGCACGGTCCGGTGACGGCTGGCTGACCACGCCGGGCGAGACCGAGCTGGAGGCCAAGGTCGCGGCGCTGCGGACGGCGTGGCGCGAGGCCGGCCGGGACGGCGAGCCGCTGGTGCACGTGCTGTCCGGCCGGCCCGATCCTGACATGCTCGCGCACTGGCAGCGGATCGGCGTGACCGACGTCGCGTTCGGCCTGCCGGACAAGACCGCGGACGAGGTGGTCGCCTACCTGGGCCGGCTGGCGGGCAAGCTCGGGCTGTCGCCGTGAGAGAATCCGCGCCCGAGCCGCTGCTGCTGATCGACGGCGCGCTGCGGCCCGCCGCCGACGGCGGCACGTTCCCGATCGTGAACCCGGCGACCGGCACGGTCATCGGATCCGCGCCCGACGCGACCGACGCGGACGCCGACGAGGCGATTGCCGCCGCGCGGCGCGCCTTCGATGAGACCGGGTGGGCATCGGAGCCGACGTTCCGCGCCCACTGCCTGCGCCAGCTCAAGGCGGCGCTGGACAGCGGCTTCGAGGTCCTGCGGCATATCACGATCACGGAGGCCGGCGCGCCCCGGATGTGGACCGACGGTCCGCAGCTGCGGACTCCGATCGACGGCCTCGACTACCTGGACGGGCTCCTGCGGAGCTATGCGTGGGAACTGGACCTCGGCACCGCGAAGCCGATGGGCCTGCCGACCCGCAGAAACCTGCGGCGGGAGGCCGCCGGGGTGGTCGCGGCGATCACGCCGTGGAACTTCCCGAACCAGATCAACCTGGCCAAGCTCGGCCCAGCGCTGGCGGCCGGCTGCACGGTCGTGCTCAAGCCGGCCCCGGATACGCCGTGGACCGGCGCGGAGCTTGGCCGTCTCATCGCCACCCAGACCGAGATCCCGCCGGGGGTGGTGAACGTGCTCACGGCGGGCGGAGCGGCGATCGGGCGGCGGATTACCGCCGATCCGCGCGTCGACATGATCTCGTTCACCGGCTCGACGGCAACCGGCCGCGAGGTGATGACTGCGGCGGCGCCCACCCTGAAGAAGGTCTTCCTCGAGCTCGGCGGGAAGTCCGCCGCGATCGTACTGGACGACTACGACGTGACCGCCGCCGCATCCCTGACCGCGTTCACCGCGTGCATCCACGCCGGCCAGGGCTGCGCGCTGACCAGCCGGCTGATCGTGCCGCGCGCCCGCCTGGACGAGGCGGTCGAGGCCTGCGCGCAGACGATGCGCGGCATCGCGGTCGGCGACCCGGCCGATCCGGCCACGGTCTGCGGGCCGGTGATCTCGGCGGCACAGCGCGCCAGGATCGAGTCGTACCTGGCCTCGGCGCTCGCCGACGGCGGCAAGTTCGGCTGCGGCGGCGGCAGGCCCGCGGGGCTGAAGGCCGGGCTGCCGGCTGAGCTGGCTGGCGGCTACTGGATCGAGCCGACGGTGATCACCGGGCTGGATAACTCCGCGCGGGCCGCGCGCGAGGAGATATTCGGGCCCGTCCTGGTCGTGCTCGCCCACGACGGCGACGACGACGCGGTGGGCATCGCCAACGACTCGCCGTACGGGCTGTCGGGCGCGGTGTTCTCCGCCGGCCTGCCCCGGGCTCGCGACGTCGCCCGGCGCATCAGGACCGGCACGGTCGGGATCAACGGCGGGTTGTGGTACGCACCCGACGTCCCGTTCGGCGGGTACAAGCAGTCCGGTGTCGGCCGCGAGATGGGCGTGGCCGGCTTCGAGGAATACCTGGAGATCAAGGCGATGGCGGAGCCGGCATGACGAGCGGTGCTGCACACACAATGGACGTCAACCTCGCCGACCTGGTCGGCGCGATCGCGGACGCGCTCCCCGGTCGCGAGGCCCTGGTCTGCGACGGCGACCGGCGCACCTACCCGGAGCTGCTCGACCGCGCCAGCCAGGTCGCGCAGCACCTGATCGCGGCCGGGATCGAGCCGGACGAGACCGTCGGGCTCTACCTGCTCAACTCCGTCGCCTACATCGAGGCGCTGCTCGGCTGCATGCTCGCGCGCGCGACCCCGGTGAACATCAACTACAGATATACCGGGGACGAGCTGTCCTATCTGTTCACCGGCGCGGCGCTCGCGGCCCTGGTGGTGGACGCCGAGCACGCCGGCCTCGCGGCCTCGGTCGCCGTCGGCTGCCCGACGCTGCGGCACGTTCTGGTCGCCGGACTGGGTGAGCACGGCGAGCCGGACGGCCCGGTTCACTTTCCCGAGCCGGTCACCGTCGCGGACTTCGGCGCGGCCGTCGCCGCCGCGCCCACCGCCCGGCCGGACAATCACCGCGGCGGCGACGACAAGCTGATCATCTACACCGGCGGCACCACCGGGCTGCCGAAGGGCGTGCTGTGGCGGCACGAGGACTTCTTCTTCTCCGCCCTGGCTGGCGGCAACCACTACGGCCCGCCGCGGCTCACGATCGAGGAGGTCGTGGCCGCGGCCGCCGAGGTTCCCTCCGGCGGCTACCTGATCACCGCGCCGATGATGCACGGGGCCGGAACGTACACGCTGTTCTCCGCGCTGCTGCTGGGCGCGAAGGTGGTGCTCAGCCGAAAGTTCGACGCCGCTGCCACGCTCCGGCTGGTCGCGGCCGAGAAGGCGATGGCGCTGGCGGTCGTCGGCGACGCGATGGCGCGGCCGCTCGTCGACGAGCTGGCGGCCCACCCCGGCGAATACGACCTGTCGTCGCTGCTCATCTTCGGCTCCGGCGGCGCCCTGCTGTCCGCCAGCGTGCGCGCCCAGCTCGCATGGATGTACCCGGACCTGTACATCACCGATCGCTTCGGCGCGTCCGAGACCGGCACCGACGGCGAGCTGTCCGGCGGCAGCACTGCGGCCAGGCCGAAGCTCGTGCACAGCGGGAACGTGCAGGTGCTGGACGACGCGCTGCGGCCGGTAATGCCCGGCGGCACCGGCCGCATCGCCAAGTCCGGCCACGTGCCGCTCGGCTATTACGGAGACGAGTTCGCGACGAGGGCCACGTTCCCTGTCATCGACGGGGTTCGCTGGGCACTGCTCGGCGACCTCGCCAGAGTCGAGGAGGACGGCTCGATCGTGGTGCTCGGCCGGGGGTCGACGTGCATCAACACCGGCGGGGAGAAGGTGTTTCCCGAGGAAGTCGAGCAGGCGCTCAAGGCCCACCCGGCGGTGCTGGACGCGGTCGTTGCCGGGGTGGCGGACGAGCGGTTCGGCGAGCGGGTCGCGGCCGTGGTGTCGCTGCGGCTGGGCGCCAGCGCGGACGCCGAGGCGCTGCGCGCGCATTGCCGGGAATCGCTGGCCGGGTACAAGGTGCCCGCGAGGGTCGAGTTCGTGCCGGTAGTGCTCCGTTCGCCCAGCGGTAAGGCCGACTACCTGTGGGCGCGCAAACTGCTCGCCGGTCAGCGCGACTGAAGCACCTTGGACGGGCCGTGGGCCGCCGCCCGGTGCGGGGCGGCGGCCCACGGCTCTTTATCTACGTGACCTTCACGCTCTTGGTCGTCGCCAGGCCGTTGGCGTAGCCCGTCTCGTAGGCGGTGACGCGGCAGCTGAGCTTCTTGCCGTTGTCGCTCCTCGACAGCTTGAGCGAGGACTTCGTCGCGCCCTTGATCACCTTGCCGTTGAGCAGCCACTGGTACTTGAACTTGAGTCCCTTCACCGACCAGGTCCCCGGCTTCACGGTCACGGTCTTGCCGACCGCGGCCTTCCCTGATAGGGCTGGTCCCTTGTTCTTAAGCGGCGTCGGCGCCTTGCCCAGGCTCACCGTCGCCGACGCGCTGGACAAGGGCGCGCTAGCCGGACCGGGGGCATCGCTGACCGTCACCTGGCAGGCCAGCGACTTCTTGTACGCCGAGCCCGGCACGACCAGGCTCGATCCGGTCCCGACCTTCGTGCCGCTGGCCAGCCAGGTGTAGCTCGCCGTCACGCCGAAGTCGAGCGTGCCGTCGCTGCACGTCTCCTTCTGGCCGACCTGGTGCGGGCCGGAGATCGTCGGCACGTTGGCCACCGGGTTCACCGTGTACGGGATCGAACTGGAGGTCGACGGGCTGTACGCGGCGGAGTTGGACGGCGCGAAGTCGGCAGTCAGCGTCATCGCGTAAGTCCCGCTCGGCGGGCTGGGCAGCAGGTCCGATACGGTGAGCGTTGCCACGCCGGAGGCGTTCACCGTGACGGGCGTGCCGATGGCTGTCGTGGTTCCGTCGATTACGTCGTTGAACTGGACCGATCCCGCCGGGATACTCGCGTCGCTGGCCGTGATCGTCGCGGTCAGGGTCACCGCAGCCCCCTGCTGGGCGGACGTGGCCGGGCTCGCGGTGAGCGCAGTCGTCGTGCTCAGCGCGGTCGTGCCCTGGACCGGGTACTCCTCGACCCAGGTACCTGCCGTCGGGTTGACGAGGATGTCGTCTTCCCAGTAGGTGCCGTCGGGCTGGGTGCCGACGCCGTCGGGGCCGGTGGTTACGAGACGGACCTGGTAGACGTTGACGTATCCGGCCGCCGTCTGCGCGGTCGTGCCGGCGATGAAGTTCGCCAGGTTGGCCGCGGTGCCGCCGGTGGCGACGGGGTTGGCCGCGGTGTTGAGGGGAGGCGGCGCGGTAGTGACAGGGAACGTGTCCTCACCGAACGCGGTTCCAGTCAGGAAGTCGCCGGTCGCGTTGACCGGGGTCTCCGGAGCCGGCGCCGCGAACTCCAGGTACGCCTTCGTGCCATCGGTGGCGTCGGTGGTCGATGCTTCGGCGTAAGCGAACAGGTCGGTGAGATCAGAGCCGCTGGTGATTGGCTGTCCGGTTGAGTTGTAGAACGTCAGGCTCCCGACCGCATTCGGGTCGGGCTCCCACGGCGGCGTGGTCCCCGCGGAGGCGGGCACCGCAGACAATGGCATCATGATCGCCACGGCAGCTGTGGCAGCGCCGATCACCACAGGTTTACGAATACGCACGTTCGGTCCCTCTCAGTCTCTTCGGGTCCGCTGACGCGGACCGCTGCCTCTTCATTCGCCTCCCGCCCACCCTGGGCGGCAGAGCGTGACCCACGGGATTGCGCCGCTGCCCGCGCGGGCATTAGTCCGGGCACGGCGCGTCAGCCGGAGCTGGCCGCGCGCCGACGCCACCTTCCGATCGCGAGAATGGCGCCCCAGATGACGGCGAGGACACCGACCCCGATCCCCGCCAGCGCCCCGGCACTCAGGCCCCCGACGGAGGAGGTGTCCGCGGCCAGCCGACCCGAGCCCCCCTGCCCGCTGCCGCTGCCGACTGACCCGGCGGCCGGGCCAGCAGACGACGAGGCTCCGGAGCCGTGCGACTTCGTGGCCGGGACGACGGACTGCTGCTTCAGGTCCTTCTCGGGCAGCATGATCGTCTCTACCGACCGGCCCTGGCCCGCGTCGCACGGCGTGCTGCCTCCTTCCACCAGCGTCCAGGTGTCACCGGTGATGCGCACGACGGCCATTGCGTACGGTGTCTGCAGCTGAGGTGCATTCACCGCGCTGTACATCATCCGGATCTCCACCAGCCCGTCCCAGTGCGGCGGGTAGGCCTGGATGAAATACAGCAGCGGGTTGTCAGCGCCCGTCGCCTGAACCACGGGGTGATCCGGGTTCGTGAACAGCGACGCCGCGGTCAGCTGGCTGCCGCTCCAGTCGCCCGGGTCGATGAACTCGATCGGCTGGTACGCGTACAAGGTGACCCGGGCGTGCCCGTTCCTGTAGCCGCCCGGCGGCTCGGCGGACGAGACGGTCTTCCAGGAGAACGGGACCGTGTCGATACTCCCCGACGTGACTGGCTGGTTGCTCTTATTGCAGAAGGTCAGCAGGCCGTCGGCGTACTCATCGGTGAAGGGCACCTTGAAGCTCGTCGAGGCGGACGCAAGCGGGGCTGCGGCCGACAGCGCGCAGAGGGCCAGTGCGGCGAGTGATGCCGTTGCGCAGGCGCGGCGGGCGAGGCGGTTCATGGCTTTACTCCTTGAGGGGTGCGGGAGGCGCTCACGCCGGAGCGCGCAGGCGACCGGCGGCGCCTGCGCCAGATCAGCGCGACGACGACGAACACCACGATCACGACGAGAACGACGAGGATCCAGGGAATGGCCCAGAGCGTCACGCTTGCGGTCGTAACGCGGATGCCGGCATTGATGTCACCGGGCAGGCCGCCGGGGCTGAGCCGGACTGTCGCGGTAACCGAGATCTCCGGCGGCACCCCGCGTACCCGGGTGCTGAACGTGATGGACCCTCCCGGCAGCAGCGGCGGGACCGCGGGGAGGGCGGGCCCGGCGGCGGTCGAGCCGAACAGCCCGTGCACACTGACCCGCTGAGTCCCGCCGAGAATCGCGTTCCCCGTATTGCGGACGGTGTACGTGATGCTGACGCCGCCGCTGGCGAACGGGTCAAGGTGCCCGGCGTAGCTGGCGCGCATGTTCTCGATGGCCAGGCGCGGATGCAGCGGTCCGCTGACGCGGATGATCACCTTGGTGGCGATGCGCTGCTCGAACTTCACCAGCTGGCCGTGCTTGCCTTTCACCAGCGCGGTAAGGGACACGATAACCGCGCCCGCGTGGTCGCCCGGACTGGCGTTGGCCGGAACGTGCAGGTAGATCGGCAGGATTTCGACCGTCCGGGGCGCAACTGTAACCTCGCCCGCGCGGATGACGCCGATGCTGAGCCACGCGCCCACCTGGACGGGCCGGACCGCACGTGGCGGATAGGTAAACGCCCCGTTAACGCCGCTTACCGCGTCGACCGGGTAGACGTTCAGCGTCTGCGCGTGGGTGGCGAAGTTGATGATCGCGATGTGGTCTTCGATAGAGCCGCCCGGACTGGCCTGGTAGTCGAAGTACGGCCGGCCGTCAAGCTTTGTGCCAGAGGCCGGCCCGGCGCCAAAGGTGGCATTGGCGGGGCCGGCGGCGCCCGTGTGCGCCAGGGCTGACCCTGCGGTCGCCTTTGGCGGGGCAGCATAGGCGCCCGGCGCGGCCTGGGCCGCTGCGACTGGCGCGGCGCCTACCAGGACCAAACCCGCTACCAAGGACAAGAGGATGCGCATGGCGCAAGTGAATCCATTCGATCGGAATATGCAGCTAATGCCGGGTGAACGAAGGTTGACGAGGGAGGATGGTCTGGGCTCTCGCGGCTGACTGGCTCAGCACCGCAGGCCCCGAGAGGGGGCGGGCAGAGCTCTCTTCTGCCCGCCCCCGCTCACTGTGTTGGGCTAAGCCGCGCTTAACCCACCGTGAATGTGATGGTGCCCGTGAACAGGCCCGGCTCGGTCGAGGTCGGGGCGTCCAGGGTGAGGGTGCCGTTGAGCACGTCGGTGCCCAGTCCGGCGCTAGCGGCCGCCACGGTCACCGCGGTGCCGCCGGTTCCCACGAGACCGCCCGCGGAAGTCGGGCAGGCCGCCGGAGTGCCGGATGGTGCGACAGCCGGGCTGGCTGCCGGCTCGTCAGTTGCAGTGACGGTGCCGGCGAACCCGGATCCGGGCGTGCTGGTCACGCCGGTGAGTCCGACGTTCTGCGCACAGATGGTGCTGCCCGGGTTGGTGCCGCCATCGGTCAGGTTGCTGGCCAGGGCCGTGAGGGTCCACGGCAGGTCGCCTGCCCGAGTGTCGACAATGGTGATGCCGTCGAACGGAGCAGTCCCGGTGTACTCGGTCAGGCCAGAGTTCAGGGTCAGGTTGCCGAGGTTCAGCGGGCTGGTAGCCGTGTACGGCGTGCTGAGGACGAGGGTACCGACCGGCACCGTCGCCTCGATGTTGGCAGTTGACGTACAGTTCGATCCGGTCTGCGCGCAGGCACCGGTCGTCGGGGGCTGCAGGACGAACTGCTGCGCACTCGACTGGGACGCCTCGAAGTCGGCGGGGTTGGTCGGGGTGAAGACCGCCACGATCGAGTGCGAGCCCGCGGCCAGACCGGCCGCGATGGTGTCGGTTGCAGTTCCCGTCGCGTCCGGCGTTACCCCGCTGCCGGCCAGCGCCGTGGTGGAGCCGTTGTCGTACCACGACACCGTTCCCGCGGTCACCGGCGTGGTGCCGGCGAGAACCGTCGAGCTCAGCGTGATGGAAGAGCCGGTGGTCCCGTTCTCGCTCACCGTCAGGCTGGTGGTGGTCGGGGTCGCCGCCGGGTTGACCGTCAGCGACAAGGTCCCGGTCGAACCGCTGTAATCAGTGGTGTCGGTCGGGGTGAAGACCGCCGACAGGCTATCGGTGCCTGCAGCGGTGAAGGTGGTGGACAGGGTTGCCACGCCGGTGGTGGCGTCGACCGTCGCGGTCCCGAGATCGGTCGTGCCGTTCTCGAATTCCACCGAGCCCGCCGTCGCCGGGGTCTCGGTCGCCGTCAGCGTGTCGGCAATTCCGACGGTCGCCGTGGCGGGGTTCGCGGTCAGGGTGGTGGTTGTGCTCGCGGCCGGGGCCGTGCCCTGGACCGGGTATTCCTCGGTCCAGGTTCCTGTCGTCGGGTCGACGAGGATGTCGTCTTCCCAGTAGGTCCCGTCCGGCTGGGTGCCGACGCCGCCGGCGCCCGTGGTGATCAGGCGGATCTGGTAGACGTTGACGTATCCGGCCGCCGTCTGCGCGGTCGTGCCGGCGATGAAGTTCGCCAGGTTGGCCGCGGTGCCGCCGGTGGCGACGGGGTTGGTTGCGGTGTTGAGGGGAGCCGGCGCGGTAGTCACAGGGAAGGTGTCCTCACCGAACGCGGTACCAGTCAGGAAGTCGCCGGTCGCGTTGACCGGGGTCTCCGGAGCCGGCGCCGCGAACTCCAGGTACGCCTTCGTGCCACCGGTGGCGTCGGCGGTCGATGCCTCGGCGTAGGCGAACAGGTCGGTGAGGTCGTTTCCGCCGGTGACTGCCGTACCGGAGGAGTTGTAGAACGTCAGGCTCCCGACCGCATTCGGGTCGGGCTCCCATGGCGGAGTTGTCGCCGCGTGGGCCCCGGTGGCCGTCGCGGCGAGAACCCCGCCGGTGATCGCCAGCATTGACGCGCTGGCGATCACCCGGCGGAGGTTCAGCTTCATGGAGCAGATGCCTCTCTTTCGTTCTTACCGGACAGGTGCTGTGCTGAGCTCGTCAGCGGTCAGGGACCGCCGACCTCCGGCACGTACTCCGGGTCGACGCCGGCCGCGGCGATGTCCGTCCACGCCTCCTGCTGGGCGAAGTACGGAGGACCGCCAGGACCGAACTCAAGCCCGGCGTCGATGCCAGTGCCAGCCACGCAACCGGTCTCTCCGGTCTGGCACGGGTTGTAGAACAGCGTCTCGACCGCGTTCAGGGTGCTGCCCGGCTGCCAGGGCGTCGTGGAGGTGACGGCGCTGTTGGGGAAGTAGATGTACAGCGGACGGTTGATGTCGAACAGCGGGTTGCCGTCCGACGGGGTCCCGGTGGTGAACAGCTGCACCGACGGGTTGATGACGTTGTCGAGCGCTGGGCTGCTCGTGCCCGGCGTGTTGGCACACGCCGTCCCCGCGGTCGCGGCCAGGATGGTGTTGATCGGGCAGCTCGGGTCCCGGAAGTAACCTTCCGCGCCGGTGCTGCCGCCGGTGCCCAGGATGCCCTGGAACAGGTTCAGCCGGCCGCCGGACATCGGCTCGATCGCGTTCGGGGCGTTGGTCGTGCCCTGCGCGGCGATCGCCGTCGGGTCGTTCTCCTCAGCCGTCACGACGCAGCTGCCCAGCGTTGAGTTGGTCAGGTCGATGTACTGCAGGAAGACCGTGCGGGTGCCCGAGCCCAGCTGGGGAATGATCGGCACGATGGTGTCCGTTGACGTACCGCCGACCTCGTTCCAGGTCGTGTCGGTGCAGCTGTAGATCTTATTCAGCTGCTCCTCCGACAGCGGCACGGCGTTGGTGGTGGTCGCCGCCAGCATCGCCAGCGGGTCGATTCCCACCGCGATGCTGTCGTAGGCGCTGGTCAGGTTGCCGGCGCAGGGCTCGCCGTTGACCGTGTCGGTCGTCGGCCCCTGGCAGGCCGAAGCCCGGCTGAAGTTGATCTGGGAGTCAGCCGCGAGCGCCTTGGCGCCGGCGCCCGACCCGTTCGGCCGCTGGATCGGGTTGTCCCCGGCCCGGAGCACGATCGTCGGGTTGAGGATGCAGGGCGTTCCGCCGGTCTCGGCCGGGGTGGTGTTCTCGGAGCCGACGTCCGAGCCGGTGCCGGGGCTGCAGTTCCCGTCGACGCCAGCGGACCCGTCGGGACCGTAGGCCAGGCGGGCGTTCGCGTCGGCGGTGGCGTCGAAGCTGATGAGCTTGTACTTGTTGGCAGCAGAGTTGTAGCCCGGGTCACCGAGCTGGTCGCCGTCGGCCGCAAAGTCGACAAGGTACTGCAGGGTGTCGGAGCCGACCCCTACGACGTCCTTGGCGTTTGGCGCGTAGTCGGCGTAGGCGGGCTGTACCGCCATGCAGACCATGCCAGCGATCGATCCGGCGATCGCAAGACTCACTGAGAGCTTGCCATATCGCATGCTTCCTTGCCCTTTCCGCCCTTTTTCCGGGCGCGTAGTGCGGAACTTTCGCAGCGACCATGTCAGCCGAGGATGCCGGCGAAGGACCTTTAAAGTGAATGAATGGTTAAGAGGGGACATGGCGCGAACTACGAGGGCACCCTGATTTACGTGGTGTACGATCCGCGCGGTGCGGTCGTGAAGTCAGGCGAGATTAGGCAGGAGCAGCATTGCCGCGCCTGTTGTCCCCCACAACAGGGCGAGCAGGACGGGCGCTGCGACCAGCCATAGCTGCCACGCGTTCCACCTGGTGTAGGCCTGGCCCAGTGCCCAGCTCGCTAGCAGCAGGCCCTGGAGCCAGAAAATGACAGGAACGGCCTCATTGGTATCCCCGGCCATCGGCTTGTCAACGGCCGGCACGCCCGTGGGCCGCCCCGACGGCGCCTGCTGGACCTGGCCCGAGACCAGCGTCGCGTCGGCGTAGATCACCTCATCCGGGGCCCAGCCGTTCCGCCAGGCGCCGGAGCCGCCGCTGGTCACGAGCGTCAGGCTCGACTGCCCGAGCTGCGCCGCGGTCGGCACCGGGTCTCCCGGCCCGCGGACGTCGAGGACGCGGAAGCCGAACGTCCCCTGGCCCGTGATTACCTGGATGATCGCGCCAGGGCGCAGGTCGTGCACCCGGCCGAACGGAGCCCCGAACGTCACGCTGCGCCCGTAGATCTCCGAGTTCCCCCGCTGGCCGGGAATCGGGCTGTCCGGCAGATGACCCGGGCCACGGGACAGATCTGCCGACGACGTTCCCTCGACGACGACCGCGCCGAGGCCGATGGACGGCACGCTCAGGTACGCGACCGGCGTACCCGGCGTGATCACACCGCCGAACGGGATAGTCTCCTCGGCCAGGCCGTAACGCAACTGGGTGTACAGCACATGCTGGGCGTGACCTTCCTGCAGGCCGGAGAATGCCAGCGCGTACAGGAAGAACCACAGCGCGAGCGCGGCCACGCCGCCGACAACCATGACCACCGCGGCCCGCGCCGGAGAGAGCGGTCTGCGCCGCACCGGTGCGGGGCGCTGGCGCGGCGCGCGCGCGGCGCGCCAGCGCC
>JASHOV010000043.1 GCA_030038495.1 Streptosporangiaceae bacterium
CATTCCACACCGGCCGCCCGATCGGCGCTGACGGCGGCCATTTCGCGACGTCGGCGGGAAGGGTGTATGCCGACACTAGGTGCGTCTCAGTCGGGCCGTAATGGTTGTGCAATCGCCGGGCCGCAGTGCCCGTGCAGAACTTGATCAAGCGTGCGGAGAGAACCAGTGACTCTCCAGCCTGAGCGATATAGGTGAGCGCGGGCAGGTCAACGTCCGCGGCGCTCGCCGCTTCGCAGACAGCGTCGATGACGAGGCTCGGCGCGAAGAAATCACTGATTCGATGCCGGTCCAGCCAGTGAACCAGCGCAAACGGATCAAGCCGTGTGTCACCGTCCACGATGCACAGGCACCCGCCGCTTGCCAGCGTCCCGAGGATCTCCTGGACAGAGACGTCGAAGCTGATGGAGGTGAACTGCGCCACGCGCTTACCAGGCCGGTCCGGGCCGGAGGAGACCTGCCACGAGATCAGATTCATCAGCGCGCCGGCCGGCATGATCACGGCCTTGGGCCGGCCGGTGGAACCGGAGGTATAGATCACGTACGCCGGATGGCAGGGCCGCAGCACGGCCGCACGATCGGAGTCGGTCACGTCGGTTGTCGCGTAGTCCTGCAGGGCTGTCCGGAGCGCAGGCGAATCCAGGACCAGATGCGGTATCGAATCGCCCACGAGGCCGTCGCTTTGGCTTGTGGTCAGCACGCAGGCCGGCGCGGCGTCCTCCAGCATGTACGCGATCCTGTCGGCGGGATAGCTGAGGTCGACCGGCAGGTAGGCGGCGCCGGCCTTGAGCACCGCCAGCAGTGCGACTACCAGGTCCGCTGACCGCTCCATCAGCACAGCCACGAGACGCTCCGGGCCTGCTCCCCGGTCGAGCAGCAGCCGCGCTAGCTGGTTCGCCGCAGCGTTGAGCTCGGCATAGCTCAGCTCGGTGCCTTCGCAGGTCACGGCGGCCGCCCGCGGCGTGCGGATGACCTGTTCTTCGATCAGCTGTGACACCGTGGCGCAGTGCGCTTCGTGCGCGGTTTCTTCTCGCTCCTGCCCGGCCATGTGCTGGTCTCGGGCTACCGCGGAGATGCCAGGCGAGTTCTCACATAACACCGTCCCCAGATGGGGAACCTGAGGGCACCTTTAACGTTGCTCAGCCACGCCGGATCGCCGGTTCAGCCTTGGCAGGCGATCACCTGACCAGTGCCGCGTTCCCTGACAGAAAGGTCAGGCATGGCGTCCGCGCAAACTCGAAGGTGTAGGCAGCTCCGCCGCCGACCATGATCGATTCAGCAGGCGGTCATCAGGAATCCGATGCGCGGCAGCAGCGCATCGTTGCCCTTGTAGCCGAAGGAGAACGCGACCTTGGCATCGCCTCGTCAACAGCACGGTGACGCGAGTAGCAGCTATCCGCTCTCGGCCACCCAGGATTTCTTTTGCTCGCTGGATCAGGGCGACGCCGGCGGTGCATTCGGCCTCAGGTTCATCATCGTCAGCGGATGGCGGATCAGCGGCGAGGTCGACACCGCGGCGCTCCATGCGGCTCTGGACGATCTCGTCGTCCGCCATGAGATCCTGCGCACCATAGTCGACCGTGACGCCGTGCCGCCCCGCCAGCTTGTCCAGCCGCCGCGTCCTGTGCCGCTTGAGATTCGCGACATTGCGGACGGCGCCGGGAAGCCACGGGCAGAGCTTGCCGCCCAACTGGTTGTCGAGGCCGAGCACGGCACCATGAGTCCGCAGCACCTGCCGCTGCTCCGGGCAGTCCTGGCCCGGCTGGGCCGGGGCGACTGGGCGCTAGTCCTGACCGTGCACCACTCCGCCTGCGACGGGTGGTCAATGCAGCTGATAATGCGCGACCTGGCCGCCTGCTACGCGGCCAGGACAACCAACCGTCTGCCGAGGCTGCCGGACGTGCGCCAATACCGCGAGTATGCGATCTGGCAGCGGGCCAGCCTGGCCGACGACACCGCCGCCGCCGCACGGGCATACTGGCAGCAGAAGCTGGCGGACGCCCGTGTCTTCACCCTCCCGAACGATCACGCCCGCCCGGAGATATACACCAGGCCGTACACGGCGTATCACTACGGCGTTGGCGCCGAGGTAATGGCTCCCGCGGCCAGGCTCGTCACCGAAATGCGGTGCTCGTACTTCATGATGCTGCTAGCGGCCTTCAACGTGCTGGCCTACCGGATCACCGGGTCCACCGATCTGTCGGTCCGCGCGTTTACGACCGGCCGCAACGAGCCCCGGTTCCATGACACCGTCGGGCTGTTCATGAACCTTGTGCCGTTCCGTACCGACATCGAGCACTGCGAGAGCTTCCGCGACGTCGTCGCCTGCACGCGAGATAGCTGCGTCGACGCGTACGCCAACGAGATCCCCATACACCACATCGAGCAGCTGCTGCCCGATCTGAACCTCCCGCATCAGGATCCTCGCAGGTCCCAGTTCATCATGGGCATGTTCCAGCCGCAGTTCGACGAGGCGATGTTGCGGATTGCCGACGGACTCACGCCTATCGACGAGCGTGTGCTGCCCGATCCGGAGCAGACAGACATTCCCAACGGACTGGTCTGGGATCTCACCGTGCTGCCGTCCGGTGAACTGGCGGGCAAGGTAGCGTTCAATCGCGACGAATTTGATCCGAGCACCATTGAGGTCTGGGCATCGGATCATCGCCGGCTACTGGAACGGGCGCTGGGCAATCCCGATCAAAGCTGGAGGGCACTGTAGCGGCGGCCACGCTCAGCAAGGTGTTCCCCGCTCGGTCAGAACCGGTGGGTGGTATGACTTTGCGCCGCCTTGTCGAACGCCAGGACCTTGGCGGGCCGGACCGAGAAGACGGCGATCGCGTGCGGGAGGACCACGTGCCTCCCGTCCTGCTCATAGAAGTGGTAGTAGCAGCCATCTCTCACCAGGAACCGCCAGCGGCCGTCCCACTTCCGTGACCATTTCTCCGCCAGTCGGCCGAGCATGTGCCCGTCGGTGAGCCGGACGGCGATGCCTTCCACCACGACATCGATGCCCTGGTCCCAGTCATTGCGCCCCGTGATCAGGGCGACTCGCTGGTTGGCGCGCAGGTTGGCCACCTTCTGCTCGGTCTCCCCGGAATAGAAGTGCAGAGCATCGTCTGCCCATAGCCCGACGACCGGCGTGACGTGCGGCTGGCCATTTGCTCGCACGGTCGAGATCCAGAACAGCTCGGCCGCATCGAGGACGCGGCAGGTCTCAGCCCACTGGGTCGCTACCGCGTCCGGATCGCTGTGCTCCTTGTCCAGGGTCGTCGTCGGGGTCAGCATCGGGGCCTCCTGTCTGTGCCGCGGCGGATCGGTCGGCTGCGCCGGTGCGGCGACTCTCGCCGGGGCCCGCCGCTACCCTCTCAACCGGTGTCCCTGCTCTCAATGGCCTGCCTCCTGGAGATGCGGACACGACGGCTCAGCTGCCTCGTGTATCGGCGGAACGTCAGCGCCGTCCTGCCGGTAGAAACTAGGGCGGGCATCTGGATCCGGAGGATCGAATGTCCGGTGGTAGGTCGGGACGGTGCTCGATGACATTGGCGGATTGATCCAGGCCCAGTCCGTGGGAACGGTTCGCCCGGCTGATCTCTCCCGCTCGACATGCGCCAGGAATTGCGTCGCTGCGGTGTGGTGGTCGACAATGTACACGCCTGCCGCTGTAAAGCTATATAGCACTGCTTCATTAAGCTCCAGCAGCGCGCGATCGCGCCACAGAGAAGCGTTATGGCGCATATCCAGGCCCATTCGACGCGCAATCTCAGGGAGCATGTCGTAGCGATATGTGTCGGCCAGGTTCCTGGCGCCAATCTCCGTGTTGACATACCATCCGGTGAACGGCGCTGCCGTGTACCTCAGCCCGCCAACCTCTAGGCACATATCTGATACGGCCGGGTTCGCATGCCAACGCAGGTGCAATTCTTCAAACCAGTCAAACCGAGGATGGCGGATCGGAACCTCCAACACGCAGTCGACGGGCACCTCGGCTATCTCGGGCGGCTTCCCGTCCACGCTGATCATGAGCGGCAGTACGTCGAATGCGCTGCCCGACCCCCGCCAGCCCAGACTGGTTGCCATCCGCGTACGGGTCACGTACTGGGGATCACCGACCACGCTGCCGTCAGGCTGCAAATAACCGGCATAGCGAACAAGCTGATGATTCAGCAGCCGGACATTGCGATCCGCGCCCTGATACGGCCTGAACACGGTTACTACCGGGCATACCTTGCCACGATTGGTCGACAAGCGAAGATGCTTCCAGCACGCCTCGGCGACGTCCCCGGCGGTCTCGCAGGATCGCGCGTCGATCAGCTTCAGCGCTCGCCAGCTGTACCTGCCCACGCAGCGAGCTTGATTGCGCCAAGCTAGCCGCGCTCCCATGAGCAGTTCCTCGTAGCTTTGAACATAGCCACCCGTCGCCGAGATATCTAGCAACACTGAACGCAGGCGTTCGGCCGGCGCAATCTCCCTGAGCTCGGGCAGTGAATAAAAGCGAATAGCCTCTTCAGCGAGCTGTTCCCGATCGGCGATATCGGCACCGTCGCTTTTCTCAGCAATATCGAAGGCGACAACTGGCTGAATGCTCACACTTCGTCCTCTGGCCGGCACCGGGTGAATGCCGTCCCTATGGATTCTGACTTCCGACATTCTGCCCGGCTTCACAGTTCGGTACCGTAATTCAGTCCTCGCGCCCGCTTATCCGCTGGTGCAGGACACCGTCGGCCCAGACGTGATCGACTCCGCCCCAGTTCATCGCCGACACCGCATCAGGGAAGAAGCCCTTGCCGTGATCGTTTGCGCTGGTGTTGCACAGCACCGGTATGCCGCTGCACTTGTGATACTCACGCAGGATCGTCGCCATGACGGGATCGTCGGCGGCGCTGACCGTCTGGAGACGTGCGGTCCCGTCGAGGTGCAGGATGGCGGGAATTCGCTGGACCCAGTCCGGCCGTACCCGGTGCTCGAAGAGCATGTAGGGATCGGGCGTGCCCGGATCGAAGATCTCGGGTCCATACTCCTCCAGGCAGATCGGCGCGACTGGGCGATAGTTCTCCCGGTGTTTGATCCGGTTGAGCAGATCCTTCATGTCCGGGCTCGTGGCCGCGGCCAGGATGCTGCGAGCGCCGAGCGCCCGTGGACCGAGCTCGGCGCGGCCGCGCAGGATGATCACCGGCTTGCCGGTGCGGTGCAGGAGCCGGGCAACTTCCTCTGGCGTGCACGTTGAGACCGACCAGCCCAAGGGCACGTGCGGACGGTTAATCAGATCCGGGCCCCGGCGAACGCCCCAGTCGATGGCTCGGAGTCCGTCCCTGCGGCCAAGGTGCATGGCGGCTGTACCGACCGCGGATCCAGAGTCGTCCGGGAATGGAGGTACCCACATAGCCTTGATCATCGGGTGTCCGCGCAGTGCAGCATTCCACTTGATGTTGAGCGCGCATCCGCCTGCAAAGCAGAGATTGAATGGACCGTCCCCCTTCCAACCCCGCATCTTCAGTGCGATTCGCTCGAGCAGCAGGTCCTCGGTGAACTCGTGAATGCTAGCCAGTACGTCGTCGTCATTAACGCCGAGCTCATCCATCCGCCTATGAAGTTCGTACAGGTATGCGTGTACGAATTGATGAGATGGCTCTCCTGTGCTGCCACAGCCCACAATCGCGTGACGGAAGCTCTTGGCCTGGTCTGTCTCTGCCTCAAAGTGCTTGTGGAACAGCTCACGCAGTACCGCCTTGACTTCACCCCGCACGGTCCCGAGTGCGATATAGGCCATCATCTTGCCAGCGACCGAAAAGTCATCGACATGAGTCGACTTCTGCGCGCGCCGGAATGGACCGAAGTGCTGGGACGCCATTGAATAGGCATGACCAATTAGCGGAAACAGCTCGCCCCCCGGCTCGATACGGCCGTTGCCGTCAACGTAGTACAGTCGAGGGAAGCAGCCTCCGTCCCAGACGAGCACCATAGACGGCTCGTTTCGCGAGGCGAAGGGACTGGTGCTGAAGGCGGCCGCCAGGTGGCTGGCTACGTGGACGTAACTCGTGTAGCGCTTGCTCTCATGGTCGATTTCGAAAACGCCGCAATGTCCGGGCCGACTGGGATTCGATATTGCGCCAGACTCCCGGTAAGGTGCGACTTCAATTGCCACAGGCGCACCGTCGTTGCGCAGCGCGACGCTACTCGACTTAGCGCCGTCCCAGCCATCAATCACCCAGTCATCGATGTCAGAGATGCTGTAGTTCTGGTCAGCGAGGAGCTGCGGCAGTAGCTTCAGATCCTCGATGTCGCTGTATCTGGGGTTATTGTTCAGCTTCTGGACTTCGATATTGAACTCGAGCTTGCCATCGCGAATTAGCGCAAGACCACCGCTCTGGGTCAGTTTAAGACCGGCAATGATCATTGGCTTCCTCCGTCCGGATGCATTGTCAGCCTGCTCGCCCATGCTCGCAGCTCGCCCTCGGGCCGAGCGGGAATAAAGGTTATGGCTTGTGATTCTGATCCCGGGCATTCCGGAGCGGCATCTCTGCCGTTGCCGACCCGCGAGAACCGGCACGGAAAACCATCACGCGGGGCAGCGCGGATCCCATGTAATGGGTCTTACAATGACTGGTCATGGCAATAGGGCCGGACACCAAGGACTGGACCTGGGTGATCGGGCGTCCGTGCCGGGAGTGCGGCCTGGACATCGCTACCATGCCGCGCAGCGCCTTCGCGGGGTTAGTCCGGGCGAGTGCAGCGGCATGGTGCGCCGTGCTCACCGGGCCGGGCAATGTCCGGCAGCGGGCGATGCCGGGAGTCTGGTCGACGCTCGAGTACGGCTGTCACGTCCGAGACGTGCTCGAGCTCACTAATTACAGGCTCCGGCTCATGCTCTCCATCGACGAGCCCTGCTATCCAGCCTGGGACCAGGACGCCATAGTCATTACTGAGCGTTACGCCGACCAGAATCCGACCGCCGTGGCCGCGTCATTGTGCGACGTTGCTGAGGTTGTCTCGGCGCGGCTTGAGCGGCTGTCAGGCGATGACTGGAACCGGGCCGGCACTCGCGACGACGGGGCTCGCTTTAGCGTCGAGTCTTTCGCGCGCTACAACATCCACGACATGGCTCATCACCTCTACGACGTGACTGGCACGCGTTACGACGGGAGCCGGACCGGATAGGCACGGTTCGCCGCAGGCATGTGCCATTCCTGGCCGCGCCGCCGCCGCCGCGCCGAGCCGCCGAGGCGCCGAGGCGCCGAGGCCAGCCAAGCGTTGCACCTTGCTGGTCGGCAGGTTCTGCGGTCGGCCTATCAATAGCGCCAGCGGCCGAGGCTGCCATCGGCACCGCAATCTCTGAGAGGCGAGGCCATTCGTCCGGGCCTAGCGTCGGGAGGAAAAGACAAGGCTTTGATTGACGCCCTCATTAGACGGAGTGCATATCATGCGCCGCTCGAAGCATCATCCGTATGGCATTATCGTGGCCGTGATGGCTGCGCTGGCGTTGTTCACCGCCGGCTGCGGAAGTAGGAATTCGACGGCGGCGAGCGCAAAGATCGCCAAGGGTGGCGTGGCGACCTACGCGCAGCTGGGCGTGAAGCCCACCTGGATCTGGCCGTTTATCCCGGCTTCGCAGTACGCGGTCTACAACGTCCAGATCTTTCAGTGGCTCATGTATCGTCCGCTCTACATGTTTGGCAACGACGGAAACTCTGTCTCGGTGAACTACGCCCTCTCGCCAGCGAAACCGCCTGTGTACTCCGATCGCGGAAAGACGGTGGTTATCAACCTGAAGGGCTGGAGATGGTCGGACGGCGAGAGCGTCAACGCGAAGGATGTCATGTTCTGGCTGAACATGATGGAGGCCGAGAAGGTCAATTACGCGGGGTACACACCGGGCCTGCTGCCCGACAACCTGGTCTCGTACAGGGCCACGGGACCGGACCAGGTGACGCTGCACCTGAACCGGGCGTACTCCAGCTACTGGTTTACGTACAACCAGCTAGCGGAGATCACCCCGATGCCGGCGGCCTGGGACGTCACCAGTCTCGCCGCACGCCCCGGCAGCGGCCGATGCGATTCGAGCATCGCCAGGTGCCCTGCGGTTTACAAATTCCTGACTGCCCAGGCCGAGGACACCAGCACGTACGCGACCAGCCGGATCTGGGGCACCGTCGACGGACCATGGCGCCTGTCGGGATTCGGCGTGAACGGCAGACCCCGGACGAACGCCATTTTCGTGCCGAATCCGAAATACTCGGGCAGCCCTAAACCGCACCTGTCGGAGTTCAAGCTCGTGGCCTATTCCGACGACGAGGCTGCTTACAAGGCACTTAAGGCCGGAAAGGTCGACGTGGCCTACCTGCCGGTATCAGAGCTGCCGCGGAAGGCACCCGGTGCTGCGCTGCCGACGACCAATCCGCTTGGGCGGAGCGCTACCTTGCAGCTGGTTAACCAGTTCAGCATCTACTACTACCAGCCCAACTTCAACAACCCGACGCTCGGCGCCGTGTTCCGGAAGCTCTACGTTCGGCAGGCACTGCAGTACCTGGACAACCAGGTTGGCATGGATGCCACGGTATTCCGCGGCTACGCGGTGCCGGGATCGGGTGCCGTGCCCGACACCCCGCCCAATCAGTGGGAGCCCGCGATTCAGCTCGCTCATGGCGGCCAGGGGCCGTACGCTTACAGCACGGCCAAGGCTAGGTCGCTTCTGACCAGCCATGGCTGGCACGAGGTCGGTGGCGTAATGACCTGCCGTCGGCCGGGTACGGCGCCGGGCGACTGCGGCGCGAGAATTGCGCGAAATCAGAAGCTCGCATTCACCCTTGACTGGGCAACCGGGTCAGTTAGCGATACCTCCCAGATGCTCGCGGCTTACAAGGCAGATGCAGCCCGGGCGGGTATTAAGATCAGCCTGGCCGGCAAGCCATTCGCCGATCTGCTCAGCGAGTTGACGCCATGCGAACCGGGACCGAAGTGCACCTGGGACGCGCTGTATCTAGATGAGTGGGTATTTGATGGCCCTGGCTTTGAGCCGACCGGAGAGCAGCTGTTCCAGACCGGGTCCTCCTCCAACTTCGGCAGCTACTCCAGTGCGACCGAGGACAAGCTGATCGGCGAGACGCACACGAGCAGCAGCCTGGCCGTGTTCCACGAGTACGCGGCGTACACCGCGAGGCAGCTGCCGTACATCTGGCTCCCCTCTCAGTACGCGGTCTGGGGCGTCGCCAGGAAGCTGCATGATGTTCGTCTGAGTCCGCTCTATGACCTCCTGCCCGAATACTGGTACTTCTCCGGATAGCCGTTGCCTCGATAGTCATGGCAGCGCGCCCCGCGCACTGACGAGGCAGTCCCTGGCCGTTCCCTGGCCGTTCCCTGGCCGACGATGCGGATAATGCCTGACGCACAGCGCGGAGGAGGTTGCTCATGACGCGCGCGAGCGACGAGATCCAGCCGTTCCGGATTGACATCCCGCAGCAGGATCTCGACGATCTGCAGGAGCGACTGGCCCGCGCCAGGTGGATCACCGACGTGCCGGGAATGTCTTGGGATTACGGTATACCCGGCGGATACGTCCGCGATCTTGCTCAGTACTGGCAGACGGGCTATGACTGGCGCGCCGCCGAGGCCCAACTCAACGCCTTCGCGCAGTTCATCACCTACATTGACGGACAGCGGGTGCATTTCCTGCACGTCCGCTCGGCCGAGCCGGATGCCATTCCGCTCATTCTCAGCCATGGCTGGCCAGGGACGGTGCTGGAGTACACGGGCATCATCACCGCTCTGACCGACCCCCGCGCAGCCGGATACGATCCCGCGCTCGCCTTCGACGTAGTGATACCGTCGCTGCCCGGCTTCGGCTTCTCCGGGCCCACGCACGAGGCCGGATGGGACTGCCAGCGAATCGCCCGCGCATGGGCAGTGCTGATGCACCGGCTCGGCTACGAGTCCTACGGCGCCGCCGGGAATGACTGGGGCGGGGTAGTGACGCAGCTACTCAGCAAGGCGGATCCGCATCGCCTGCTCGGGATGCATGTCACCCAGCTACTGGCATTTCCCGGCGACGCCGAGGACCCGTCCGCCATGCCCCCCCACGAGCAGGCAGCGCTGGCTGACCTGGCCACCTGGCAGGAGACCAAGGCCGGCTACTACAACCTGCAGTCCCAGCAGCCGCACACGCTCGCGCACGCCCTCGCCGACTCGCCCGTAGGCCTGCTTGGCTGGCTCAGCCAGATTCTCGGCCCCGAGCTCGATCGGGACTTCGTCCTGAGCAACGTCATGGTCCACTGGCTGACGGGCACGGTGAGCTCGGCCCTGCGGCTGTATTACGAGGCGGCGCACAACGAGCTCACCGACGACGGGCCGGTCGACGTGCCGCTGGCGGTTGCCCAGTTCCAAGAGCTGTTCCGCGGATTCCGGCGCTGTGCCGGCGAGTTCCGCGCCATCTACTCATGGCACACCTACGACCTGCCGGGGCACTATGCGGCACACCAGTACCCGGAGGTCTTTGTCGCGGATATCCGTCAGTTCTTCGCGGCCATTCGCGCGACCGCGGGAAGCAGGTGCTCGCCCACCTCATGATCTCTCCAGGCATGTGCGCCGGCGATGCCAGGCAACGGCCGTCTCAGTAGTGAAGCTCGCCTGCACTGTCAGCGGGGTCGGCCAGGTCGGCGACGGCAGCCGCCCGCGGGGCCTTGGCGCTCACGCCTAGCTTGAGGTAGGCGTTGACCTGGTCTTACTAGTGGGCGCAACTGGGATCGAACCAGTGACCCCTCGCTTGTAAGGCGAGTGCTCTACCGCTGAGCTATGCGCCCTTGAACGTGCACGGCCGGCTGGCCGCGCCCCAGCGTACCGCTCCCCCGCGTCTACTGCCTCAGCCGCTGACCGGGGCAGTCTGACTCACCAAGGCCACGGGATGCATCGGCCGCCGCTGTGATCCGCATCACGATCGGGCCGTCCGACCCGTCCGGGCCCGGACGCGCCGGACGAGGTTGAAAAGATGGACGTGCGGCCACGGGACAGCCCGTGCCCCCACCGCGAGACAGCGCGGAAGACAGCGCGGAAGCCGTGCGGGAAAGGACAGCATGCGCCAGGTGGTAGTGACCGGCGGCGGCACCGGGATTGGCAAGGCCATCGCGGCCGCCTTCGCTAAGTGCGGCGACCAGGTCGTCATCACCGGCCGCAGGCCGGAGCCGCTCGCCCAGACTGTCGCGGAACTTGGCGGCAGCGTAAGAGCCGTTCGCTTCAACGCCGCGGACCCGAAGCAGGTCGAGCAGGCCCTCCCCGAACTCCCGGATGTCATCAACGTGCTGGTGAACAGCGCCGGCGGTAATACCGACATCGGCGCCGCCAACCCGGCGAGCCTGTCCGAGCTGGCCGCAGCCTGGCGAGCCAACCTCGACGCCAATCTCCTGTCGGCCGTCCTCGTTACCACGGCCCTCCGCGACCGCCTGGTCCACGGCGGCGCGGTGATCAATTTCAGCTCGATCGCGGCGCATCGGCCGGGAGCAGGTTCCTACTCCGCCGCCAAGGCCGCCGTCGAGGCGTGGAATATGACACTTGCCCACGACCTGGGATCCGACGGGATCAGCGCTAACGTGATCGCGCCCGGGTTCATCGACGACACCGAGTTCTTCCGCGGGCGCATGACCGACGTGCGCCGGGCGGCGCTCCGGGCCCAGACCGCCAACGGCAGAAGCGGCACTCCATCGGACATAGCCGCCACTGTCCTGTTCCTCGCCTCGCCCGGCGCGAGCCACATCACCGCCCAGACCATTCACGTCAATGGCGGCGCATGGAGCAGCTAGCCGCCAGCGCGAGCACTGTCTCGGCCGGGATTGCCCGGCGGTGATCATCGTCCGGCGGGCGGCCCGCCAGTCATGGCGGCGGGCGATGCGCCGCCGGTCACGACATCGCGAAGGGCGGCCGCTGCGACGAACTCCCGAGCACCCGCGACAGCGCCCGCTCAACCTCCTCGGCCAGACCGGACGCCCCGGAACTCGGGTCCTCGGCCGGATCTCCGGCCACGCCGGTCGCGGGCACGGGCTGGCCCACCGAGCCGCAGTCCCGGCACTCGACCTCGCCGAGCCTGCGGACCAGCCGGACACTCGAGCACACTGCACAGCGATCGAGGTCCGAGTCCCAGTCAACGGCCGCCTGGCAGCCCGGGCAGATCAGGACCTGACGATCGTCACGCACGCCGCGACGCCACGGGCTCTCACCGCGGTCCGGGTCTACCTGCCGGGTGCCGCACCGATAGCAGGGCATCCACTTCCGATCCTGCCGGGCCGCCAGCCAGCCGATGCCGGGCGCTCGACGCTAGTCGAGCGAGGCGAGGGCCTTCTGGTACTCGGCAATGTCACGTGCTTGCGGGATAGGGTTGACCACCTTCCAGCGGACTACGCCGGACTTATCGATGATGAAGGTGCCGCGCGTAGCGATCCCCTTCTCATCATCGAACACACCGTAGGACTTTGCCACGCCACCGTGCGGCCAGAAATCGCTCAGCATGGCGAAATTGAAATTATCGCGCTCGGCCCACGTCCGCAGCACGAAGCCGGAGTCGACCGAGACCGTCAGCAGCTCCACGTCCTCCCGGTCGACCTCGGGGAAGTCGTCGCGCATCGCGCACATCTCCCCGCTGCACACGCCGCTAAACGCCAGCGGGTAGAAGACGAGAACGACGTTCTTCTTGCCGCGGAATCCCGACAGGCTTACCGGGGTGCCGTGCTGGTCCTTCAGCTCGAAGTCAGGAGCCTGTTCGCCGACTTCTACCGCCATGGGGCTTTCCTCTCAGAGTGCGGGATGCGGGAAGACGCCGCGTGCAACGCGGCGGGCCGGGACCCGGCGCTTGCAGGCCTGGGCGCCCGGACAAGACTCAGTGTGCCATTACGTAATGCCCCGACGGCGGCCGGCCGGCGCGAGCGGAGACTGCTACCGGCGCGCCTTCGGCGCGACGCTACCGGCGCGCCTTCGGCGCAGCGCTACCGGCGCGCCTTCGGCGCGACGAGCCGGGTGCCCGACCAGTTGCGGCCCGCACTCACCGTCGAAGTCTGGGAGAGCCCGGCGGTCGGCGCAGCCTCGCCGATCTCGCTGGGCTCGACATGACCTTCCCGGCCCGTCTTGGGCGTGAGCAGCAGGATGTAGCCGCCGTCGGCGAGCGGCGTCAGCGCATCCACCAGTGCGTCGACCAGGTCGCCGTCACCGTCTCGCCACCAGAGCATGACGCCGTCCACGACGTCGTCATAGTCCTCATCGACCAGCTCGGCGCCCTCCAGCGCCTGGACTGACTCCCGCAGTTGCTCATCGCAGTCGTCGTCGTAGCCGATCTCCTGCACCACGTGACCTGGCTTAACTCCAAGTCGCTCAGCCAGGTCACGCTGTTCCTGCGCCTGGCCCGCGGTCGCGCTCACTGACGTCCTCCTGGTCCTCTCCGCCTCGCTGCGCCGACTAGTTCCCGGATCAGGGCACAATGCCCCGTTCGGGTTCCGCCTACACAGTTCCGCGTTGTCTGCTGCTCTTGATCGGACAGTTCACACTGGGTCTGCGCGGTGCGCAAGTCACAATTAGCTCTCACCACGAATTCCCAGGCTAGTCCGCCCCCGTCGCCGCCCGAATAGGACCACTTACCTGCGGTTTCGTCCGCTTTACCGATGCCAGGCTAGGGTAAGGAGTGGATGCCGGGAACGGGGCATGCCGACCCCACCCGCACGGAGCGCCCGCGGTCTGGTTACCGAGCGGTAGAGATGCGTTACCCGGCATCACGTATCAGGATTAGAGGAAACCAGCAGGACCAGGCGTCGGGTCAGAGCCCGGCCCCCGCCCGCAAGAATGCGAGGAACTACCCGTGGCCTCCGGACGCCAGCGCTTTTCCATCATCAGCGACGGACTGCCTACCCAGCTGCCGGACATAGATCCGGACGAGACCAGGGACTGGGTGGAATCGTTCGACGACGTCGTCAGGACCCGGGGCCGCTCCCGTGCCAGATACGTCATGCTTCGGCTCCTGGAGCGGGCCCGTGAGCAGCAGGTCGGCGTTCCCGGCCTGCGCAGCACGGACTACATCAACACGATCCCGCCCGAGCGTGAGCCCTGGTTCCCCGGCGACGAGTACGTCGAGCGCCGGATCCGGGCGTATATCCGGTGGAACGCGGCGGTCATGGTCAGCCGCGCCAACCGCCCCGGCCTGGGTGTCGGCGGCCACATCGCGACCTATGCCTCGGCCGCCAGCCTCTACGAGGTCGGCTTCAACCACTTCTTCCGCGGCAAGGACCACGGCGAGTCCGGGGACCAGGTGTTCTTCCAGGGCCACGCCGCTCCGGGAATCTACGCTCGGGCATTCCTCGAAGGCAGGCTCACTGAGCAGCAGCTCAACGGCTTCCGCCAGGAGCTCTCGCACCCCGGCGGCGGCCTGCCGTCCTACCCGCACCCGCGGCTGATGCCCGACTTCTGGGAATTCCCGACCGTGTCGATGGGCCTGTCCGCGATCAACGCGATCTACCAGGCCAGATTCAACCGCTACTTGCTGGCCCGACAGCTCAAGGACACCAGCCGTTCCCGTGTATGGGCGTTCCTCGGCGACGGGGAGACCGACGAGCCCGAGGTACGCGGCGCGATCGCGCTGGCTGCCAGGGAAGAGCTGGACAATCTCACCTTCGTGATCAACTGCAACCTGCAGCGACTGGACGGTCCGGTCCGCGGCAACGGCAAGATCATCCAGGAACTCGAGGCCACGTTCCGCGGGGCCGGCTGGAACGTGATCAAGGTGATCTGGGGCCGGGACTGGGACCCGCTGCTGGCCAAGGACACCGACGGCGTACTAGTCAACAAGATGAACACCGCGCCGGACGGCCAGTTCCAGACCTACGCGGTCGAGAACGGCGCCTACACCAGGGAGAACTTCTTCGGCGGCGACCCGCGGCTGCGGGCTATGGTCGAGCACCTGTCCGACGACGAAATCCGCAATCTGTCCCGTGGCGGTCACGACTACCGCAAGGTCTACGCGGCGTTCAAGGCCGCGACCGAGCACGTCGGCCAGCCGACGGTGATCCTGGCGCACACGATCAAGGGCTGGACGCTCGGACCCGACTTCGAGGCCCGTAACGCCACGCACCAGATGAAGAAGCTCACGGTCGCCGAGCTCAAGGAGTTCCGCGACCGCCTGTACCTGGAGATCCCGGACGCGGCCCTGGAGGCCGAACTCCCGCCCTACTACCACCCGGGCGAGCAGTCGGACGAGATCCAGTACATGAAGGAACGCCGGGCGGCGCTCGGCGGCTACCTGCCGAAGCGCGTCGTGCGGGCCCGTCCGCTCGCCCAGCCGGCCGACTCGGTCTACAACGAGCTGCGGCAGGGCTCGGGCAAGCAGGCCGTCGCCACCACCATGGCCTTTGTCCGGCTGCTCAAGGACCTGATGAAAGACTCGGAGATCGGCGCCAGGTTCGCGCCGATCATCCCGGACGAGGCCCGCACTTTCGGGATGGACTCACTGTTCCCGACGGCGAAGATCTACGACCCGCACGGCCAGACCTACGAAGCCGTCGACCGCAATCTTCTGCTGTCCTACAAGGAGTCCAGCCGCGGGCAGATCCTGCACGAGGGCATCAGCGAGGCCGGCGCGATGGCATCGATGACCGCGGCGGGCACGGCCTACGCCACCCACGGCACCCACATGATCCCCGTCTACATCTTCTACTCGATGTTCGGGTTCCAGCGGACCGGCGACCAGATGTGGGCGCTCGGCGACCAGCTGGGTCGCGGCTTCCTGCTCGGCGCCACCGCCGGGCGCACCACGCTCACTGGTGAGGGCCTGCAGCACAACGACGGGCACTCGGTGCTGCTGGCATCGGTCAGCCTGGCCTGCGTCGCCTACGACGCCGCGTGGGCATATGAGCTGTCCTACATCGTCAAGGACGCGCTGCACCGGATGTACGGCTCGACCGCCGGGCACCCGGACGGCGAGGACATCTTCTATTACCTCACCGTCTACAACGAGCCTTACGTGCAGCCCGCCGAGCCCGCGGACTTCCCCGGCGGCAGCGCCGCACTGGAGCGCGGGATCCTGCGCGGCCTGTACCAGTACGCCGCCGCCCCTGACCTCGCCGAGACGAGCCACGCTTCCACCACGGGTGAGCGGCCGTGCGCCCAGATCCTGGCGTCCGGCGTGGCCCTGCGCTGGGCGCTGGAGGCGCAGCGGCTGCTGGCCGAGGACTGGGGCGTTTCCGCAGGCGCCTGGTCGGCCACGTCCTGGACCGAGCTGCGCCGGGACGCGCTGGCGTGCGACGAGTGGAACATGCTGCACCCCGAGGAGGAGCGGCGCGTGCCCTACGTCACCAGAACGCTGGACGGCCATCCCGGCCCGATCGTGGCGGTCAGCGACTGGATGAGGGCCGTGCCCGACCAGATCGCCAGGTGGGTGCAGGTTCCGTTCACCTCGCTTGGAACCGATGGCTGGGGTTTCTCCGACACCCGGCCGGCCGCGCGGCGGTTCTTCCATGTGGACGCCGAGTCCATCACGGTCGCGGTGCTGGCCCAGCTGGCGCAGCTCGGCGAGGTCAAGCCGGAGGTCGTCGGCCTGGCGATCGCGAAGTACCGGCTCGACCTCCCGGTCAGCGAGGCGCTGTAACGCCATGGCTTACCGGCTCCGGATGCCTGCCCAGCTCGGCGAGTGGCTCACCGAGCTGGCGGGCTCCGAGCCTGCGGCCGCGGCCGAGGTCGGGGCGGCACTGCTGGCGTTAATGCACGCGGAGGCGATCCCGGGGCGGCCACTCGTCATCGACCCGCACGAGCCGCCGCGCGGCTTCTACCCCGACCTTGACGTGGCAATGGACCCGCGTGAGGCCCTGGATTACTCGTATCAGCAGATGCTCGAAAGCCTGCAGAAGGTCCGGCAGGAAGCCGCGGGCGCAGCGACGACCCGGCAGCGAATCGAGATCCAGCTCGGCACGACCGGTCTCGACCCGGAGGTGCGCGCCGCGCTAGAACGCCAGCTGGCCGCCGCGCAGGATCTTGAGACAAGGCTCGGCAACCGCTCCCAGCGGCTGCAGCTGCTGGTTGGCCGGTTCCGTACGGACAAGGAGACGGCGAAGGCAGTAGCCACGGCCGCCGATGCCCGAGCCCGCATTCAGGACGCTCTCGAGATTCTCGACGCCATGCCCGATGCCGACGACATCGAGCGGGCCGCGAGCGAGTCCAGCGCCCGGCTTGAGCAGGCACTGGCCGATGCCCGCCGCCTGCTCGAGGAGGTGCGCGCCGGCGACCCCGCGGCCGCGGACGGGGCAGCGGCCTGGCTCGGCTCGCGGCCGGAATCCGACGTGCTGGAACTGCGGCCCGACCCGCTCGGCTCGGACGCGCGGATCCTTTTCGCCGAGGAGCCGACGGGCACCCTGACGCTGCTCACCGTGCTGGAGGACGCCCGGGCCGTCGCCGAGCACCACGACAGTGCCATCGACCTGGCGTGCGAGCTCCTGGAGGAGATTCGCGACGACGGCTGGCCGGCCGACAGCCTGGAATTCGCCACCGCGGAGTCGTTCACCACGAGCTTCTTCCCTGGTCGCGGGCCGGATCTGACCGCGCGCGCCAGCGCCCTCCCTGATGCCATCCTGCTCACCGACCTGCGGGAACGACGCCACGTATCGCTCCCCCAGCTGGCCGAGCGGGCCGGGTTCAATCAGGGTCAGGCCAAGCTGCTCGAGCTGCAGGGTGCGCGGCACGCACACGTCGAGGTGCTCGCGGCCTACGCGCGCGCGCTCGGCGGCACGCTCCGCCTGACCATCAGCCTCGACGGCGAAGACCACAGAATCAGCTGACTGTGCGCGGGGAACGGCGGCACCGGTGCCGTCGGCCGGGTCGAGAGAGTGATGCCCGATTTATACGCCTAATGAGGTATCTAACGTGCCGCATCCACCGGATGCACCGTGCCATGGCCCTCGCACGCCTGTCGAACGCGGCTGACTGGCTGCCACAAGCAGCCCAGCCGGCAAACGAGGTGGGAGCCGAGCGCCCCCGGCTGCGCTCCGACCGAAGGTCACCCGTGTCTCAGCAGCATCCCCGGCACCGCAAGCCATCGCGGCGGCAGGCCGCCAGGCGGACGCAGCAATCCCGGCACCGCAGGCGCTCCCCGATCTCGTCTGCGCTGCGCCGGGCCCCGGCCGTCACTGTGATCGCGGCCAGCATCACAGTGGTAGGCGGCGCCGGGGCGGCTTTCGCTGTCACCTCCTGGCCTGCCACGGGGCGCCCGGCGGACAGCGCGAGCCGGGCGGCGGCCCCGGCCGCGAAGAAGACCGCACCAACCCCCAGCCCGGCCAGCACGCGGCGGCCCGCGGCAGCAGCCCGAACTCAGCCGCCACCCCCGGCGTACAGCAATCCGCTGCGGGACGTGACCGGACTGGTCGAGGAGCGCGTCGATATGGGCGTGGATTTCGCGGGCAGCGGACCGGTCTATGCGCTCGGCAACGCGGTGATCACCAATGCCACCGGCGACGGCGCGGGCTGGCCTGGCGGCGGCTGGATCACATACCAGCTGACGAGCGGGCCGGCCAAGGGCCTGCAGGTCTACGTGGCCGAGGACGTGACGCCGACAGTCCAGGTCGGCCAGCATGTCACGTCGTCCACGGTCATCGCGGATATGTACAACGGCGGCGACGGGATTGAGACCGGATGGGCCATGCCCGACGGGTCATCGGCCGAGTCACAGCTGGCGGTGGCCGGCGGCGTCGGCGGCGACGGGCCGTTCCCCACCGACGTGGGTCTCAATTTCGACACCCTGCTCATAGCTCTCGGCGTTCCGGCCGCGCCCAATTACGCCGCGACCGGGTACGGGACCCTGCCGGCTGGCTACCCGACCAGCTGGGCGAGCCTGCGCAGCTAGCGAGATTCGCCGGCGCCTATCGTTGGCCAGTGATGACCGTATGCCCCGGGCCGCACGCCATGAGACCTGACGCGGCATGAGACTGGACCCTGGCGCGTCGCTCCGGCCGCTCCGCCACCGGAATTTCACGCTGCTGTGGAGCGCGAGCCTGGTGTCGAACGTCGGCTCGTGGATGCAGACCGTCGCCGTCGGCGCCCTGGTCATCTCTCGGACCGGCCAGGCCAGCTGGGCCGTGCTCGTCGCTGCCGGGGCGTTCCTGCCGATCGGCCTGCTCTCGCCGGTCGGTGGCGCGCTGGCCGATCGCGTCCGGCGCAAGCCGGTCATCGCGGTGGGCAACCTGGTCGAGGGACTGACCGCCACCGGCCTGGCGCTCCTGGTCGCGGGCGGCCACGACAGCCCGCTCGCGCTGGTCGGGCTGGTGACCGTGCAGGGCTCGGTGTCCGCACTGATCGGGCCGTTCAGCCAGGCAATCCTGCCCGACCTGGTGCCGCGGTCGGAGTTCCTGGCCGCCAGCTCGCTCAACTCCGCCCAGTGGAACGCCGGCCGGATCGTCGGCCCGGCGCTGGCTGGAGCGATCGTTGCGGCGCTCGGCTTCGGTGCCGCGTTCCTGGCGAACGCCGTCTCGTTCCTCGCGGTCGTGATCGCCGTGCTGTTCGTCCGCCTGTCTCCGCCCCCCGGCCGCCAGGGCACGGTGCTGGCGTCGCTGCGCGAGGGCCTGACCGCCGCCCGCGGCGAGCCGTCGTGCCGGGCGGCGATCATCACGATAGGCGTGGTCGCGTTCGTAGCCTCGCCGTTCATCGCCCTGGTCCCCGCGATGGCGCTGCGCCTGAGCCACGCCTGTCTCAACCACGGGGGCCTCAACCACGCGGGCCTCAACCACGCGGGCCTCAACCACGGGTGCCCGGCCGCCGTCGCGGCCGCGACATCCGCCCTCACCACCGCGCAGGGCCTCGGCGCGGTCGCCGGAGCGCTGCTGATGGCACCGCTGGCAGCTCGCCTCGGTCGCGCCCGGCTGGTGCGCTGGAGCCTGGCGCTGCTGCCGG
>JASHOV010000472.1 GCA_030038495.1 Streptosporangiaceae bacterium
GTTCGGTTGGTCCGTCGGCGATCGGTTGATTCTCGCCTCTTGACGGCGACTCGCTCCGGGGCTAACGTCCTGAGCGAAACAAATAGGAAACTTTCCTATTTGTTTTGTGCAAGGTGTTTGGGGTCGGCCGCGCGGGGTGCCTCGTCTTGCGCGGCCGACTGGCCGACCAACGAGGACTCGTCTTGCCTCCGCACTAGCCAAAGGGACTCGCGCATGAGACGACACACCCCGATCCTGGCGGCAATCGCCGCCGCAACCGCCGCTCTGGTCACCGTCGGATTCACCGCCGCCGGTGCCAGCGCCGGCACCTGGCAACACTCACGGCCGCTGCCGTATCAGGTCTTCGCGCCCTACTTCGAGACCTACGACACCGCCGCCGGCCCCGCCGCGCTCGCGCAGCAGTCCGGCAACCGGTTCCTCTCGCTTGCCTTCCTGGAGACGGCCCAGGCGGGCTCGTGCACCGCCTACTGGAACGGCGACACGAGCGAGCCGATCGCCGCGTCGAGCTTCGGCAGTGACATCGCCGCGATCCAGGCCGCGGGCGGGAACGTGATCCCGTCCTTCGGCGGCTACACCGCCGACACCACCGACACCGACATCGCCGACAGCTGCAGCAGCGTCAGCGCGATCGCCAAGGTATACGAGAGCCTGATCACCACCTATCACGTGCCGCGCATCGACCTCGACGTCGAGGGCAACTCGGTCACCAACACCGCGGGCATCAACCGCCGCAACGAGGCCATCGCCGAGACTGAGGCCTGGGCGGCGGCGCATCACGAGCGGATCCAGTTCTCCTACACGCTGCCCACGTTCCCGACCGGCCTGCCCCCCGCCGAGCTGTCAGTCCTGCAGAACGCGGTCGCAGATGGCGCCAGGATCGCCACCGTGAACCTGCTGACGTTCGACTACTACATCGGCACACAGCAGGACATGGTGGCCGACACCGAGTCCGCCGCGGCGGGTCTGTTCGGCCAGCTGCAGTCGCTGTACCCGGACGCGAGCGCCCGCCAGCTCTGGCACATGATCGGCGTCACCGAGATGCCCGGCATCGACGACTTCGGTCCCGACGAGACGTTCTCCACCGCCAACGCAGTCACGATCCTGAACTGGGCCCAGCAGCAGGGCATCGGGTTCCTGTCGTTCTGGGCGCTCCAGCGCGACAACGGCGGCTGCCCGGGCACCAAGGGCGCCGGCACCTGCTCGGGCGTCGCCCAGCCGAACTGGTACTTCAGCCACGTGTTCGAGCACTTCACCCGCTGACCCCCGAGACCGCGAAAGCCGGCGGCTGGCGGGCTGCGCGCCGCAAGGCGCGCAGCCCGCCAGCACGGGAGTCCGGTCAGTCCCGCGCAGCGTCGCCTGCGGCCGGCGGCCCGCCGCCAGATTCCTAGGTCGTCAAACTAAAATCGGCGGGTGCGCATGACACCGCCGGCGCGGCTCGGCTACTATGCGTACATCATGCGGCGCTTCGTACTCATCCTTAGCAGCCGTAGCGGGACCTGATCCAGGGCAGGCCGGCGACCCGCTACGGGGGTGAGGCGCTGGCCGTATTGCGTTCCGGGTCCCGACCCCCTCGCCTGGCCCGTCCGCTAGCCGTGAGCCGCACCTAGCTCCGGCGGGCTGACTTCCCGGAATTCCTGCGGTTCGCCTCAGCTGGCCCGCCTCCACCAGCCATGACGTGCCCGCGAGGAGAATCAGAGATGCCAGCGACAAGGCCGAATCCGACCCCAGCCGAGACCGAAAGCCAGGCCCGCGCGCGCCAGCGCGCGCAAGAGGCAGTCCAGCAAGCCATGGATCGCCGTGACAACGGCGGCGACGGCGCGACCGCGACCGACAACTAACGCAGCGTGTAGTCACTCGAGAAACCGGAGGATCGCTCGTCATGAATGCCAGCCCGAGCCAGGGACCAGAGTTCGAAATCCACCCGAGCGCGGCCGCCGTCCCGGCGGCGCAGCGCGCGGAGATGCTGGTAGCGCCCGGATTCGGCAGCGTATTCACCGACCACATGGCCACGATTAGGTGGACGCAGGACGTCGGCTGGCACGACGCGCGCATCGAGCCGTACGGCCCGATCACGCTCGACCCGGCCGCCGCCGTCTTCCATTACGGCCAGGAGATCTTCGAGGGACTGAAGGCCTACACCCAGGCCGACGGGTCGGTTGCGGTGTTCCGTCCCGATGCGAACGCGGCCAGGTTCAACCGCTCCGCCAGCCGGCTCGCGATGCCCGAGCTTCCCGTAACGCTCTTCGTCCGGGCGATCGAGATGCTGGTCGCCCGCGACAGGGCCTGGGTGCCGACGACCGAGGGTCACAGCCTCTACCTGCGACCTTTCATGATCGCCACGCAGACCGGGCTCGGCGTGAACAAGCCGTCCGCCAGCTACCTGTTCACGCTCATTGCCTCCCCGGTCGCGGGTTACTTCGGCGCGGCCCGGCCGGTGACGGTCTGGCTGTCGGAGGATTTCAGCCGGGCCGCGCAGGGCGGCACCGGCGAGGCCAAGTGCGGCGGCAACTACGCGGCCGCGTTCGCCGGGCAGCAGCAGGCCATAGATCACGGCTGCGACCAGGTGGTCTGGCTGGACGCGGCCGAGCGTCAGTGGGTTGAGGAGATGGGCGGGATGAACCTGTTCTTCGTCTACGGCTCCGGTGCCGAGGCACGCCTGGTGACACCGGCGGCGACGGGCTCGCTGCTGCAGGGGATCACCAGGGACTCGCTGCTCAAGCTCGGCCCCGACCTCGGCATCCCCGCCGCCGAGGATCGGGTCAGCGTGGACGAGTGGCAGCGCGGCTGCGCCTCAGGGGAGATCACCGAGGTCTTCTCCTGCGGCACCGCGGCCGTGATCACCCCGGTCGGGGCCGTCCGCGGTGCCCGGGCCGAGTGGATGGTGGGGAACGGCGAGCCGGGGCCCGTGACCAGCCGGCTCCGGACTGAGCTGGTGGGCATCCAGAATGGCACGGCGCCTGACCGGTACGGCTGGATGTACACGCTCGGCTGAGCTGGCCCTGCTAGATTGCCCGACCATGTACGCAGCAGGCCGCGGCATCGCCACCATTTCCGCCCGGCACGACGTCATCCTCGAGGTGTGGTACCGGGACCTGGCCCTGGACGACCTGCCGGAGCAGGAGTCCCTGGCGCTGTCCGTGGCAGCGGACTACGAGCGTCACGTCCGGTTTGAGGTTGCCGAGACCAGGATCGACCTGGACGTACCCCCCGACGGGCCCGCAGACGCCTACCTGCGGCTGCACCTGCTGTCCGCGCGCCTGGTCCGCCCCCGTGAGCTGAACGTCGACGGTATCTTCGGCCAGCTCGGCCTGGTTGCCTGGACCGACCTCGGCGCGGTCCACCCGGCTGACCTCGACGAACTGCGGGCGCATCGCCGGATGGCGGGCAGGCCGCTGACCGTGCACGGGATCGACAAGTTCCCGCGGATGACCGACTTCGTCTCGCCCTCGGGGATACGGATCGCGGATGCGAGCCGGGTGCGGCTTGGCGCCTACCTGGCCGAGGGCACGGTCGTGATGCCCTCGGGGTTCGTGAACTTCAACGCTGGCACGCTCGGCCCGGCGATGGTGGAGGGCCGGATCACCGCCGGCAGCATCGTGGAAGCCGACTCCGATGTCGGCGCGGGTTCGTCGATCATGGGCACGCTGTCGGGCGGCGGCACGCACATGACCACGATCGGCAAGCGCTGCCTGCTGGGCGCGAACGCCGGCACCGGCATCTCGCTCGGCGATGACAGCGCCGTCGAGGCCGGACTGTATGTGACCAGGGGCACTGTCGTGACGCTGCCGGACGGCAAGGTAGTCAAGGCGATCGAGCTGAGCGGCGTGCCGGGAATCTTGTTCCGGCGCAACAGCGTCAGCGGCACCGTCGAAGCGGTGCCCTGGAAGACCGGCTCCTTCACCGGGCTCAACCCGGCGCTGCACGCGTAACGCGCTGTGAGCCCGCCGCCAGCTCCGCCGCGAGCTCGCCGGCCGCGCCGACAACAGCCGCGCTCAGGCGGCGGCCCGGTGCCTGCCCGAGCCTGCTCACCGGCCCGGATACGCAGACGGCGGCGGCCACCGTTCCCTCCGGCCGCAGCACGGGGGCACTCACGCTGGCCAGGCCCTGCTCGCGCTCGGCGACGGTCGCGGCCCACCCGCGTTCCCTGATCGCCGCGAGCTCGCTTGCTGATACCGCATCGAAGCGGCCGGCATCGGCCGACCAGGCCAGCAGCACCTTGCCGCCTGAGCCCGCCGCCAGGGGCAGCAGTGCCCCGACCGGCACGCTGTCGCGCAGCCCGGTGCCGGAATCCCTGGCCGCGATGCACAGGCGCTTGTCCCCCGACCGCACGTACAGCTGCACGCTCTCGCCGGTGGCATCGTGCAGGCGGGCCAGCACCGGGTCGGCCAGGGTCGCCAGATCCAGGGTCGGGTCGGCACGGAAGGCCAGTTCGGCCAGCCGGGGGCCCAGCCGGAACGCGCCGGTGCCGTCCCGCGTGACCAGTCCGTGCGCCTCCAGGGCCACCAGCAGCCGGTGCGCGGTGGGCCGCGGCAGGCCGCTGCGGTCGGACAGCCACCGCAGCGAACGCGGGCCGTCGGCGAGCAGCTCGAGCAGGGCCACCGACCGGTCCAGGACGCCCACACCGGACCGGGCTGGCCCAGGGGGACGACCCACTGGAACCACGGGGATTCGGATCGCGCCCTCGTCGGCATGCGCTATGCTGTCCATACTCCGGACATGTTATCTCACTATCTGAGACATGCAAACCCGGTGGAACGGCTAAAGCGCTTAGCGGCAGGAGGATGACCGATGGCAGCACGCCTCTTCGACAAGGTCTGGGACCGCCACGTTGTGGCCAGCCCGGAAGGCGAGCCTGCCCTTCTGTTCATTGACCTGCACCTGGTACACGAGGTCACCTCGCCGCAGGCGTTCGAGGGCCTGGCGCTGGCCGGGCGCAAGGTACGGCGGCCCGACCTTACCGTCGCCACGATGGACCATGACGTCCCGACCGTCGGCCTGGACAAGCCCATCGCCGACCCGATCGCGGCACAGCAGATCGAGGTGCTCAAGCGCAACTGCGCCGAGACCGGCATTGCCCTGCACGCGCTCGGCAGCATCGAGCAGGGCATCGTGCACGTCATCGGCCCGCAACTGGGCCTTACCCAGCCCGGCATGACGATCGTGTGCGGCGACAGCCACACCTCCACCCACGGCGCGTTCGGCGCGCTGGCGTTCGGCATTGGCACCTCCGAGGTCGAGCATGTGCTGGCCACCCAGACGCTGCGCCAGGTCAAGCCCAGGGCGATGGCCGTGACCGTGGACGGCGACCTGCCGCCCGAGTGCACGGCGAAGGATCTGGTGCTTGCCATCATCCGCGCGCTCGGCGTCGGCGGCGGGGCCGGATCGGTGATCGAGTACCGCGGTGCCGCGATCCGGGCGCTGTCGATGGAAGGCCGGATGACGGTCTGCAACATGTCCATCGAGGGCGGCGCGCGGGCCGGCATGATCGCGCCCGACGACACGACGTTTGCCTACCTGGAGGGCCGCAGGCACTCGCCGCGCGGCGCGGGCTGGGAACGGGCGCTCGACGACTGGCGGTCGCTCGCCACCGACGGCGACGCGGAGTTCGACCACGAGATCCAGGTGGACGCGACCGCGCTGCGGCCCGCGGTCACCTGGGGCACCAACCCGGCCCAGTCGGTGTCCATCGACGGGATCGTGCCCGAGCCAGCGGGCACCCCGGCGGCCCGGCAGGCGGCCGAGCGCGCGCTCGCGTACATGAACCTCGAGCCGGGCACGGCCATCCGCGACATCTTCGTGGACACCGTGTTCATCGGCTCGTGCACGAACGGCAGGCTGGAGGACCTGCGCGCGGCCGCGGACGTGGTGCGCGGCCGCAGGGTGCACCCCGGCGTGCGGGCACTGGTCGTCCCCGGCTCGGCCCGTGTGAAGGCGCAGGCCGAGGCCGAGGGCCTGGACAAGCACTTCACCGACGCGGGCTTCGAGTGGCGGTCGGCAGGCTGCTCGATGTGCCTGGGCATGAACGGCGACATCCTGTCGCCGGGCCAGCGGTCCGCATCGACAAGCAACAGGAACTTCGAGGGCCGCCAGGGTCCCGGCGGCCGCACCCACCTCGTGTCACCTGCGGTCGCGGCGGCGACCGCGGTGGCCGGACACTTCACGACGCCAGGAGACCTGTCATGAGGAGCGGAGTAGAGCGGATCACTGGTCGCGCGGTGGCCGTCCAGCGCAGCGACGTCGATACCGACCAGATCATCCCGGCCGCGTGGCTGAAGCGGGTGGAGCGCAGCGGCTTCGGCGCCGGGCTGTTCGAGGCCTGGCGCAAGGATCCGGACTTCCCCCTGAACCAGCCGGGCGCCGAGCAGGCCAGGGTGCTGTTTTCCGGCCCGAACTTCGGCTGCGGATCGTCGCGGGAGCACGCCGTGTGGGCGCTGCAGGATTACGGC
>JASHOV010000473.1 GCA_030038495.1 Streptosporangiaceae bacterium
GGCCCGGGCGCGGCCGGCCCGGGCGCGGCCGGCCCGAGCGCGCCGGATCAGCCGTGACCGGGGTAGGCACGCCGCCGTCCGTCGGCAGGACATGGCGGCCGGCCGCTGACGCCGTGATCCAGGCCGACGCGCTCACGATGTGCTACGGGACGACTGTCACCGCCCTCGACCAGCTCAGCGTCACGGTCGCCGCCGGGGTGACCGGGCTCGTGGGCGCCAACGGCGCCGGCAAGTCGACGCTCATCAAGATCCTGCTGGGCCTGCTCGAGCCGACCAGCGGTCACGCCGCTGTGCTCGGTCACGACTGTGCGACCGGCGGGTACGAGATCAGGATGCGGACCGGCTACATGCCCGAGCATGACTGCCTGCCGCCCGACGTCTCCGCTACCGAGTTCGTCACCCACCTCGGCCGGATGTCGGGCCTGCCCGCGACCGCCGCCAGAGAACGGGCCGCGGACTCCCTGCGGCATGTTGGCCTGTACGAGGAGCGCTACCGGCAGATCGGCACCTACTCCACCGGCATGAAGCAGCGGGTGAAGCTGGCGCAGGCGCTTGTCGGCGACCCGCGCCTGCTGCTGCTGGACGAGCCCACCAACGGGCTCGACCCGGCCGGCCGCAATCAGATGCTGGAGCTGATCGCGCGGATCGGGTCGGAGTTCGGGATCTCGATCATGGTGGCCTCCCACCTGCTGGGGGAGATCGAGCAGATCTGCGACCACCTGGTCGCGATCGACGGCGGCCGCCTGCTGCGCGCCGATTCCGTCAGCTCGGTCACGCGGGCCAGCTCGGTCCTGCTCGTCGAGGTCGACGAGGGGCTGCCCGAGCTGGTGGCCGAGCTGACCAGGCGCGGCCTCGCGCCCGCGCTCTTCCAGCGCGGGCTACTGGTCGAGCTAGCCGACGCCGACGCCTACGACATCATCCGCGACGCGGTCGCGGACCTTGGCCTGCCCCTGACCCGGATGGAGCGACGCAGGCACCGGATCGAGGAGCTGTTCCGGGAAGATCCGGCTCTGGCTGGAATGACAGGAGCGACACGTGTCAGCTGACGCGGCCGGGGCGCAGCCCGCGGCATTCCCCGCCAGCGGCGGGGTCATTCACGACATCGGCTACCGCAAGTACGCAGGCCAGCGGCTCGGCCGGGCCCAGATCGTGAGGGCTCTGGCCTTGCAGAGCCTGCGCAGCGCGTTCGGCATCGGCCGGGGCGCCAAGGCAAAGGTCTTCCCTGTCGTGCTCTTCGTGCTGATGTGCCTGCCGGCGATCGTCAGCGTCGCCGCCATGGCGCTGAACCCCCACCAGGGCCGCCTGGTCAGTTACGACACCTATCAGCCGACGCTGCGAGCGCTCGTCTTGCTGGTCTTCGTCGCGCTCCAGGCGCCGAACCTGGTGTCCGGCGACCTGCGCTACCACACCCTGCCGCTGTACTTCGCCCGGCCGATCAGCCGCACGGACTACCCGCTGGCCAAGCTCATCGGCTTCTTTGCGGCGTGCCTGGCCCTGATCGAGATCCCGCTGGTAATCCTGTGGATCGGCACGGTCTCCCAGGTCCACGGTGGTAGCGCGGTGTGGCACCAGACCAGGGAGTTCGGCCCCGGCCTGCTGTACGGCCTGGCGTGGGCCGTGCTGCTGGCCAGCGTCGGCCTGGTGCTGGCCTCCTTCACCGGCAGACGGGTCTTCGCCATGTGCGCGGTCGCGGTCCCGCTGCTCGTCACCTGGTTCCTGGCCACCGTGCTCAGCCACATCGGGCTGCAGACGTTCCAGCCCGCCTCCGGCGGCGAGCCGCCGGCCCTGGCCAGCCTGGCGGGCCTGATCAACCCGTTCACGGTGATGAACGGCATCGCCGACTGGTTCAGATCGGCCCCGAAGGTGACCTACGCCAGGTTCGCCGGTCCCGGACCGGTGTCGGTGCGAGTTGAGGCGGTCCGCCTGGTCGGGCACTTCGGTCCCCTGTACGGCGTGATGTTCGTGGTGATGCTGGCGGCGGCCATCGGCCTCCTGCTGGCCCGGTACCGGAGGGTGGGAGTCGCGTGACCGGCATCGAGGTAACCGGCGTCTCCCGCTGGTACGGGAACGTCGTCGCGGTCAACGACATCACGATGTCGATCGGGCCGGGCGTCACCGGGCTGCTCGGCCCGAACGGCGCGGGCAAGACCACGCTGCTGCACATGATGGCCGGGTTCCTGCCGCCCTCGCGGGGCGAGATCAGCATCGGCGGCCACGCGAGCTGGCGGAACCCGGAGATGTTCCGGACCGTGGCGCTCGTGCCCGAGCGAGACTCGGTATACGCATTCCTGACCGGCGAGGAATTCGTCGTCGCGACCGCGAAGCTGCACGAGCTGCCCGATCCCGAGAAGGCCGCCAGGGCCGCCATCGAGATGGTGGAGATGGCCGACGCGCAGGACCGCAAGATCTCCACCTACTCCAAGGGGATGCGCCAGCGCATCAAGGTCGCCGCGGCACTCGTGCACGATCCCGAGATCGTCCTGCTGGACGAGCCATTCAACGGCATGGACCCGAGGCAGCGGCTGCACATGATGGACCTGCTGCAGCAGCAGGGCGAGAAGGGCCGGGTCATCGTCTTCAGCTCGCACATCCTGGAGGAGGTCGAGCGGCTGTCCGGCACGATCCAGGTCATCGTCGGCGGACGGCTGGCGGCATCGGGCGACTTCCGCGCGATCCGGCGGCTGATGACCAACCGGCCGCACGTGTTCGTGGTGCGCTCATCCGACGACCGGTCGCTGGGCGCCGCCCTGATGGGACGCAGCGCGGTCCGGGCCGTGGAACTGACCCCCGACGGACTCCAGGTGATGGCCTCGGACTACGGGACCTTCGCCAGGGAACTGCCCGGGCTGAGCCGCGATCACGGGATCCGGCTGACCGAGGTGCTGCCGGCGGATGAGTCGCTGGAGAGCGTCTTCACCTACCTGCTGGCGTCGTGATGGCGAGAGAGAAAGCGGTGGCTGCGATGTCGGGCCTCATCAACGGCGTCATCGTGCGGATTACCCTGCGGGCGACACTGAGCCGCAAGCGCGCGCTGCTGCTCGCGCTGCCCGCCATCATCCTGATCGGCATATCGGCGCTGCTGAAGGCCACCGCCGCCACCAGCACGTCCTGGCCGCCCGAGTTTCTCGGCCAGGTCGGTTTCACCGTGCTGCTGCCGCTGACCGCGCTGATCATCGGCACGAGCGTGCTCGGGGCCGAGATCGAGGACGGCAGCATCGTGCACCTGCTGGCGACCCCGGTGCGCCGTGCCAGCGTCATCTTCAGCAAGTACCTCGTGGCGACGGCGCTGACGATCGTGTTCGCCGCCGTTCCCGAATATCTGGCCTCCGCGATCGCGGTCGGACCGGGCAACAAGCTCAGCATCGGCCTGCTCGTCGGGGCGGTTGCCGCCTCGTTCCTGTACAACTCGCTGTTCGTGTTCTTCAGCGCGGCCTTCACGCCCGGCCGCGCGCTCGCGTTCGGCCTGATCTACGTGGTGCTGTGGGAGGCACTGCTGTCCAACCTCGTGCCCGGCGTGGCGCTGCTGTCCCTGGGTCACTACGGCCTGGCGATCGCCAACGCCATCGCCGACAACAGCACCCTGCACCCCTACCTCAGCACCGGGACCGGGATCGAGATGGGCGTGGTGGTGGCCGCGGTATTGCTTGCCTTCGGAATCCGCCGGCTGTCGGCGTTCACCATCAAGGGCGATATCGCCTGAGGTCGCTGGCACTCAGGGAGGGCGCGCAGGGTCAGGCCGTCAGCGCGGGGTCGAGTCGCCGGGCACGAACGCGGGGCCGTGGCCGGGGATGATCACCGCCGCGACCGAGAGGATCCGGGCCCGGCTCGCCGCCAGCGCGGCCGGGTCCGGCGCGAACGGGTCCCTGGCGGGCCCGTCGGCGCCCCACCACGCATGCGTGCAGGCATGTACGCCGTCGGGAGTGGCGGCGAGCGTCGTGATGTCCTCGGCGGTGTGGCCAGGAGTCGCGATCAGCCGCACCGACGGGCTGAGTTCGGCCCCGTCCGCCGCCCTGCTGATCCACAGGTCACCGTCATATATCGCCCAGTGGTCGTGGATGCGGGCGGCGGGGAACAGCGCCGCGTTCACCGTATGGTCGGGGTGGTGGTGGCTGAACACAATGTCGGTGACCGATTCCGGCGTCACACCCTGGCCGGCCAGCTCCGCCAGCAGGCCCTCGCGGGAGGCCACCATGCCCGGATCGACGATGATCGTGGCCGCGCCATCGCGGATCAGCGTGACGGTGCTGCCGACGTGCTCGCCGTCCTGCTCCTCCCGGGCGTAGCCGGGCTGGAGCACGTGCACGGACGCGGATCCGGTGCGGGGGAAATCGGCAGCTGGCATGGTCCCAGACACTATCCGGCGCCGACTCGGGCCCGCTAGCCTGCGGCCTTCGCGGCCGCTTTCTTGTCCTTCTTGTAGGCCCGGACGGCCGCCAGTGACGCGTCATCGACGATGTCCGCGACCGAGTAGTGCGAGCCATCGGTACCAAAGTGGCCTGCCGCTTCCCGCCAGCCCTCGGGCCGGACGCCGAGCTGCTTGCCCAGCAGCGCCGCGGTGATCTGTGCCTTGTAGCCGCCGAAGCCAGGCAGCCTGGCGAGCCGGGCGACCAGGTCCTTGCCGCTGGTGGCGCCGGTCCAGACCTCGGCCGCGTTCCCGTCGTAGTGCTCGACGAGCTGGCGGGCCAGTTCCTGTGCCCGCGCTGCCATCGCCTTCGGGAATCGGTGCAGAGCCGGGCGCTCGGAGAAGACGCCGGCCAGCGCATCGGGGTCGAACTCGGCGAGCTCGGCCGGAGTCGGCTCATGCCCCAGCCGCAGTGCCAGCTGGTAGGGCGAGCTGAAGGCCTTCTCCAGGGGTACCTGCTGGTCCAGCATCATGGCCAGCAAGAGCGCGAACGGGCTGCGGGAGAGCAGTTCGTTCGCCGCCTCCTCGACGGGCAGGCTGAGCGTCATGGGCGAGCCTTTCTGGTTAGCGATGCCCATCATCCACCATGGGGCGCGGCAGCGGGTATTCTGCCGGGTCAGACCAGTGCGAACCGGCAGGGAACTCCGGGCCCGCTGGCATAGTTCTACATGTGGGGAACGCGGTTCCCCGGAGGGAGTCCGGTATGACGCCGCATATGAGGTACGGCCTGATCGGGGTCGTCATCGGGCTGATCCTGCTGTGGATTGCCGGGCCGGTGGTCGGGATTATCGTCATCGCCGCGGCGATCGCGATCCCGGTCATTGCCTACCGGATGCTCACCCCGGAGCAGCGGCGCCGGCTGCGCCGCGCCCGCCGCAAGCAGATCGGCAGCTGATCGCCGCGGCGGCGTCGCCCAGCGTGCCGTCCGCAACTCGCAAGTTCGACCGAGGTTTCGGATTAAAGGGTAGCGTTTGCGGGCGGACCGCCCCCAAACGCTACCGTTAAGCGGATGGCGCCTTCGTCCTCAGGCCTGGCCGGGCTGCCAGAAGGCCGGGAACTCGCGCGGCGCCTCCGGCCCGACGTACCGGGCGAGCGGCCGGAAGATGCGGTTGTCCCGGACCTGCTCCAGCACGTTGGCCATCCAGCCGACGACCCGGCTGCACGCGAACGTGGCGCTGAACATCTCCCTGGGCAGGCCCGCGGCCTCCAGGACGACGCCCGCGTAGAACTCGACGTTGGCGTACAGCTCCCGGCCGGGCTTGAGCTCCGCCAGCAGCGCCACCGCCGTCTTCTCCACGTGCTCGGCGAACCCGACGCGCTCGCTGTGCAGTTCCTGGGCTACTTCGTGCAGCAGCTGCGACCGCGGGTCGATGGTCTTGTAGATGCGGTGCCCGAAGCCCATCAGCTTCTCGCCGTGCTCGATCGCGTGCCGCAGCCACGGCTCGGCGTTGTCCGGTGAGCCGATCGCATCCAGCATGTCGAATACCCTGGCCGGCGCGCCGCCGTGGAACGGGCCGGACAGGGCTCCGATCGCCCCGCTGATCACCGCGCCGAGGTCCGCGCCACTGGACGCGATCACGCGAGAGGTGAAGGTCGAGTTGTTGAAGCCGTGGTCGATCGTGAGCATCAGGTAGCGCTCGACCGCATAGGTGCTGCGCTCGCCGGGCTCCTCGCCGGTGATCATGTAGAGGTAGTTAGCCGCGTACCCGAGGTCGGCCCGCGGCTGCACGACCTCCTGTCCGGTGGCCAGCCGGTAGAGCTGCGCGGTCAGCGTGGGCAGTATCGCGCTGATCTGCTCGGCCTGGGCCCGGGTCAGATCCTGGCTCTGGTCGGTCCAGGGCTTGCAGCCGATGGCCTGGGCGGCGAGCGACACCGCCGTGCGCACCGACTCCAGCGAGCCGGGCCCGCTCAGCCGGGCGATGCTCGGCAGCAGCTCGCCGACACCCGGCGGTAGCTGGCGCAGCGCGCTGGTCTCGCCTGTGAAGGCGTCCCGCTGCTCGGTCGTCGGCAGCTCGCCGCGCAGCATCAGGTGCCAGGCGTCCTCGAAGCGGCCGCGCCGCGCGATGTCCACGGCGTTGTAGCCGCGGTAGTGGTAGAAGCCAAGGCGGCCGAGCACGTCGGAGACGGTCGTGCTTGCTACCGAGACGTCGGCCAGGCCGGCAGGCGCCTGGTACGGCTCGCTAGTCGCCGCGCTGCTGGCCACGGCGTTCGCTGGGGCGCTCATGGTTCGTCTCCTTCTGACGGGCAATCCCGGCTCTCCGCCTCGGGCGCCGGCTGGCTATGACTATTGTCGGTACATACTGTACTGCTCTGTCAATGTTGACTAAAATCAACTATGATGATGGTCCCGGATGAGAGCGCGACCCGGCCCGGAGTGCGGCAGGAGGCAGCGGGGTGACCGAGTGGATCGGCGCCGCGGAGGCGGCTGAGCGGCTAGGAATCAAGCCGGCCAGCCTGTACGCCTACGTGAGCCGCGGCGTGCTGACCCGCCGCCGTGACAGCGACCGCCGCGCCAGCATGTTCGATGCCGATGAGGTGGCCGAGCTGGCCCGCAAGGGCAGGCCCAGGCGGCCAGTCTCCGGGCCGGATCGGAGCTGGTCATCGAGATCGGAGCTGGTCATCGAGACGGCCATCACCGAGATAACCGACAGCACGCTGCGCTACCGCGGCCTGGACGCTACCTGGCTGGCCAGGAACCGCAGCTTCGAGGATGTCGCCGTGCTGCTCTGGAGCGGCCACCTGCCTGACGCTCGCGACGGCGCCGTCCGCTGGCAGACGACGCCGGAGGCGCTGGCGGTCGGCGCGGCCGCGCAGGCGGTGCTGCCACCCGGCACCCTGCCGCTGGAACGGCTGCAGGTCATCGTTCCGGCGCTAGCCGCTACCGACCAGCTGCGACTGCACCTGGACCGGCCCGCGGTGATGGCGGCGGGCCGGGCTCTGATTGCCGGGATGGCAGGCGCGCTGGCACCAACCGCCGACCATTCCCCGCCAGCGGCCGACGAATCGCCCATCGCCGCGCGGCTGGCCTCCCGGCTGTGCACGGAGCCGGTGCCCGCGGGGCTGACCGACGTGGTCGGGGTGGCGCTCGTGCTGCTGGCCGACCATGAGCTGGCGGCCTCCACGCTCGCCGCGCGGGTCGCGGCGTCGATGCGGGCCGACCCGTTCGCGGTCGTCGCGACCGGGCTCGGCGCGATGGGCGGTGCCGTGCACGCAGGCGCGGCGCTCGGTGCTGAGCTCATGCTTGCGTCGGCGGAGTCGCCGGACGACGTCCCGCGGGTCGTCGGCGAACTGCTGAGGCGGGGGGAGCGCCTGCCTGGGTTCGGGCACTTTGTCTATAAAGATGGCGATCCGCGGGCAAACCTTTTGCTGGAGATCGTCGCGAACTACGCCGCGGGCTCGCCGCGGCTGGCGGTCGCTGCCGCGGTCATAGCCGAGGTGCGGCGCCGCTCGCTGCCCGAGCCGAACATCGAGTTCGCGCTGGCGACCCTGGTCTCGGTGGCCGGGATGGTCCGCGGCGCAGGCGAGGCCATCTTCGCGGTCGCGCGGACGGCCGGGTGGCTGGCCCATGCGCTTGAGGAATATGAGCGGAACGTACCGATCCGCCCGCGCGGCGTATATGTCGGATTGGAGCCGCCGTCCGCTTGACCGGCGGTCTGCCAGTGACACCTGTTACCGGACGTTAGGCGTGTGTCTCGCGAGCCTGCCGGGCAGGACTTGTGTCGATGATTGAGGTACTTATCATCGAGACGCCCTCGCTGGGCGATCGCGGCTATCTCGTCACCGACGGCAAGGTAGCGCTGGTGGTCGATGCCCAGCGGGATTTCGACCGCGTCACCGCCCGCGCCACCGACCGGGGCGTCACGATTACGCACGTGCTCGAGACCCACGTCCACAATGACTACGTGACCGGCGGCTATGCGCTGGCGCGGGCGGTGGGAGCGCAGTATCTCGTCAATGCCGCCGACCCGGTGAGCTTCGGCCGGTCCGCGGTGCGCGACGGCGACGTGATCGACGTCGGCGGCATGCGGGTGCTGGCGATCAGTACTCCCGGCCACACATTCACTCACCTGGCCTACGCGGTCAGCGACCACGCCGCGGGCGACGATCTGGCCTGCGCCGTCTTCACCGGCGGATCGCTGCTGAACGGCGCTACCGGCCGGACCGATCTCCTGGGGGCCGCCCGCGCCGAGGAGCTCGGCCGGGCCCAGTACCGGTCGGTGCGCCGTCTGGTCAGCGACCTGCCCGGCCGGACGGCAGTGTGCCCGACGCACGGATTCGGCAGCTTCTGCGCGGGAGCACCAGGCGCGGGCGCGCCAGGCGCGGGTGCGCCAGGCACGGGCGCGCCAGGCACGGGCACCCCCGGCGCCGGCGCGCTGTCGACGATCGCCGTCGAGCAGCAATCGAACCCGGCGCTGATCTTGACGGAGGCTGAGTTCCTCGCCGACCTGCTGGCGGGGCTCGACGCGTACCCCGCCTATTACGCGCACATGGCGCCGGCCAACCTCGCGGGCCCTGGCGCGCCCGACCTGTCGCCGCCGCGCGCGGCCGATGCGCAGGAGCTGCGCCGTCGCATCGGCCTGGGCGAGTGGGTGGTCGACCTGCGCTCGCGCACCGCGTTCGCGGCTGGGCACCTGCGCGGAACGCTTAACTTCCCCGCCGACGGCAGCCTGGCTACCTACCTGGGCTGGCTGATTCCCTGGGAAGTACCGCTGACCTTGATCGCGGACGCGCCCGAGACGGTGACGCACGCGCAGCGTGAGCTGTGCCGGATCGGTATCGACCGGATTGCCGCCGCCGCCTGCGGCCCGGTGGAGCGGTGGGCGGCCGGGGACCAGCTTGGCTCCTATCGCCGCGCCCGGTTCCAGGACCTGGCCGACCAGGACGGGAACGGCGGGCCGGCGGTACTCGACGTCCGCCGGCGCAGCGAGTGGGCGGCCGGTCATATTGACGGTGCTATTCACATAGCCCTGCACGAGCTGGCGGACCGGATGGACGAGCTGCCTGACGGCGCGATCTGGGTGCATTGTCACAGCGGATACCGCGCGGCAGTCGCCGCCTCCATGCTGGCTTCGCGCGGCCGGGAAGTAGTCGCCATCGACGATGAGTTCGAGGCCGCCGCGAGGGCGGGACTGCTCGCGAGCTCCGGGGAATCAGACGGGTAAGCGCGGCATTATGCCGTACAGGACGTTCCGATAAGGGAGTGCCGCCATGCCTGTACGCCGCCTCAACCACGCTGTCCTGTACGTGCGGGACCTGGCCGCCACCGTCGAGTTCTACAACTACGCGCTGGGGTTCGAGACTCGGACGGAGATCCCCGGCCGAGCCGCGTTCCTGCGTGCGCAGGGCACATCCAACGACCATGACCTGGGCCTGTTCGCCGTGCCGGAGGGCAAGCTGCCCGGCGGCGCGTACATCGGGCTGTACCACCTGGCCTGGGAGGTCGGCACGCTCGGCGAGCTAGCCGAGGTCCGTGACCGGCTGGCTGCCAGGGGAGCGCTGGTGGGCGCGAGCGACCACAGGGTGTCCAAGTCGCTGTACGCCAAGGATCCGAACGGCATCGAGTTCGAGGTCATGTGGCGGGTGCCCGCCGAGGAGTGGGAGCACGAGGTGAACTCCGGCGCGATGATCGCGCCGCTGGACCTGGAGGGCGAGATCGCCCGGTGGGGTGACCGCGTTACCGGCGCGGCGGCAGGCTCGGTGACCTGAGGAGCGGCCCGCCGGTCACGGCAGGCTGACGACCGTGCCCTCCTCGGCGAGCAGGATCTCGCCGCCGAATGCCCGCGCCGCATCCGCCTTGCTCGCCTTACGGTCGTTGCCCGGCCAGAAGTGCGTCAGCATCAGCCGGCTCGCCGCTGCTGCCGCGGCCGCCTGCCCCGCCGCCGCCGCGGTCAGGTTCAGCGCGGACGCGGCGCTCTCGGGCCGGCCGGGCCTGCTCGTGGCGTCGACGATGAACAGGTCGCTGGCCCGGCCGAGGTCGGCGACCGCCGGCGTCGGGCCGGTATCGCCGGTGTAGGCGACAGTCAGGCCGGGTGCGGTCAGCCTGATCCCGGCGTTGGGCACGTAGTGCGGCAGCAGCACGCTGTCCAGCCGGAACGGGCCCGCAGTCTGCTCGGGCGCGGGTATGGGATGCCAGTCGAATACCTTGCTCACGGCCGTGCGGTCGCCGTCCTCAAGCTCGATCAGGCTCGTGACGACCCCGTCAGGCGCATAGAGCGGGATCGCACTCGCGCCGCGGCGGCCAAACCAGCGCGCCCGCAGCAGCGCGTGCAGATCCACCATGTGATCGGGATGGTGGTGGCTGACGATGACGGCGTCCAGGCCATCCGCGACCGGCGAGTTCAGGGCAGCGAACAGCCGGGGTGCCGTGCCATAGCCGAGGTCGATGGCGATCCGCGCGCCCGCGTGCTCCAGCAGGAACCCGGAGCAGGCCCTGGCCGGTTCTGGCCACGCGCCGCAGCCGCCGAGTACTGTCAGCTGGCTCGGCATGTCGTGGCCCCCCGCGCGCTGGTCAGGCCCGGCCGGCCGGCAGTGACGAGCCGGGCAGCTCCGGGCCGCCGGGCGGCCTCGTGCTGACCTCGATTGTGCCCTTATAAGCGATGCCGCGCACGTGCAGGACCGGAGCGTCGGCCGGGAGCCGCGTCTCCATGTCCTCCTCTTCCGACCAGCCCTTGCTCACGCCGAAGCCGTTGAGTTCCACCCGGACTCCCGGCGGAACGAGAACATCCACGTGCGACTTGTACGCGGTGACCACCATCGTCGTGACCGGCCCGGTCAGCTCGGCGACCCGGAGGTCGAGGCGGCCGCTGCCCTTATAGATCAGGCACCTGAACCGCTCGGGGACCCGCCATCGGCCGCCGCGCCGGATCGAGCTCTTGTAGGCGATCGCGATCCGGCCCGGCTTCGGGCCGTCAGCAGCCGCGACCGCCGGCGCGGTACGCGCGCTGGCGGCAGGCAGGTCGGCGGTCAGGACGTCCAGTTCGGTGCCGACCCGGGCAGTGAGCGCCGCGCGCATCCGCAGGTCGAACTCGTCATCGTCCAGCCTGCCCTCGGCGAACGCGTCCTGCAGCCGGTGCGCGACGGCGTCGCGGTCCCGGTCGCCGACCCGTATGGCCGGCGGCTGGCCGGGCGGTGCTGCCTCGGTCTGAGCCTGGCCGGGCTGAGCTTCCCCGGACGGTGCCCGTCCGGCTGGGGGCCGGCTGGATGGCTCCATGGCGCGCTCCTCGCTAATCAAGATGTATCTTGATTACGATAACCCAGGGAGGCTCCGGGCCGCTCCGCCGGTCCGGCGCCGATGGCCGTCCGGGCTAGCCTTGCGTACAGCTCCGCGGTCTGCGCGGCGATCGAGTCCCAGCTGAACTCGGCGACGGCGCGAGCCCGGCCGCGCGCGCCGAGCTGTGCCGCCCTGGCCGGATCTTCGACGAGTGCGTTGATGGCCTGCGCGAGCGCCGCATCGTCACCGGGAGGCACCAGGAGTCCGGTCCTGCCGTCCTCCACGACCTCGGGGATGCCGCCGACGGCCGATGCGACCACGGCGGTACCGCAGGCCATGGCCTCCAGGTTGACGATGCCGAGCGGCTCGTACAGCGACGGGCAGGCGAAGACCGTCGCGTGGCTGAGAATCTGGATTACCTCGTGCCTGGCCAGCATGCCCGGGATCCAGACGACGTCCGAGCGGCTCGCGCTCAGCCGAGCGGCCAGGGCGCTGACTTCGTCCTGCAGCTCGGGGGTGTCGGCCTGGCCCGCGCAGAGGACAAGCTGCGCGCCAGGGGCGATCCGCGGCGCCGCGCGCAGCAGCACCTGCACGCCCTTCTGCCTGGTCACCCGCCCGACGAATACCACAGAAGGTCGGCCGGGATCGATTCCGTACCGATCTAGCACCTGCCGGCCGGGGTCGGGTGCGTACTGCCTGGCATCGATCCCGTTGTGAATGACGTGCACCCGGTCCGGCAGCACGCCGGGATAGGTCATGAGAATGTCGGCTTGCATCCCGCGTGACACCGCGATCACGGCGGCCGCCGCCTCGATCGCCGTCCGCTCGCACCAGCTGGATATCGCGTAACCGCCGCCGAGCTGCTCCGCCTTCCACGGCCGCAGCGGTTCCAGCGAGTGCGCGGTCACCACGTGCGGGATGCCATGCAGCAGGCTGGTGAGGTGACCCGCGAGGCCGGTGTACCAGGTGTGCGAGTGGACCAGGTCGGCCCCCGCGGTCGCGGCGGCCATGGACAGGTCGGTGGAGATGACCTGGAGCGCCTGGTTCGCCTGGATCAGGTGCTCCCAGGGCCGGTGCGCGACCGCGCCGGGGCGGTCCTCGCCCTGGCAGTGGACGGTGAGGTCTACCAGGCCCGCGAGCGCGCGGGCCAAGTACTCCACGTGCACGCCCGCGCCCCCGTACACGTCCGGCGGGAACTCGCGAGTCAGCATCGCGACCCGCAGTTCCTGTCCTGACGTGGTCGTCATAGCTGGGTCGGGGTCATAGCGGGACTTCCTGGCCCTTGCCGACGACGGTGATGCCGCCCTCGGATACCACGAAACCGCGGGCCCGGTCGTGCTCCTTGTCGACGCCGATGACCGCGCCCTCGGGCACGACCACGTTCTTGTCGACGATGGCGTTCTCCACGACCGCGTGCCGGCCGATCCTGGTGTTGTCCAGGATCACCGCGCGCTCGACCCTGGACCAGCTGTTGACCCGGACGCCGGGCGACAGCACCGAGTTCCGGACCAGGCCGCCGGAAACAATCACCCCGTTACTGACGACGCTGTTGACGGCACGGCCGACGCGGTCGCCGTCGTCGTGCACGAACTTGGCCGGCGGCTGGGAAGGAACGTGGGTCAGGATGGGCCAGCTGAGGTTGTAGAGGTTGAAGACCGGATGCACGGCACACAGGTCCATCTGCGCGTCGAAATAGGAGTCCAGCGTCCCGACGTCCCGCCAGTATCCGGCGTCGCGCGGCTCGGCGCCGGGGACATCGTTGGTGAGGAAGTCATATACCTGGGCGGCGCCCTCCCTAACCAGCATCGGCACGATGTCGCCGCCCATGTCGTGGCGGCTGCCGTCGTCCCCCGCGTCCTCCCTGAGCGCGTCGACCAGCACCTTGGTGCTGAAAACGTAGATACCCATGGAGGCGTAGGCCTCGTCCGCGCGGCCTGGCATGCCGGGCGGGTCCGCGGGCTTTTCCAGGAACGCCTCGATCGTCCGGCCATCCGCCCCGACCTTGATCACGCCGAATGCCGTCGCCTCCTCCCGTGGTACGGGCAGGGCAGCGACCGTGACTCCCGCGCCGCTGGCGACGTGCTGGTCGATCATCTGCTGCGGGTCCATCCGGAACACGTGATCGGCGCCGAAGACGGCGACGATATCGGGCTGATCATCGGTGATCAGGTTCAGGGACTGCCAGATGGCGTCGGCCGAGCCGGTGTACCAGTGCGGCCCGAGCCGCTGCTGCGCGGGTACCGGCACGACGTAGTTGCCGAGCAGGCTCGACAGCCGCCAGGTTGTGGTGATGTGCCGGTCGAGGCTGTGGCTCTTGTACTGGGTGAGCACGCAGATTCGGCGCATGCCCGCGTTGACGAGGTTGGAGAGCGCGAAATCGATCAGGCGGTACAGTCCGCCGAAGGGCACCGCCGGCTTGGCCCGGTCCGCCGTGAGCGGCGCCAGTCGCTTGCCCGCGCCACCGGCGAGCACCATGCCGAGTACCCGCTGCTGAGCAGCCAACCTCCGCCTCCCTCTGGCCAGTGTGCCCGGGTGCCGCTACCGCAACCAGTGTCGTGGGTAGGCCGGAGAAAGGTAACCCCGGGCCTGAGCCCGGCGCGGGAAACGGCGGATTTGCTGCCGCATCCTCGGCCGAGATGGCGCTGTGTCCTGCCTCGGGGCAGGTGGACCGAGCTTCACTGTCCGGGTCTACGGTCACCTGTTGCCCGATGCGGAGCACTCGGTCCGCCGGGCGCTGGAAGCCGCAGGCGGTGACGACCTGGTGACAGCCCAGCCGGCAGTAAGACGTGGTGACCTTACGTGCCGCTCAGATTCCGCGCAGGTCAGGCCGGGCGTGTCACCCGTATCTTGGACTGCTCGTGGCCGGTCTCTTCCCAGTCGGCCATGTACTGCGCCTCAAGCCCGTGGCGGCGGGCGAGGCCGATCAGCGTCTCCGTGCGGTAATAGAAGTCCTCGCGGAGCACCTGGTGCTCGGAGCCCTGGGTCCGGTCGAAGGTGAAGTCGAACATGCCGCCTGGTGCCATGATGCGGCCCACGTGACTCAGGCATTCCTCGATCACCGACAGCGGCGAGTGGGAGAAGACGCTGTGCGCGTGCACGACGTCGAAGTGGTCGTCGGGCAGGAACTCGAGCTTCAGGTCATCAACCAGGCTCAGGTACGGCAGCTTGCGCTGCAGGCCGTACTCGCCGATGGTCCGCTGAGCGGCGAGCAGGATGTCCGGTGAGATGTCCGTGCCGTAATAGTTGCCCGAGTCCAGGTAGTCGATGAACAGCCGGCCGGCCCTGAGGTTCCCGCAGCCGATCTCGAGCATCCGCATGTCCGGCTTGAGCCCGTGCTTGATCAGGTAGTCGAACTGCATCTGCCCGATCCGCAGCCAGGACTCGCGCGTTTTGCTGCCGACCGCCCCGTCGCTGCTGCGGGCGGCATCTGAGCGCATCACGGCGCGGTAGTAGCTGACGTGATCCCTGGTGGTCAGCCACAGCAAGGTGTCGCGCCCGCGGCGCCGGGCGTAGCCCGTTATCCGGTCCGGGTGCGAGATGGCGTAGCTGATTTTGTGCCCGAGGCTGGAGCGATCTTTGGAATGCACAGCCCAAGATTAGGCCAGTCTCACCCAGGGCGAGACGCGGCCCGGTCGTTAAACCGGCGGCTTACCGCCGGCCTGCGATCCCTTGTGGCTGCGCGCGGTCGTGGCCCGGGTGGCCAGCATCCGGGCCGCGGACACCCCGGCACCGAGCAGGACGCCCCACAGCAGGGCCTCGGGCAGGGCGACCTGCGGGTCCTCAGGATGCTCAGGCGGCTCCTTGCCCGTGAGCCTCTTCCACGCGAAAAAGAGCAACTTGCGCGCCACGAACGCGGCTGCGGCCCCGGTCAGGGCGTTAACTGCCTTGGAACCGCTGCCAGCCCGCTTACCCGACATGTTGTCCCTCCTCGGCACTGGCCGGATCCCTCCGGCCCGAGCTGTCCTACGGGGTCAGATCCTGGGTCACGTGATCAACCGGGCGCGATTCCTGACTGTAGCCCCTGATCGCCGCGGTCAGCTCGGCCGGCCGCCTGGTGAACAGCAGCCAGTACGGCGCGCCGCCCGGGGCACGGACCTCCACGTACACCGCCTTGCGCAGGTAGGGCCGGATGAGCAGGTGCGCGCGCGGATCTGCCCTGGGACCTCTCAGTGCCCTGGCCTGCGCCTCATCGAGCTGGTGTACCTCGCCGACGTCCGCCAGCGCGAGCTGGCTGCCGCCCGCGATCAGCTGCGTCCCGCTGACCTGGATCGACGCCCGGCCCCAGTTGAGCAGGAAGGCTGCGGTCACCGCGAACACCGTCCCGTAGGTCACCGCCGCGACCCACAGCGGGAAGCCGAACCAGACGATGGAGCCGAACATGAACATCATGATCATCCCGTTGATCCACCAGGACGCCGGCGCGCGGAGGCGCTCGTGGTAGCTGTGCATGGCACCACGGTAGTTGGTTACATGTACTCCATGACCGGTCCATCCGCTGCGCCGGACGCAGAATCCGGCTCCGGCGGCGGGCTACAGTCCGGATCCGGCCTCCTGGAGGCCGCCCGCAGGCTCTTCACCCGCGGCTCTGCCCCCGAGCCCGCCCAGCCGCGGGAGAACGGATCGGCCGAGGCCGAGGCCGGCGGAGAGCCGGTTCCCAGCCGGGAGCCCCAGGTGCCGCGCCTGCTCCAGGGTGCGGCGTCTTGGTCCTGGCGCCTGCTCCTGGTCGGGCTCCTGATCTACATCACCTTCCGGCTGGCCGTGGACCTGCGCCTAGTCGTACTCCCGTTCGTCGCGGCCATGCTGCTCACGGCTCTCCTCCAGCCGCTGACCGCCCGGCTGAAGCGGGCGGGGATGGCCCCGCTGCTCGCCACCTGGTGCACGTTCCTGCTGGCAGTCATCGTGATCGCAGGTGTCATATCCCTGTTCGCGGACCGGGTGAGCGCGGACTACACCACGCTGGCATCCGAGGTCACCAGGACCGCGAGGGAAGTGCAGCGGTCGCTGGCCGGGCCGCCGTTCCACCTGAACGCGCGGCGTCTGCAGGCGTACTACAACGACCTGGTGAAGTACATCTCTCAGCACAAGGGGCAGATCGCCGGCACCGTCCTCGCGGGCGGCAAGTACGCGATCGAACTGCTCACCGGCCTGATCCTGATGCTCTTCATCTCCTTCTTCCTGCTCAAGGACGGCGGGAAGATCTGGCACTGGCTGATCAAGGGCCTCCGGCCCGAGCCGAGGCGCCGGGTCAATCTGGCCGGCGAGACCGCCTGGCGCACGCTCGTGGCCTATATGCGCGGCACGACCCTGATCGCCGCGATCCACGCGCTGTTCATCGGGCTGGCGCTCTGGCTTCTCGGGGTGCCGCTGCTAGTGCCGTTTATCGTGCTGGTCTTCCTCGCCGCCTTCCTGCCCCTCGTCGGCATTCTCGTCGTCGGCGCGCTGGCGATCCTGGTGGCGCTGGCCACGAAGGGCTGGGTCGCCGCGGTGATCCTGCTGGCCGTGCTCCTGGTGGAGAATCAGATCGAGAGCCACCTGCTCCAGCCGCTCGTGGTCGGCAGGCTGGTGCGGCTGCACCCGCTGTCGATCATCCTGGTGCTGGCGGTCGGGGGGATCATCGCCGGCATACCCGGCGCGATCGTCGCGGTTCCGTTCACGGCGGTGATCACGTACGCGTGGCCGGTGCTGCGATCCGGCACCCGGCTGACAGTCCCGGAGGGACCGAAGAATGACCAGTGACGGCACCGTGCAGGTGCTGATCAGGCGGCTGGATCCGGACTTGCCCATGCCGGGCCGCGCTCACCCCGGCGATGCGGGCTGCGACCTGTATGCCGCCGCCGACATCGATCTCGGGCCGGGCCAGCGGGCAGTCGTGGGCACTGGTGTGTCCATCGCGCTGCCGGCTGGGTATGCCGCATTCGTACATCCGCGGTCCGGGCTGGCGGCCGATCATGGCGTCACGATCGTCAATGCGCCCGGCACCGTGGATGCGGGGTACCGTGGCGAGATCAAGGTGATCGTGCTGAATACCGACGGCGAGCGTCCTGTGCGGCTCAGGCGGGGCGACAGGATCGCCCAGCTTGTAATACAGCGCGTGGAAATACCGCTATTCGTGGAGGTCGAGATCCTGCCGGGTTCGCAGCGCGGCGACGGCGGTCATGGCTCGACCGGGGGCTACGTGACGGCCGAGCGCTGAACAGGAACGGCAACGAGACCCGGGCAGCATCCACACGGCGGCCCGGAGGTAAGGAGCGTGCAGGTGTTTGGACGGCGTCGCCGGCAAGGCGGGGATCCGGCAGCACCTGGCGGCAGCGAGGACGAGTACCTGGCTGACGGCGAGCTGCCGGAGGACGAGGATCTCCTGGACGATGACCCGGAGAATGACTATTCCGACGGCGGCTGGAGCCAAGCCGATCAGGACGACGACGGCTCCGGCGAGGAGTACGAGACCGGGGCCACGGGTCAGCGCGGGCGTCGTCGCGGCGGCCGGACCGAACGAGACGATCTCGGGGACCCGGTTACCTGGACCAGGCTCAGGGATACCGCTGCCGCCGAGCCCGTCCACATGCGGTCCGAGGGCCCGTGGGACGGCGCGGATTCCTACCCGGAGGCCGATCGGATCGACCTCGGCTGCCTGCTCGTGCCGGTGCGCGAGGGTTCCGACGTCCAGATCGGCTTTTCCGAGGAAGCGGGCATCTCGATCGCAGTGGTATCCGGCGACAGCGCACTGCAACTCGTGCCGTTCGCGGCACCCCGCAGCAGCGGCCTGTGGCACGAGGTACTCGACGAGATCGCCACGGAGGTAGCGAATGCGGGCGGCAGGAGCGACCGGCAGGACGGCCCGTTCGGTCCTGAGCTTCTCGCCTGGATCAGCCCGCCCGCGCCCGATGGCTCGGGGGTGCTGCCGCCGCAGCCGCTGCGTTTCCTCGGGGTGGACGGGCCGCGCTGGTTCCTCCGCGGGCTGATCCAGGGGCCGGCGGCGACCGACTCGGCCCTGGCCGGGCCGCTCGAGGAGATCTTCGCTGATGTAGTCGTGGTGCGCGGCGACCACGCCGTGCCGCAGCGGCATCCGCTGGAGATCAAGCTGCCGCAGGAGGCCCAGCAGCTGATCGAGGATCAGATGGAGGAGCAGCCGCAGGGCATGCCAGGTAATCCGTTCGAGCGAGGGCCGGAGATCACCGAGACCCGGTGATCCCGGCGACGGTCAGCCCGGTCAGCCCCCGGTCAGCCCCCGGCCAGCAGCCTCGCCAGCTCGCCCTCGACGTCCTGGCTGGTGACGAACAGCAGCTCGTCGCCGGTCTCGAGCGGGTCCTCCTTGCTCGGGACGATCACCCGGCCGTCGCGCAGGATCGCGACGAGCGCGGTGTCGGCGGGCCACTCGATGCTGCCTACGTGCTGTCCGGCTAGCGGCGCGTCGGCGGGCATGGTCAGCTCCACCAGGCTGGCCTCGCTCTGCCGGAACGTCATGAGCCGTACCAGGTCACCTACGCTGACGGCCTCCTCGACCAGGGCGGCCATCAAGCGTGGCGTGGACACGGCGACATCCACGCCCCAGGACTCGTTGAACAGCCATTCGTTGTTGGGGTGGTTGATCCTGGCGACCACCCTGGGCACGCCGTACTCGGTCTTGGCCAGTAGCGACACGACCAGGTTCACCTTGTCGTCGCCGGTGGCGGCGATGACGACGTTGCAGCGCTCCAGTGCGGCATCGTCGAGGGAGTTGATCTCGCAGGCGTCGGCCAGCAGCCACTCGGCTCGCGGCACGCTGTGCACCTTGATCGAGCTCGGGTCCTTGTCGATGAGCAGGACTTCGTGCCCGTTATCCAGCAGTTCCTTGGCGATGGAGCGGCCTACTGCGCCGGCTCCGGCGATCGCGACTCGCATCAGTGAGCGCCTCTCCCCGGTGCCGGATTGGCGAATATTGCAGCTATTCGTCCGAGGTTGCGATCGTCGGTGACGACATGGACCACGTCGCCTTCCTGGAGCACCAGGCCCTGGCTCGGGATGATCGCCTCGCCGAGGCGGGTGATGAACGCTATGTGGGCGTCCGCCGTGTTCTCCAAGTCGCAGATCTTCTCGCCGATCCAGCCGTCGGCGTAGGCCACCTCCGCCAGCACCACGCCGCCCGAGGGATCGCGCCACAGCGACTCGGCGCCCTCGGGGATCAGGCGCCGGAGCATCTGGTCGGCGGTCCAGGCCACGGTCGCCACCGTGGGGATGCCGAGCCGCTGGTAGACCTCGGCCCGGCGCGGGTCGTAGATCCTGGCGACCACGCGCTGCACGCCGAAGGACTCCCTGGCGACCCGCGCGGCGATGACGTTGGAGTTGTCGCCGCTGCTCACGGCGGCGAAGGCGGCGGCCCGCTCGATTCCGGCCTCGGTGAGCACGTCCCGGTCGAATCCGACCCCCGTGACCTTGGTCCCCTTGAAGCCGGACCGGAGTTTCCTGAACGCCTCGGGGTCCTGGTCGATCACGGCCACCGAGTGCCCCTGGTCCTCGAGGCTGTGGGCGATGCTCGACCCGACCCGGCCGCATCCCATGATGACGATGTGCACGTGCTTCCCTTCACCCGCAAGCGGTCGCAGACAACGTAGCCCCTCCGGCGCTGCCGCTGCCAGACTGGTACCCCGGACCGCGCCCCCGCGCACCGCACGGGCACGATGTAGCGCGTGATGACCGCGGCCGCACCGGCGCCAGGGGCAGGCGATGTGCTGTGCCTGACCGTCGGCGAGGTCGTGCACGGCGGATGGTGCGTCGCCCGTATGGAAGATACGGGTTGGGTGGTATTCGTCCGCCATTGCCTGCCCGGCGAGCGCATCCGAGCCCAGGTCACGCAGGTGACCTCGCGCTTCGCGAGGGCGGAAGCGATCGAGATCCTGTCCCCATCGCCGGAGCGGGTACAACCGCCCTGCCCGTACGCCGGGCCCGGTCGCTGCGGCGGCTGCGACTGGCAGCACGCCAGCCTGCCGGCCCAGCGCGGCCTGAAAGCGGCGGTGGTGCGCCAGCAGCTCAGCAGGCTGGCCGGCCTCGACCGGGAGGTCGACGTCGAGGTCGTGCCCGGTGCGGACAGCGGGCTCGGCTGGCGGACGACCGTGTCGTTCGCGGTCGACTCCGACGGTCGTGCCGGCCTGCGCCGGCACCGGTCACGCGAGGTGCTGCCGGTATCGGAGTGCCTGATCGCGCACCCGCTGGTGACCGCTGCCGGAGTGACAGGAAGACGCTGGCCTGGCGCGGAGGCCGTGGAGGTCAGCGCCGTGCCGGAGACGGGGGAGCGGGGCATCGTGCTGGCTGGTCGCAGCCCGGCCGCCCTAGCGGCCCGGCCGGAGCTGGCCGACCTGCCCGCGGCGGCCGCGGATTCGGTGCTGCTTGAGGGCCGGTCCGGGCGGCGGACGCCCGTGCGCGGCCGCGGCTACCTCACCCGGACGGCGGCCGGCCGGAACTGGCGGGTCAGCCTTGGCGGGTTCTGGCAGGTGCATCCCGGCGCGGCGGACCTACTGGCGGACGCCGTCCTCGCCGCCCTGGAGCCGCGGCCGGGCGAGAGCGCACTGGACCTTTACTGCGGTGCGGGCCTGTTCACCGGCGTGCTCGCGCGGGCGGTCGGCGCCGGGGGCACGGTCGTGGGAATCGAGGAAGATGCAGGCGCGGTCCGGGATGCCCGGCACAACCTGCGCGAGTGGCCGTGGGCCAGGGTTCATCACGGCGACGCCGGGGCCGTGCTGCGGCGCCTGGGCGTCGGCACCGCGGCGATGGCGGTACTCGACCCGCCCCGGACGGGGGCGGCCAGGCCCGTGGTCGACCGGCTCTGCGACCCCGACACGCCGCTGCGGGCGATCGCGTACGTCTCGTGCGACCCGGCCACGCTGGCGCGCGACCTTCGGCTGCTGCTGGCTGGCGGCTGGCGGCTCGACGGGCTGCGCGCGTTCGACGCGTTCCCGATGACGCACCACGTGGAGTGCCTGGCGGTACTGGCTCGGGCCGGCTGACGCAGGCGGGGCTGGCTCGGCCGGGCGGGCTCGTGCGGGCCGGCGCCGGCGTGGCCAGGAATCAGTCGCAACTCCTGCAACCGCGCCTGCCCGCCGTGCGTCAATGGCGTATGACCGCACTGACGAAATCCGTCAGCTTTGACGATTTCTATGCGGCCGCCGCCCAGCGGGTGGCGCGCCATGCCTATGCCCTGACCGGCAATCTGGCCGACGCACAGGACATCACCCAGGAGGCGTTCGCCAGGGCATGGCAGCGCTGGGACTCGGTCAGCGAGTGCGAGGCGCCCGAGGCCTGGGTCCGGCGGGTGGCAAGCAACCTGGCGACCAGCCGGTGGCGGCGCGATCGCAGCGCGCGCGCCGCGGTCAGGGAACTGGCCTCGCGCGACCGCGTGCCTGAGATCAGCCCGGACCTGGTGGCGCTGGTCGCCGGACTGCGCACGCTGCCGGAACGACAACGGCTTGCGCTAGTCCTGTACTACCTGGCCGACCTGCCCGTCAGTCAGGTCGCGGCCGAGCTTGGCTGCCCGGCCGGGACCGTCAAGGCGCTGCTGGCGCGCGGTCGGACGGCGCTGCAGGCGGCCATCAGCGAGCAGGCCGCGCCGCGCGGCGCGGAGGTGACCGATGCCTGAGAACATGATCGACGAGCTGTTCAGCCGCCTCGCGGGCGTTACTCTGCCCGTGCCGGACCGCGATGGTGTGGTGGGCCGCGGCCGCCAGCGGCGCCGCCGCTTCCGGCTGATGGCCGCCGCAGCCGGGGTTGCCGCCGTGATCGTCGCCGCCGGGTCGGTGACCGTGATCACGCACGCCCTGGGGGGGAACGGCGGCCGCAGCGGGCCGGCCGCTAACTCGCACCGGACCCGGCATTCCGGCCAGCGACTGCCTTCCGGGGCCGGACGCCTGATACTGGGGGTGTCAACCTCGGGGGCGTTCGAGCTCGGCCGGTCCGGCAGTCAGGCACTGGAGCCGCTTCGCGATCTCAGGCCGCTCGTGATCTGGCATTCGCTGGTAGCCACCAATCCGGCTGGCGGCTGGGTCGTCACTTACGCGGCCGGGCCCGCGCACGGCGACACGAGCCAGCCGGAGCGGCTCGCAACCGTCAGCACTACGGGCCGGGTGCATGCGTTCGGACCCGTGGTCCCCGTTGCCGATGTCACGAGCATCGCTGTCCGCCCGGACGGATCCGCCGTTGCCGTCGCCGTCTCGGCGACGCCGGTAAGCACCGACGGCTGCCGGTGCAAGGCCGCGCAGATCTGGCTGCTGCCG
>JASHOV010000474.1 GCA_030038495.1 Streptosporangiaceae bacterium
TCGGTCACGTGCTGCCAGCGCAGCAGGAACCGCATGAAGTCCTGTGCGGTGACGGGCTCGATCTCGCGCCGCAGCCGCTGGCGGGTGTAGGCGTGGATACGCGCGAGCAGCCGGCGGGAGCAGTATTCCTCTGCGTCCGCACCCGGCGTGAAGCGGCCGCGGATCGCCAGACCCTCGGCCTCGAGCGCCCCCAGGGCACGCATGATCAGCGACACCGGCAGGCCGGCCCCGGTCGCGAGGTCCGCCGCGGTGGTCGGACCCCGGCACTCCAGGTGTCCGCGCAGCAGGTCCGCCGCCGCGGTTTCCTCATCCGGCTGCTCCGCCGCCGTCGAGCCCGAGTCGTAAGGGACGCCCGCATCCGGGTAGAGCGCCCTGATCGCCGGCAGCCGCTCGGCGGACGACCAGATGACGCCGTCGGGCCCGTGTATTTCGACCGCCCGGCGGCTGGCCACCAGGACGTCGAACCAGGGCCGGAACGACTCGACCGGGCGCATGGCGATCAGGCTCAGCAGCAGATCGTGCAGCTCGTGCTCGTCTCGCGGATCCGGGCGGACCTGCTCGGCCACTTGCTCGATCGCGGCCGGATTGAGCTGGCCGAGCTCGTGCGGCTCCACCGGCAGGCCCCGGCGCAGCGGCACCGCCCGGCTGCGGCGCTCCTCGAGCGGTGCGTCGTCCAGGAAGGTGAACGGCCGCCCGTTCAGGACCTCGTGGGCCAGCACCGACGGCTCGGTGGTGTCCCGCACGACCACCGACACGCGGCCCGACTCGATGCCGGCGACCAGGTCCTTCAGCCCGTCAATGTCCATGGCATCGCGGAGGCAGTCCGCCAGGGTCTGCCGGACCAGCAGATGGTCGGGAATCTCCAGCGGGCCGGGCGCGACATTCTCCTGGCAGGCCGCGAGCGTGGGGAACACCGCCGCCATCAGGTCGTCTGCCTCCATCCGCTGGATGGCGGGCGGGTTCTTCCTGCCGCCTCGCATTCGCAGCACCGCGAGCGAGGTGTTGAGGTTCCAGCGCCACCGGGCCGCGAACATGGGCGAGGTAAGCACGGCCTGCCGGACCACGGATTCCACGGTCCCCGACGCCAGGAACTTCGGCACCCGGTCGAGCGGGAAGCTGTGCTGCGGCCCGAGCGACAGCAGGATCGCGTCGTCGCTGGCCGCCGCCTGCAGTTCGAAGTCGAACGTAACGCAGAACCGCTTGCGCAGCGCCAGCCCCAGCGCCCGGTTCAGCCGCGCGCCGTAGGGTGCGTGCCCGACCAGCTGCATCCCGCCCGCATCGTCGAAGAACCGCTCCAGCACGATCGTGTCCATCGTCGGAAGCACGCCGAGCTGCGCGAGGCCGGCGGCCAGGTAAGCGACGATCATCTCCGCGGCGGCGTCGCCGATACCGCACTCGGCCGTCAGCCAGCCGACGGCCGCGGCCGAATCTCCGGCTGCCAGCCGGGATGCCACCCCGGACCGGATGGCGCAGACCTCCTCGGAAAGCTCCACCGTGCGGCCGGGCGCCTCGCCGAGCCAGAACGGCACGGACGGCGGCGCGCCCTGCGCGTCGACCACCCGCACGATGCCCGGCTCCACCCTGCGGATCCGCCACGACGTCGTGCCGAGCAGGAACACGTCTCCGGCCATGCTCTCGATCGCCCAGTCCTCGTTGACCGTGCCGACCACGGTGTCGTCGGGCTCGGCCAGCACCCGGTAGTCACCGAGCTCGGGGATCGCGCCGCCGGAGGTGAGCGCGGCGATGCGGGCGCCTCGCCTGCCGCGCAGCTTCCCGTTCACCTGGTCGTGGTGCAGGTAGGCGGCGCGGCGGCCGCGGCCGGTGCGGATCCCATCGGACACGAGCTCGGCGACGTCGGCGAAGTCCGCTTCGGACACCGACGCGTACGGCGCCGCGCCGCGGGCCAGGGCGAGCAGCTCTCCGACATCCCACTCGGCGGCCGCGCACTCGGCGATGACCTGCTGAGCCAGGATGTCCAGCGGGCAGGCCGGGATCCTGAGCCGGTCGAGCCGCCCGGACCGGGCACCGCGCAGGAGCGCGGCGCATTCCACCAGCTCGTCTCGCGTGGTCGGATAGACCAGCCCGCGCGGCACTCCGTCCCGGCTGTGGTTGGATCGCCCGACCCGCTGCAGGAACGTGGCAAAGCTGCGGGGCGAGCCGATCTGGCACACGAGTTCCACCGGCCCGATGTCGATGCCTAGCTCCAGTGACGCGGTCGCGACGAGTGCGCGCAGGTCTCCGGCCCGGAGCCTGCCCTCGATCCGCTGCCGCCGGTCCTTCGACAGGCTGCCATGGTGGGCCGCGACCTGGCCGTCGCCGAGTCGCTCGCCCAGCTGGTGCGCGAATTTCTCGGCCATCCGGCGGGTGTTGACGAATACCAGCGTGGTCCTGTGCTCCTGGACACGCCGGGCGATGAGGTCGCAGATCTCGGCCATCTGCTCGGTGGTGGCCACGGCCCCGAGCTCATCGCCGGGCAGCTCGAGCGAGAGATCAAGCTCGCGCCGGTGCCCGGAGTCCACGATCGAGCACCGCGGCGAGCCGTCGGCGAGCGAGCGCTCCGCGCCCGCACCGACCAGGAGCCGGGCAACGTCCTGGATCGGGCGCTGGGTGGCGGAAAGGCCGATCCGCTGCACCGGGTGCTCGGCCACATGCTGGATGCGTTCCAGGGTGAGCGCCAGATGCGAACCGCGCTTGTTGCCGGCGACGGCGTGGATCTCGTCGACGATCACGGTGCCGACGGCGCTCAGGATCGCCCGGCTCCGCTCGGCCGTGACCAGCAGGTACAGGGACTCCGGGGTGGTGATGAGGAAGTCGGGGGGCCGCTTGAGCATCGCGGCGCGCTCGGCTGGCGCGGTGTCCCCGGTGCGCACGGCGACGCGGATGGCAGGGGCCGGCACGCCCATCTCGGCGGCGACGTCGGCAATCTCCGCGAGCGGGCGCTCCAGGTTCTGCCAGATATCGACGGCCAGCGCCTTCAGCGGTGACACGTAGACGACCCGCGGCCCGGCCGAGGTCCCGGCCGCGACGCCCGATTCGTGCTCCCGGTAGATCCGGTCGACGCAGACCAGGAACGCGGCCAGCGTCTTGCCCGATCCGGTTGGCGCCGCGATCAGCGTGTGCTGGCCAGCCGCGATCTCGGCCCAGCCCTTGGCCTGGGGCGCAGTCGGACCGGCCGGGAACCGCCGCTCAAACCAGGCCCGCACCGCCGGGTGGAACTCCTCCAGCACGCAGCCCACAGTAACCCGGGGCACCGACAACGGGCCGGGCCGCGCAAAACGGCCGCTATCGCCGCAGTAGCAAACGGCCGCTATCGCAGCAGTAGCAAACGGCCGCTATCGCAGCGGTGCCGGCCGCCTTAGGCTCGGGATATGGCGGAGAACCAGAACGTGCCCGCCGAGATCGCCGGCCGGGCGCAGGCCCTGTTCGCCGACCTGAGCGCGGGCCGCTTCGAGGACGCCGAGCAGCAGCTCGGCGAGTACATACGCGGCCGTGCGGACGGGCGCCGCCTGGCCCAGGCGTTCACGCGGACGACCTCGTCGGTCGGCGGTCTCGTGCGGATGGGCCAGCCCGCCGCGCGGCAGGCCGGGGAGTACGCGGTGGTCGAGGTGCCGCTGGCGTTCACCGCCGGCAGCGCGACCGGCCGGGTCGTGTACGACCGGCACGGGCAGGCCGCCGGCGTGTCGCTCCAGTGCCGGCGTCGCTTCCGGCTCGACCCGCGCCCGGTCGGCGGCTTTGCCCTGCGTAGCCCGGATGTCGCCGGGCTGCTCGCGGCCGGGCGCAGGCCTTCCTAGACCCAGGCGTTCCCGGCCGGGCGCAACTGCCCGACAGCGGGCGGGAACGGCCCGTCGGCCGAGATTCCGGCCCTGATCTGCGATAAACCGATCTTTGACCCTATACTGGGCGTCTCATCCGGCAGGCCCTGGGCACGTCCGTGGTACCTGCTGTGCCCGGTGACGCACGGGCCGACGCACGCAGGGAGGGCCGAGCTGATGGCAGAGCCCGCGGGGCCCGAGCCGGTACCGGACGCCCAGGCCATGCGTCTGACGGCCCGGCGCCTGCCCGCCACGGCCGTGCTCTGGCTGTCGATCTTCACCGTCTCGCTGGGCCTGTTCATCGTCCGGTTCCTCGTGCCCGCTCCTGTCGGCCAGGCCGATAACCATGACGGCCCGCGGATGATGTGCGCCCTGGGCGTGACGCCCTACACCGGCGGCCACACCCGCTTCTTCGAGTACGCCTATTTCGATTACGTCGCGTCGAAGTCGTGCCGGGCGCCGTACCTGTCCTCGCAGCTGGTGCCGCTGGAGCTCGCCAGGCTCCTGACCCCCGTGCTGGGCCTGCCGGGCAAGCTGAACCTGATCGCGCTCGGGCTGCTGACGTGCGTGCTCGTCTCGGTGGGCATCGCCAGTCTGGCTACCGGCCTGCGGCTGCCGCTCTGGGGGCGGCTGGCCGTGGCCGCGGCCGCATGGCTCATCATGGCGGATGCGGCATTCTTCGACGTCTACGCCAGCCCGTTCAGCGACCCCGCCGCGCTGGTCGGGATCTTGCTGGTGGCCGCGGGCGCAGTGCACCTCGGCCGGGACCGGCGCGCGACCATCTTCGGCCTGATCCTGGCGGGCACGGGCGGCTTTCTCGCGATCTTGGCGAAGGAGCAGTACCTGACCCTGGTCGTGCCGGTCTGCCTCACCCTCGTACTGGCCAGCGCGCCCGCCGGGATGCGCGGGCTGCGCCGCTTCGCCTCGGCACAGACCGCCGTGGCCGTCCTGGTAGCCGGCGTACTCGTGCTGCTGACCGCCGGATACGTGGCCTGGGACACCAGCAGTGTGATGGCGGCGCGGCTGCACAGGGAGCAGGCCGTGGATGTGATCTTTGAGGACCTGGTGCCGCGGCATGACCCGACCGCGGTCGCGGACCTCAGGGCGCTCGGGCTGCCCGCAAGCTGGGCCAGATATGCGGGCACCGATTCCTTCGGTCCGCGCTCGGTCCTGCGTAACCCGCAGTGGCACAAATACCAGCCAGAGCTGTCCGACGGCAACATAGTGCGGTTCTACCTGACGCATCCCGGCCGCATGCTCGGCGTCGGGCAGAAGGCCGCCAACGATGCGATGGCGCTGCGCAACCCGCACGACGGGAACTACGCCCCCAGCGCGGGCCACCGGCCGGGTGCACTGGAGAACAGGGTCGTCGTGCTCACCTGGCTGATGCGCCAACTGCCGCGCGGTCTCGGGCTGCTGCTGCTCGTGCCGCTGTGGCTGGCAATGGCGGGCCTGGCGATCGCCGCGCTGCTAGCGCCGGGCGGCCGAGCGTGGCGCCGCGACGCTGCGGTACTTGTGCTCTGCATGACCGGCTGCTCGGTGGCCGCGTTCATTCCGCCGGCCTTCTTCGCTGGGATCTCCACGACCCGGCACATGGTCGGGATGAACCTCGCCACCGCGCTTGCGGTCACCGGCAGCGTCGTCCTCGCCCTGTCGATGGCGCGTCAGGCGGTGACAGGCGCCCGGCTGCGGCCAGACCCGGCGCCGGCCACGGCCGCGCCCGCGCTGGCGGACCGGTGACCAATCCTCGGGGCATGCCCTGGCCAGGTTTTCGCCCAGGTGAGACGATGAAGGCATGAGCGATGGCAAAGATACCGAGCTCGCCGACGCTCTGGCCGAGGTCGGACGCAAGGTAGGCCAGACGATTACGGACCTGCTGGCGCGCATCCGGCCCGCCTTCGACGCGATCGCGGAGGCGGCCAACCGCCCCGATGTCCGCGCGGTGCGGGAGCGCGCAGAGCAGGTCGTGCGCCGTCGGCCGTGCCTGTGCTTCTGCCTGCGGGCCCATCCCGACGACCGGGGCATCTGCGAGGCGCTGGACGCGGTGGTGACCGGCCGCAGCAAGGCCGAGATGCTGCGCGATTTTGACTTCGACGTGCCGCTCTGCGCCCCGTGCGCGGCCGCGCGGGCCGCCCGTCAGTTCGCCGAGTGAACTGCCCAGATACCCGGCAATAGGGATATTATTCGCGGAAGCCGTTCGTCGCGAGGATCTGCTCGATCCGGGCGCTGTGCGCCGCCTGCCACTCATCCAGGGTCTGCGCCGCCTCCCTGGCCAGCCTTGCCCTGGCGTCCGCGCCGACTTGCTCCCAGCGGCCTACGGGAACGACGACCACCCCTTCCTCGTCGGCCACGACGACGTCGCCGGCGGTCACGGTCACGCCTCCGCAGCGCACCGGGCCGTTAAGCGGGGCAACGGCTGCCTTGGCGCCCGCGACCGGACTGACTCCGCGGGCGAAGACGGGGAAGCCCATCGCGCGCGCCTCGGCAAGATCACGGATAACGCCGTCCACGACGAACGCGGTGATCCCCCGGCGCTGCGCGACCGCGCACACGTTCCCGCCGGCCACGGCGTAGTCGACGTCGCCCGCCTGCACCACGACGACCGAGCCTGGCTGCGCGCGGTAGATCGCCGCGTGCAGCATGAGGTTGTCGCCCGGCGGGCAGCTAACCGTGAAGGCCGGGCCGGCCACCCGCGGGATCGCGGGCCACAGCGGTCGGATGCCGATGTCCATGACCTGGTCGCCGCCCAGGATGTCGGCGAGGGTGGTCGGGGGAAAGTCGGCAAATCGCGGGCTGTCGTTCACGCCTGTCCTTCCTCAGTCCTCGAAGGCCCCGGCGAGATCGCCGGGTGCTCGCATCCGCCACGCGTCGGTCACGAGCTCGGCCAGGCGCTCGACGCCGACGGCCGCCAGCCGCAGCATGACCAGCGGCCAGCCGTCGTAGCCGGGGGCGGTGAAGAACAGCTCAGGCTCGCCGAGGAGCAGCGCCTGCTTCTCGGCCTCGTCCCCCACGTACAGCACGGCGATGTCCGGGCGGATCACGCGCCGCTGCCCCGGTCTGCGCTCGGGATAGGACCAGACGAAGCCCTTGCCGCCGACGCGGAAATCGAACCCGTCGCTCTCGATCTCCTCTACCTCCGGCAGCGCGAGCGCCAGACGGCGCACGTCATCGGCGTCAGCCACGAGCTCACCTCCCGGCGCCTCTGGATCACTGACCAGCATGCTAGGCGGAGGCAGTGACACAAACTCACGCCCGGCGGTCCGCCGGCAGATCGGCGCTTCGGCATCGGGTCGATCGTCCTGCACAGCGCGAAGAACACCGGCAAGGCCAGGCCGCCACACGGCACGGTCGACCCCGGGTGCGCGCCGTCCTGCAGCTCGACCGTGAACCCGCCGATCAAGGACCACGATTCGATACAGCAGAAAGACGGCCAGGCCCAACCGGGTAGCTACTGCGAGCCGCGGTGCTCGTTCACGGTCGTGGTGCACTGGCACCGGCCGCGACGATAGCCGCCACTGGTTGTGCGCGAGCCGCGTCCGTTACGGCACGGTGTACGCCACCAGCTGGGGCTGACCGCCGCCAGCGCCGAGGACGTTCGGAGCGCCGGCGGGCACGAGCACCGCGTTCCCGGCAATGGCGATCGGGGCGTTCGCCGAGGCCGGCAGCTGCTGCCGGTAGACGATCGCGCCGGTGCCGCGGTTGAGCGCGATCAGCTCGCCCTTGTACAGAACCGTGAAGATCAGGTCGTTGGAGACGGTGACGGCGCCGAGCGGCATGTCCGGCACCTTCGTGTCCCACTCGACCTTGCCGGTGGCCAGGCTGAGTGCCTCGATCTGGCCGGTGCCGGTGCCGACGGGACTGCCGAGCGGTGCCGTCATCGTCGGCAGCCTGAACGGCAAGTCGACGGCGGCCACGTACACCGTGCCGTCGTCGAGCGCCATGTCGGTAAGCACGCCGCCGAAATCTCCGGGCAGGATCGTGTAGGGCGCTGTCAGCGTGAGCTTGTGCTCCATCGCGAGCAGGCCGTCGTTGTCGATGCCGCTGTGCATGCCGACCGGTGCCTTCCAGATGAGGCTTCCTGTCTTGGCGTTCATCGCGTAGACGATGCCCATCTTGCCCGAGCCGAGCACCGCCGGGACGCCGTTGATGGCGGCGGCGATCGGCGAGATCTGCATGTCGTGGTCCATGAAGTCGTTCGGGATCCCCTGGTAGTACCAGCGGAGCTTCCCTGTCGCCGCGTCCAGGTTCACATCGCTGTCGCTATACAGCTGCGGGGACGGGTCGGCGATGGCTGAGGCGGCGTTCTGGTAGGGATTGCCGATGCCGAAGGTCACCGACCCGTCGGTGCCGACAAGCGGCGTCTCCCACGCGCCGCCTGAGCCCGCGCCGACGGCAAGCACGCCCCGGTCCGCGGCGAGCAGCGAGTTGAACTTCCACAGCAGCCGACCGCTGGCGGCGTTGAGCGCCATCAGCACCCCGCCGCCGCTGCCCAGCCCGTAGGCGCTGGCGAGGTAGACCCGCCCGCCCGCCACCTGGGGCTGGATCTCAAAGTATCCGTCGCCCTGGGACAGCAGATGGCGGTCGACCCAGACCGGCTTTCCTGTCGCGGCGCTTAGCGCGAAGGCGGCGGACGACGAGTCACCGTAGACGGTGCCGTTCGCCACCGCCACTCCGTCAGGGCCGGGCCCGGTCTGCTCGGGCTGGTTGACGGTGTACTCCCACTTCAGCTTGCCGGTGCGCAGCGTCACCGCGTACACGTTGGCGTTGAGGTCCTGGATATACACGACGCCGTTCACCGCGATCGGCCCGGCGGCAAGCTCGCCGTAGCTGGGCGAGGAACTCCCGCCGCCGATGCCAAACGACCAGGCCTGACGGAGCTTGGCGACGTTGTGCGATGTGATCGTCGAGTTCGGCGCGACCCGGGTGTTGGCCAGGGTGGCGTTCGGGTAGGGCCACGACCCCGTCGCCAGCGGCGCCGCCGCCGCCGGCGACGGTTTGCTGCTGGCACAGGCTCCGGCCAGCAGGCTGACCGCGGTAAGCAGCACCAGCCACGGAACCGTTCGTCGGACGGGCGCGAGGGTCATCTCCGGCTCCTTCCCGCGGCGGCGAGGGCCGCAGCGTAGCGCTGCCTGCCGGGAGACCGTGTCGCAGGAATCGAATTTGATATCATAACGATAAGCTCACGGTTAGCAGCGATGGCAAGGGAGGAACCGGTCGGCATGACTGGGCAGGGCCTCAAGGGCGCGGACCGGGCACAGACGCGGCCATGAGCGAGCGTAAGAGCCTGTTGCTGCGGCTGGACCCGGCGGTGCATGACGCCCTCGCGAGGTGGGCTGCCGACGAGTTGCGCAGCGCCAACGCGCAGATCGAGTTCCTGTTGCGGCGTGCGCTGGCCGAGGCCGGCCGCCTGCCGGGAAACGCAGGGAAGATGCGCGGGCCGGGCCGCCCCCGAGCCGAGCGCGTCCGCAATTCATAGCCGCGCCGCAGCCCCGCGTTCCGGGTGGCGTCGTACGCGTCGGCTGGTCTCGCCCGGTGCCCGCGACTGAGACCGGGCTGAGACCTGGGCCCTGGCATCCTTGAGGCCTGCAAGGGAAGCCAGGACGGGTCATGAGAGTGCTGATCGTCGAGGACTTCGAGCCGATGGCCAGGGCTATCGGCACTGGCCTGCGGCGCGAGGGCATGGCCGTCGACGTCGCCAGGGACGGGAACGAAGCGCTCGAGCGCCTGGCCGTCACGCGCTATGACGTCGTCGTGCTGGATCGCGACCTGCCGGGCGTGCACGGCGACGACATTTGCCGGCGACTCGCGGCCGGGCAGGCGCAGAGCCGCATCCTGATGCTGACCGCGTCCGGCAGCGTCACCGACCGGGTGGAAGGCCTGGACCTAGGCGCAGACGACTACCTGTCGAAGCCGTTCGACTTCCCTGAGCTGTCCGCACGGGTGCGGGCCCTGGGCCGCCGGATTGCGGCGCGGACGCCGCCGACGCTCCAGTACGCGGACATCACGCTCGCCTCCGGCAGCCGGGTCGCCTCCCGCGGTGGCCAGCGCCTCGATCTGAGCGCGAAGGAATTCGCGGTCCTGGAGTACCTGCTCGCGTCCGCGGGCCGGATCGTACCGGCCGAGGAGCTACTCGAGCGGGTGTGGGACGAAGCCGCCGACCCGTTCACCACGGCGGTCAAGCACACGATGTACCGGCTCCGGGCCAAGATCGGCGACCCGCCGGTCATTCACACCGTCCGTGCGGGCGGATACCGGATCGGAGAATCGTAAATGCCGCGTTCCCGCACCCTACGGTCGGCGCTCGGGCTCGCCTGGCGCTCGCTGCGGGTCCGCCTTGCGCTGATCTACGCCGCGTTGTTCTGCGTCTCTGTCGTCGCCGTCGGCGCGGTCGCCGTCATCTTCAAGCCGAACTTCCTGGTCCACTCGGCATCGGCTGCCGATCCGCATCCGCCCCGGCACTCGCCGCCGTGCTGCCAGCACGCGCCCGCGTCCTTCCTGGGCACGCTCACCCACGACGCCAGCCAGAACCTGCCGGGCGCCGTGGTGGTCGGCGTCCTTGCCCTCGCGGGCGGCTGGCTGCTGGCCGGGCGCGTCCTGCGCCCGCTGCGCGCGATCAACTCCTCGGCCCGCGCGATCTCGGCCAGCAACCTGCACCAGCGGCTGGACCTCGGCGGAGCACATGACGAGTTCACCGAACTCGGGTCGACGCTCGACGACCTGTTCGGTCGGCTGGAGGCCTCGTTTGACGCACAGCGGCGCTTCGTCGCCAACGCCTCGCACGAGCTCCGCACTCCGCTGGCCGCGGGCCGGACGCTCCTTCAGGTCGCGCTCGCCGATCCGGCGGCCAACCCGGACACGCTCCGGTCAGCCTGCCAGGAGGCGCTCGCTCTGGGCGAGCGGCAGGAGCGGCTTATCGACAGGCTGCTCACCCTCGCGACGAGCGAGCGGGGCATCGAGGAATGGCGGCCGCTGGACCTCGGCGGGCTCGCGGCCAGGGTGGCCATGCGCTCGCAGCCGGAGGCCGGGCGCCGCGGCATCGACATCAGCACCGACCTCAAGGCAGCCCCCGCAACCGGAGACCCGAGCCTGGCGGAAAGCCTCATCGCGAACCTGGTCGACAACGCCCTGCGGTACAACCAGCCGGCCAGCGGAACGGAGCACGGCGCGATCGAGATCGCCACGGCCGTCGCGGGCAGGCGGGCAATCCTCAAGGTGAGCAACACCGGACGGTCCATCCCGGCCGACGAGGTAGATGGTCTCTTCCAGCCATTTCGGCGGCTCGGCACCGACCGTACCGATCACAGCGGCGGCCACGGACTCGGGCTGGCCATCGTCGCGGCCATCGCCGCCGCTCACAACGCCACAATCAAGGCCGCGGCCCGCGCCGACGGCGGCCTCGACATCGAGCTCAGCTTCCCCGAGCCGCCCGGCCGGCCCTGACGGCGCCTCGTAGGGTCAGCTCAGCGAACTTCGGTGTACTCGCCACGATCCAGCTGCACGACATGGGCGTAGTCGCTGCCCTGTGGCTCTGCGACGTCCGCGAACTGGCTGCCGTCGAGCCGCACGACGCCGAAGCTGCTGCTGGACAGCAGCTTCCGCAGGCGCCGCATGCCGCTCACGCCTGCGACCGCCGCAGCTATGGCAGCTACCAGGACCGAGCCGCCGAACACCGCGAGGCCGCCGACGACGTGCCCGAGCAGCATCATGATCAGTGCGACCAGCAGGGCCACCGGCACAGCCGCCACCAGCAGTACCGCGAGCAGCGCCACGGCGATCGTCGCCTTCGCCGACCTGCCCAGCGCCCGTTCCGCGTACCAGCCGGTCATCACGCTCACCTCTCAAGGCCCGGAGCCCGTCAGAGCCCGGAGTGCTCCAGCAACACGATATGTCGTGTCTCCTCTACGTCACAACGCCTCCCGAGCAGAATCATTCCGTAACTCCGATCGAACATAGCCGCACGGCGCGTGTTTGTTCGGGTAATTGTCGGTAGTGGTCGTTATAATCGAACACATCAGCGGTAGAGTCCGCCGGGGCGAGACCGCGGTCGCGAGGACCACAGCGGAGGCGCGGATGTGCGAGCCAGGGCAGCGGGCCAGCGCCTCGGGCGCAGACGCGCCGGGCACGGCCGCCGACGCGCTGGCTGCGGTCACGGGCGGGCTGGCGGTGCTGGCGGGGCTGGATATGACGTCGCTGGCTGGCTCCGAGCAGGCGGAGGTGCTGCGGGTGCTGGGTGCGGCGGAGGGGCAGTGGCTGGCGGCCCGGTCGGCGGCGCTGGCGGCGTTCGATTCTGCGGGCGGGTTTGAGGCCGACGGGGCGGCGTCGGCGCGGTCGTGGCTGCGGTGGCAGACCCGGGTCACTGCTGTTGCCGCGTCGGCCGCGACCGGGTGGGTGCGGCGGCTGCGGGCGCATCCGGATGTGGCGGCGGCGCTGGGCGCGGGGGCGGTGTCGCCGTCGTGGGCGCGGCAGATCTGTGAGTGGACCAGTGGGCTGCCCTATACCGGGCAGCAGCACGATGCGGACCGGGTGCTTTTGGCGGCGGCGGCGGGCGGTGCGGAGCTGGCGGACCTGGCCGGGCTGGCGGAGGAGATCGTGCGCCGGTGCGCGCGGCCTGATGCCGATCCCGATGATGACGGGTTCGCCGAGCGCAGCGTGCGGCTGGCGGAGTACTGGGAGGGCAACGGGCAGCTGACCGGCAACCTGACGCCGGAGGCGACCGCGGCGCTGCGGGCGGTGCTGGACGCGCTGAATGAGAAGACCGGGCCCGAGGACACCCGCACGGCCGGTCAGCGCGATCATGATGCGCTGCTGGAGGCGCTGAGCAGGCTGCTGGCGGCGCGGTGCCTGCCCGCGCGTGGCGGCCAGCCGGCCCAGATCCAGCTGCACATGTCACTGGAGCAGCTGCTGGGCGCCGACGGCGCCGCGGAGGCGGTGGCCGAGTGGGCCGGGTACGGGGCGAGCGCGCCGCCGGGCGGCGACTGCGACGCGACGATCGTGCCGGTGGTCAGCGGCCATATCGACCCCGAGCTGCTGGACTACCTGGCCGAGACCCTGCTGCGCCCGCCCGGCACGGGCAGGCCCGGCGCTGCGAGCAGCGCGGGCGGCGCCGGCGCCGGGGCCGG
>JASHOV010000475.1 GCA_030038495.1 Streptosporangiaceae bacterium
AGGTCGGTGTTCCCGCCGGTGACCTGCTCGGTCTCGGGCCTGCCGGACCGCCGGACCCGCTCGCGTCCAACGTCGTCGTCGCCACCGCGGCCGTGCGTGATGAGTTCGGCGCCCGGTTGGCGGCCGTGTACGCGCCGCTGGTGCTCGCGCGGTTCGGCACCGGGACGAACGGCATCCAGGTCCGCGCCATCGCGCCCGACGGCGCGGCCGCTTACTGGCGCGCCTGGCAGTCCGAGCTCTCGGCCCGGCAGCAATTCGGCAGGCAGCTGCTGCACAACGGGCACCTCGAGGCCTTCGGGCCGGCGCGAGCGGCGCTGGCGGCGGGCCGGGTCGATTCCCGCCTGCTCATGACGCTCGCGACTCTCGCGGACACCGAGACACTGCGGATCGTCGGCTTCGCGGGTGCTGGGCCGGGCGCATCGGCCGCCGTTCCGCTGCGCACGGTCGAGATCGGGCCGGAAAGCCCCGCCGCCGGTCCGGGCTGGGCCGGAGCCGTACTGCGGTTCCTGGCCGTGCAGCAGCCGCCGTTCCGCCCGTCCTGGGCTGGCCGCGCCCGCCAGTCCGGACCAGCCCAGGAAGTCCTGATCGAGTTCCCGAGCCCCAGCCCGCTGGGACTGCTTGCCGCCGCGGCCGGATCGGCCGGGGCCTGACCCCACCAACCAGATCGGACCCCGGCGCCGCACCGGCACCGAACAGAGAAACGAGGACCGATGAAGCTGCAGGCACGCGTCTTACGAGCGGTGGCCGGGCTGGCCCTGGCCGTCGGCATGGCCGGGGGCCCACTTGCCGCGTCCCAGGCTCCGGCCGGAGCCAGCACCGGATTCGGCTGGCTGAGGCTGGCTCACTTGTCACCGAACACGCCCGCCGTCGACGTCTATCTCTACCCCGCCGGCCAGCCCGCCGCCCTGATCGTGCTCAAGCACGTCGCCTACGGGGACGAGTCGCCCTACGAGCGCGTCGCCGCGGGCGACTACACGGTGGCCATGCGGGCAGCGGGCGCCCCCGCGAGCAGCAAGCCGGTACTGTCCACCACGGTCGACGTGGCCCCGGGCCATGCCTACACGGTCGCGGGCATGGGCCCGTTCAGCGCGCTGCGGCTGCAGGTCCTGCAGGACGACCTCGCCGCGCCGCCCGGCAAGGCGCTGATCCGCGTCATCCAGGCATCGCTGCAGGACAAGCGCGTGACAGTGACGATTGGTTCGCAGACAGTAGCGACCGGCCTTGAGTTCGGCACCGTTACCGCGTACGAGGCCGTGACGCCGGGCACCACGACCGCACATGTTGTCGGCGGCGCCGCGACGGCCTCCGCCCGGGTGTCGTTCCCGGCAGGCAGCGTCCACACCCTGGTCGTCCTCGACGATCCCGGGCACCTGGCGATCCAGGTGCTGGCGGACGCGGCCGGAAGCTCGGCAATCCCGTCCGGCGCCGCTGACACGGGTTACGGCGGCACCGCCGCGCAGCCCGGTCCAGGGCTGGTGCTGTGGTCCGGTTCGGCGTTCCTCGGGCTGATGCTGGCCTGCGCCGGCGGCCTCAGGTTGCGCGCTCGCCGCACCGGTATGCACGCGCGGGCACAGTGACAGAATCCGGCTCGCAGGCGGCCGTCTGTCTCGGGCTGAGCCCGCCTGCGCCGGTCGGACGGCACGCCATCGGCACCGGCCGGCCCTGGTCCGCGGCCCGAGCGTGGCATGGCGCTTCAAGACTGGCCCGGCGCCGGGCCGCACGTCGCCCGCTGGCCGCGGTTGCTGCCCTGGCGGGCGCGCTGACCTGCGTGATCGCCTCGGCCGGGCTCATCGTGGCCAGCCACGAAGGGCACCAGGCGACGCCGCTGGGCCGCACCCCGTTTGTCGCCGTTCCGCTCGGACAGGCGGCGCCGCCGCAGGACGGCAGCGATCCGCAGCCCGTCGCGGCGCCGGTCGCACTGATCATTCCGGCCATCGGCGTGCAGACCCGGCTGATCCGGCTGGGCCGGACCGCGCACGGGACCCTCCAGGTGCCGACGACGACGGCGGTAGCCGGCTGGTACACGGGCAGCCCGCGGCCGGGCGCCATCGGCGCGGCGGTGATCGCCGGGCACGTGGACTCGCTGGCCGGGCCGGGCGTTTTCTTCCGGCTGCGCCTGCTCCGGCCGCAGAACCTGATCTTCGTGCGCCGGGCGGACCGCTCGATGGCCGCGTTCCGGGTCGTCGCGGTACGGCTGTATGCCAAGAGCAACTTCCCCACGGCCGCCGTTTACGGCCCCGCGCCGGTGGCCGAGTTGCACCTGGTGACCTGCGGCGGCACGTTCGACTACGCCACCGGGCACTACCTGAGCAATGTGATCGTCTTCGCCATTGCCGTGCCCTGGACGCACTCGGCCGCGCGTTCGCGGCCCGCAGCAGGTATCGTCGCGCCCGTCAGGCGGCTGCAGGCCGCATAGCCACAATGCGGGCGCTGCGGGGCGGCCCGCTGGACCGGGGCGGCATATGACGCGGCCATTGCTGAACAGCGCGCTGGCGGGCATGGGGACCACGATCTTCGCCGAGATGTCGGCGCTGGCTCTCGAGACCGGCTCGATCAACCTCGGCCAGGGCTTCCCTGACACTGACGGCCCCGCGGAGATCGCCGCCGCAGCAGCCGAAGCGGTGCTGGGCGGCCGCGGCAACCAGTACCCGCCCGGGCCGGGAGTCCCTGAGCTGCGGCAGGCTATCGCCGCGCACCAGAAAAGGTTCTATGAGCTTGAGGTGGACCCGGACACGGAGGTCCTGGTCACGGCCGGCGCCACTGAGGCCATCGCGGCC
>JASHOV010000476.1 GCA_030038495.1 Streptosporangiaceae bacterium
GTAGTGCACGTGAGCCCACGCAAGGCGCGGCGGTTGCCGGCCGAGGCGCCGAGCAAACCGCGGCGCGCGCGCCGTCCGAGCACGGCGAAGGCTGCGGAGGACACGTCCGCGCGGCTCGGCCCGCCGCAGACGCAGGAATGGCCGGACGGTGACTGGATCGTCCGCCAGGTGCCCGGTGCCGCGGCCACGAAGATGTACCGCTGCCCCGGCTGTGACCAGGAGCTGCGGGCCGGAACGGCGCACATCGTCGTCTGGCCCGCGGACGCTGCCGGAGCCGAGGGACGGCGGCACTGGCACAATGCCTGCTGGCAGCGTCGTCCGCGGCGGCCGGGTCCATGGGGGCCGCCGTAGCCGGCGCCCGGACGCTGCCTGACTACCGAGGAGCCCATGCCCGAGATCACCGCCAGCAGCGTCCTGCCCGCCCGGCGCGAGCCGATCACGATCACGACCTCTGACGGCCTGACGCTCGTTGGCGAGCTGGCCCAGCCGCTGGACCGGCCGCCCGCGGCCACGCTGATATGCCTGCATCCGCTGCCCACGCACGAGGGCATGATGGACAGCCACGTGCTGCGCAAGGCCTCCTACCGGCTGCCCGCGCTGGCCGACCTGGCGGTGCTGAGGTTCAATACGCGGGGCACGTCCTCCGCGCGCGGTACCAGTCAGGGGCAGTTCGGTGACGGCGAGACCGAGCGCCACGACGTCGCGGCCGCCATCGGCTACTGCGCAGACCGCGACCTGCCACGGCTATGGCTGCTCGGCTGGTCGTTCGGCACCGAGCTGGCACTGCGGTGGGGGCTGGATCCCGACGTGGACGGCGCCATCTTGCTGTCACCGCCGCTGAACCGCGCCGGCGACGCGGACCTGGACGCATGGGCGCGATCGGGCAAGCCATTGCTCGCGCTCGTGCCCGAGCATGATGATTACCTGCAGCCAGCGCAGGCGCGGGAGCGGTTCGCGCGGGTCCCGCAGGCGGAGGTGATCGGGGTTCCCGGCGCCAAGCATCTGTGGGTGGGGGAGCGCTTCGTGCGGATCGTACTGAACGAGATCGTCCGCCGGGTCAACCCGGCGCGCTGGCCGCTGCCAACCGAGTGGGAGGAATGCTGAGTGGGAGAAACACCATGGGTTTGTTCGACCTGACCGGCAAGAACGCGATCGTGACCGGAGCCTCCCGCGGGATCGGCCGCGTGATCGCGGTGGCCTTCGCCGAAGCGGGCGCGGATGTGGCACTCGTGGCGCGCAGTGCCGAGGGACTCGCGGAGACAGCCGAGGCGATCGACGTTCTCGGCCGTAAGGCATTTGTCATTCCGGCCGACGTGACCAGCTACGACGCGGTCGCGGACGCCGTCGGTCAGGCGATCGACCAGCTCGGATCGCTGGACATCGTCGTGAACAACGCCGGCGGATCCAACTTCATGGTGCCGTTCCGCGACCTGCGGCTGTCGGGCTGGGACAAGCTGATCCAGCTCAACCTCAGCTCGGCCGTCTACGTCTGCCACGCCGCAGCCGGGCACCTGCTCGAGCGCGGCAAGGGGTCGGTCATCAACGTGGCCTCGGTAGCGGGCGTCGCGGCATCACCGACCATGACGCCCTACGGCGCCGCCAAGGCCGGGCTGATCTCGCTGACCAAGTCGCTGGCCGTCGAGTGGGCCCGCGACGGGGTTCGCGTCAACGCGCTGTGCCCTGGCTGGACGGCGACCGAGCTGAACCGGACGCTCTGGGAGGATCCGGTGCTAGGTCCGGCAACCATCGCGACGACGCCGATGGGACGCTGGGCCAGCGCCGACGAGATGGCGGGCCCAGCCCTCTTCCTGGCCGGCGACGCCTCCTCCTACATGACCGGCCAGGTACTTGTCGTCGACGGCGGCCAGACCGCGGGCGCCTGACCTGACCGCATGACGCTGCAGAACAGGGTCAAGCCGACCGGGGAGATCGTCGCGGATCCGCGCCGCGGCCTGATGCTCGGCAACCGGGGCTGCCTGCACGGGCAGGGCCGCGAGCTCGGCGTGAGCCGGTGGCGGTCGAAGCTGTGGATCTGCTGCGTCCTGGATTGGAAGGACGTCCGCCGCGATCCGATGCCGCCCGGCCGGTGGACCGCGCTCTTCTTCCTGGACGAGGCCACGGCCCTGGCGGCCGGGCACCGGCCGTGCGGCTACTGCCGTCGCGGCGACTACCTGGCCTTCGCGACGGCCTGGCAGGCAGCGCGGTCGCTAGCCGTGCGGCCGCGGGCGGTGGAGATGGACGCGCAGTTGCACGCCGAGCGGGTTGATCGCGGCCGGCGGCAGCGCACGCACACCCGGTCGGCCGCCGACCTGCCGGACGGCGTGATGGTGCGCTGCGGCGCCGATGCCGCCCTGCTGGTCGGCGGCCGGCCGCGCATCTGGTCATTCGACGGCTACGGACCGCCAATGACCGGCGAGGCGATGTGCGAGGTCCTCACCCCGCCGTCGATCGTCGCCGCGATCGGCGCGGGCTACCGGCCGATGGTGCACCCGAGCGTACTCGCGGGCACTCACGCCACGCTGCGAAAGCAGCCCTAGGATTACGCAAGCCGAGGTGCTGCCCGCGAAGCGGGCAGCACCTCGGCTTGCACGTGCCGAGCTACTCAGTCCACCACTCGTCTTCGCCCTCGCCCTGCTTGCCGTTCCCGGCAGCGGGCTGCTTGGCACCGCTGTTTGCTGTACCGCTGTTTGCTGTACCGCCGTTGGCCGGCGCCGAGTGCCGGGCCGTGGTCGCGGCCGGCGCCGCCGGGCCTGCGGTGACCGCCGCCTTGGGGGCCGGGTTGGCCACCGCGGGCTGCGGCTGGGGGCTGGACTTGAGCACGTCGGCCAGGCCCGGCATCTGCGCGCCGAGCAGCTGGCTGATCTGCGCGAGGTGAGCGCCGACGCTCTCCTTCTGCTTGTTCAGCTCGTCCACCTGGCGCTGGGCCGCGGTGCGGATCCGCTCCGATTCGGCCTTGGTGTCGGCCAGGAGCTGGTCGGCCTGAGCCTTGGCCTGCGCGACGATGCCGTCGGCGTTCTTCTTGGCGTTGCTGACGAGCTGCTGCGCGTGCTGGTCAGCCTCGCGCCGGGTGGCCTCGGCCTGGATGCTGGCCTTGCTCGCGCGTTCCTCGGCGGTGGCCGCGCGCTGCTCGGCCTCGGAGACCATCTTCTGCGTGGCGGCCTGCGCCCCGGCCAGCCGCTCGGCCTCCTGACGCTCGGCCTCCTCCCGGCGTGCGGCCAGCTGGATCTCGAACTCGGCCTCGGCCTGGGCGCGCTGGGCCTCGCTGTCCTCGAAAGCCCGCTGCGCCTGGCTGCGCATCTCGTCGGCCTGGCGCTTGGAGGTGGTCAGGATCTCGTCCCTGTCGCGCTTGGCCGAGGCCCGCAGCTGGGCAACCTCGCGCTCGGCCGTCGTGCGCATCTTGGCAACTTCGCGCTCGTTGCCAGCGCGCTTCTCCGCTACCTCGTGGTCGGCGGCGGCGCGAAGCTTGGC
>JASHOV010000477.1 GCA_030038495.1 Streptosporangiaceae bacterium
TGGCGAATCCCGGACTCGGCCATGAACCGCGCAGCCCGGCCGTGGAAGCCGCGGTTGGCCAGGATGATGTCCCGCAGTTCGGGCACCTGCGCTATGGCCCTGTCCGCCGCCTCCCGGTCGGCAGGAAAGTTATAGGACCCGCCCAGCATGTAGTCGTAGATCCGTGCCGGACTCGGCACCAGCGGGTCTACGCCCGGTGCGGCGTGTGGCTCAGTGGCCATCAGACTCCTCCCGTAAAGGCGGCCTGCGGCCATTCTCGCATTACGGCGCACATGCCTAGTCCGCGCGGCGTTACCCGGAAAAGGCCGCGATCCGTTCCGGCCAGCGCGGCTACTCGCCGGTCCTTTCGCCCGAATCCGGCGACGGCCCAGCCGAGGCCGGGTTCTGGTCAGGCAAGCCGACGAGCAGATCCTGAACCCGGTTCTTGGCCCGGATCGCCGGCTGGCGCAGCCGCCGTTCGCGCCGGCCGGCCCTGGCGAGCTTGCCTGGCCGGCTCCGGTACCGCCAGCGCGCCCAGATAGATCCTGGCCGGGCGAGCCGGATGGCCCCCACCAGCAGGGCGGCCGGCACGAACAAGCCGAGCAGCGCCGTCCAGGGCTTGCCCTTCAGCAGCGTGATGCCGGCCAGCACGAGCATCAGGGCGACCGTCGCGTAGAGAGTCGTCACCGCAGCCCGGCTGCCGGGGAGGTGGCGGTAGTCAGCGACGTTCTTGACCCCGACGGGGAGCGCGCCGATGATCAGCAGCGCGGTCACGCCGACGGCGACGAACACGGCGTCCACCGACAGCCGGCCCTCGTTGGTCCAGTAGACGTCGCGCAGGTGCAGGATCAGCGCGAACTCGTCGAAGACTAACGCCATCCCCAGTCCGAAGGTCGCCGCCGCGGCGGCCCGCCAGGGCAGCGAGCCGGTGGGTGCGGCCAGCCCGGCAATGCCGCCGGCCGCCATCAGCACGACGCCGAAGACCATGTGGTGCACGTGCACGCTGCCGGCCGTCAGGTTGCCCGGCCACCAGCGCACACCTGCCCGGATGAGCCGGACGGACACGCGGATGCCCGCAAAGCCGCAGACGAAGGCGACGAAGAAGCAGAACAGCGGCAACCTGCCGGTCTGCACGACCTGAGCGGAGAACCATGCGGCCATGGCCAACCCCCAGGTAACGGCCTGCCGCGGCTAGAGCAGCTCGAGGATCGTCGCGTTGGCCTGGCCGCCGCCCTCGCACATCGTCTGCAGGCCGTACTTGGCGCCGGTCTCGCGCATGTGATGGACCAGCGTGGTCATGATGCGGGCGCCGCTGCCGCCGAGCGGGTGGCCGATCGCGATCGCGCCGCCGTTCGGGTTGAGCCGGGCCGGGTCCGCGCCGGTGTCCTTGAGCCAGGCGAGTGGCACCGGGGCGAACGCCTCGTTGACCTCGAACACGCCGATGTCGTCGATCTTCAGCCCGCTGCGCTTAAGCGCCAGCGCGGTAGCCGGGATCGGCGCGGTCAGCATGATGACGGGATCATCGCCGATGACGACCGCGGTGTGGATCCGCGCGACCGGCGTGAGTCCCAGCTCGGCGGCCTTCTCGCTGGTCATGATCAGCAGCGCCGCGGCGCCGTCGGAGATCTGCGAGCTGTTCGCGGCGGTGATGCATCCGTCCGGCTTGAACGCCGGCTTCAGCTCGGCCAGCTTCTCGAGCGTGCTCCCCCGCCGCACGCCCTCGTCCGCCTCGATCTTCGTGCCGTCCGGCGTAGTGACGGGGACGATCTGACCGGCGAAGCGGCCCTCGTCCTGCGCGGCGGCCGCCTTGGCGTGCGACTGGAGGCTGAACTCGTCGAGCTGGGTCCGGCTCAGGCCCCACCGCTCGACGATCATCTCCGCGCCGATCCCCTGGTTCGGGAAGACGCCGTTATACCTGGTCTTGAAGCCCTCGCTGAACGGCAGGCCGTGCGCGCCGCCGGCCACCGATGCCCCCATCGGCACGCGGCTCATCGATTCCACGCCGCCCGCGATGGCGACGTCGTAGTGGCCCGCTATTACGCTGGCGGCGGCGAAGCTGATCGCCTGCTGGGACGAGCCGCACTGCCGGTCCACGGTCGTGCCGGGCACGGTCTCCGGCCAGCCCGCGCCGACCACCGCCGTGCGGGCGATATCGAAGGTCTGCTCGCCCACCTGGCTCACGCAGCCCCAGATCACGTCCTCGACCAGCAGCGGGTCAATGCCGGTGCGCTCCGCGAGCGCGGTCAGGACGTGCGAGGACAGGTCGCCGGGGTGTACGCCGGATAGACCCCCGTTGCGCTTGCCGACCGGCGTACGGACTGCCTCGACGATCACTGCATCCCGCATTACGGGCCTCCCGGTGGTAGCCAGCCGTTATATATGCTCAAGGTAGTTAACTATGATAGCTAACTTCCGTGGGACGGGCGAGACCCGGCCGGCCCGCGACGCCCCGGCGGCGGGCCCTAGCTGAACATGTCCAGCACGGTGGCGGACCTGAGCTGCTCGGGCAGGAGCGAGCGACCGACTGCCGCCATGTGCGTCTGCCAGTGCGCGCGCGCCCCGGCCTCGTCCTTCATCCGCACGTACTCAATCAGCTTGCGGTAGGAGCGGATGAGGCGCCGGAAGCCGCTGACCGTGCTGGCGGCATCGGCGGGCTGCCGGGCTGCGAGCATGAGGTGGCTGTCGGTTACCTCCCGCAGCACCTGCAACTGGATCTCCAGTGTCTTGTTGCCAGCCCGCGCCATCAGCACGTCATGAAAGCGCTGCGCATCGCGGCTCCAGGCCTCGGCGTCGGCGCGCTCCGCGCCGGAATTGACCCGGGCCTCGAGCTCGTCCACGCAGGCGCTGAGGTCGGCAATGTCCTGGTCGCTGCGGCGCTGGGCGAGCAGCGCCGCGGCCTCCGGCTCGATCAGCGTCCGCGCCTCGTAGACGTCGGCGAGCGTGGTGCCGGATCTCTGCATGATGAGTCCGACGTAACGAGCGGCAACGTCGACCCGCGGGGCTGTGATGCGGGCCCCCCGCGCGCCGCGCCGGATCGCGATGAGCGACTCGGTCTCCAGGATCCGGAATGCTTCCCGCAGAGTCGGCCGGGACACGTCGAACTGTCGCATCAGCTCCAGCTCGGTCGGCAGGCTCGCACCCTCGGCGAGGTCGCCGCGGACGATCCTGGCGCGCAGGTACGATGCGATCGTCTCGCCAGTCTTGGCGGTCCTGATGTTCCGGCCGACCGGCTGCACGTCGCTGGCCACCGCTCCTCCCAACGCCAAGGTAGTGCTCGAAGTAATCTACCTCGCACCGGCTGGGCGGGTTGGTTGCGCGATCGGCCGGAGTAGCCTCGAACTGATTTCGCCCGATGAGTCCGCCGACAGGGCTGGAGCGTACCGTGTTCACTCAGATCTGCGACCGGCTCGGGATCGACGTCCCGATCTTCGCCTTCAGTCACTGCCGGGACGTGGTTGCCGCCGTGTCCGGCGCGGGCGGATTCGGGGTGCTCGGCGCCACCGCGCACAGCCCGCGCGGCCTGGAGATCGATCTGGCCTGGATCGACGAGCAGACCGGAGGCAGGCCGTACGGTGTCGACCTCCTGCTCCCGGCCAAGTTTGCCGACGTCGGCGCGGTGTTGGCCGACGGCGGTGCGGGACCGGCTGACAAGGCCGCAGCGCGCCCCCCGATCCCGCCCGAGCACGAGGCGTACCTGGCCGATCTGCTGGAGCGCTATGACGTGCCGCCGCTGCCCGAGCACCTCAGCCGGCGAGGCGGCAGCCTGAGCGTGTCCCCCGAGGCGGCGGGCAGCCTGCTGGACGTCGCGTTCCGCCACCCGATTAGCTTGGTCGCCAGCGCCCTCGGGCCGCCGCCGGCCGAGCTGACCGAGCAGGCGCACGCCCGCGGAATCGTGGTCGCGGCGCTCGTCGGGACCGTCGAGCACGCGCGCAGGCAGCAGGCGGCCGGTGTCGACCTGATCGTCGCCCAGGGCACGGAGGCGGGCGGCCACACCGGCACCGTCTCCACGATGGTCCTGGTTCCTGAGGTGGTCAGGGCGGTGTCACCGACTCCGGTGCTCGCGGCGGGCGGCATCGTGACCGGCGCCCAGATGGCCGCCGCGATCGCGCTGGGCGCGCAGGGCGTGTGGTGCGGATCTGTGTGGCTGACAACCCATGAGGCCGAGACCGATCCGGCCGTTCAGCGGAAGATGCTGGCCGCGTCCTCCAGCGACACCGTGCGCTCTCGGTCGCTCACCGGCAAGCCCGCCCGGATGCTGCGCAGTGCCTGGACCGATGAATGGGAGAGCCCGGACGCTCCGCCTGCCCTCCAGATGCCGCTGCAGACGATCCTCACCGCGGGCGCGCAGCAGCGGGTCAGCCGCGCTGCCGGACGCGAGGGCAGCGGCGCGCAGCAACTGGCGACCTACTTTGTCGGACAGGGCGTCGGGCTGCTTGACCGCGTCCGTCCGGCCCGTGAGGTCGTGGCCGACATGGTGGCCGAGTACCTGGAGGTGGCCGGCCGGTTCGCGGCCCAGCTGGCCGACTAGTCCTTGCGCAGGATCGTCTCCTCGATCTCGCCGCCGCGTGCGCGCGCGAAGGACACCTCCGTGCCGATGGCAGCGAATCCGGACTTGCGCAGCACTCGCAGCGATGCTGCGTTGTCGCTGGCGGCCCGCGCGTGCAGGGGCCGCGTCGGCACCTGATCCAGGAGCAGTGCCAGGGCGCGGCTGGCGATGCCCCGCCCCCACCAGGCCCGGTCGATCCAGTAGGTCACCTCGGTGTCGCCGTCGGCGACGAACGCGGCGATCGTGCCCACGAGCTGCCCGTCCCAGGTCACCGCGCGCAGCCAGATGCCAGGGGACGAGCGGACCATCGCCATGTGCGCGTCGAACGCGGCCCGGTCGGACGGGTCGTCCGCGGTGAAGGCCGCCATCCACACCCCCTCCGGATCGCGCATCTGGTCGAAGATGGCGTCCAGATCGCCGTCCTCCACGGACCGCAGCCCGACCGGCGGAAGTGTGTCAAAGGTCATGGAGGCCACCGTATACAGCACACCGAACGGGTCGTCGCAGTAGCGCACCCGCGTCCCGGCCCAGCACTCGCGGGCAGCTCCGGCCAGGACCTGCCAGCCGGGGCGCCCGGTCGCCAGGAGCTCACGCGCCAGGTCCGCGTCGAGCGCGAGCAGCGCGGCCGCGTCCCGGTCCCGGATGGCCCGCGCGACCTCGGCATCGAACGGCTCGCTCCGCGCGTCCAGGTAGCCGGGGGCCTTCAGCGTCCGGCACGCGCTGCCGTCGGCCATGACCAGCAGCGCGACGCGGTCGCGCAGTCCGGCGAGCCGCGCCCCGAGGGCCGCGCAGTCAGCGGCGGTCTCGTCCTGGGTCACGGAGCAGAGCTCGCGCTGGCCGTCGTAGCCGGCCTGATCCAGCAGCATGCCGCCCAGGCCGAGGGACGGCGGCACTGCTACCCGACTCCCCGTGGCCCCCCGCAGGGCGGGGGCGAAGACGCTCAGGTCCAGCCGGTCGTCCTCATCCCATCGCCCGCCTTCGGCCGCGACGCCCACGACCGCGATCAGATCGGGGCCGGAAGCGAGCAGACCGGCGACGGCGTCCCGGCATGCGCGTCGCAGGTCCGGAATGACCGGGTCGGTCCCGGTGAGCTCGCGGGCGATCAGCGGCGCGGCCGGGCAGATCGCAGCGGCGATCAGCATGCGACTACGCCAGCCCGCGGACCGCGCGCGCCGGCGGGCGGTCCCCCTTGATCGCCGCGACCATGTCGACGACCTGCCGAGATTCGCGTACCTGATGCACGCGGAAGATCCGCGCTCCGTGCCAGGCGCTGATCGCGGTGGCAGCGAGCGTGCCGGGCAGGCGCTCCAGCGGCGGCAGATCCAGGCTCTCGCCGACAAAGTCCTTGTTGGACAGCGACACCAGCACCGGCCACCCGGTCGCGGTCATCTCCGCCAGCCGCCGGGTGATCTCCAGCGAGTGCCAGGTGTTCTTGCCGAAGTCGTGCGCGGGGTCAATGATGATCCGGGCCGGATCGACGCCCGCCCGCACCGCGAGGTCGGCGAGCCGGAGCGTGCGGGCCAGCACGTCCGCTAGCACGTCGGGATACCAGACGCGGAACGGCCGGGTCCGGGGCGACTGCTGTCCGGCATGCGCGCAGACGAGTGCCGCGGAGAACTCCGCGGCGACATCGGCGAGGTCCTCATCGAACCCGCCCCAGCTGTCGTTGATCAGGTCAGCGCCCGCCTCGCAGGCCGCACGGGCCGCCTCGTGCCGCCAGGTGTCGACGCTGATCACCACGTCCGGGTAGCGGTCGCGCAGCGCGGCAATGAAGCCCGCGGTGCGGCGGATCTCCTCGGCCGTATCCACCTCCGCACCGGGCGCGGCCGGCACTCCGCCGACATCCACGATGTCGGCACCGTCGGAGACTATCTCGGCTACCCGCTCCATCGCGGCGGACTCATCCCAGGTCAGGCCCGGTCGGTAGAAGGAATCTGGCGTCCGGTTCACGATGCCCATGACGAGCGGCCGTTCCGGCGGGAACGCGTGCTTGCCCAGCCGCAGCACGCCCTGCACCCGGTCAGTCATACGGTGCCACGGTCGCGTGCATCGGCGGCCGGCGGCCGCTCGGCCAGCGGCACCGGCCTCGCGACTGCTCGCGCCTCGCCGTCGGCTCGGACGAACTGGCGCAGCTCGGTCGCGGCAACCGGCTGGCCGCCGGGCCTGCGCCGCTCGGCCACGGCGAGCAGCTCGGCCGCCATCAGCGCCAGGTCGTGGTTGGCCTGATGCCGGTGCGACCGGCTGCCGAGGTCCACCTGCGCGACCGCGTCGAGCCCGTGCCGCGCCACCGTGTCCATGAGCGTCGCCAGCTCGACGCCGTAGCCGACCGGGATCGGCAGCGCCTGCATCAGGCTGCGCCGGGCCGCCCACTCACCGGCCAGCGGCTGTACGACCCCGGCCAGCTCGGGCCACCACAGGCTGATCAGCGGCCGGGCCACCAGCTCGGTGACCCGCCCGCCCTCCGTCGACGTCGAGCCGTCGGACCGGGTCCACACCCGGGTGTAAAAGCCCTTGACCAGCTGCACCCGGTCGTCGGCGAGCAGCGGGCCAAGCAGGCCGGTCACGAAGTGCGGTCCCCAGCTGGTCAGGTCGGCGTCCACGAATACAAGCAGGTCGCCGCTGGTGACGTGCAGCGACTTCCACATCGCCTCGCCCTTGCCGGGGAACGAGCCGGCCGCGGGCAGAATCTCCGCCGCCCGGAAGACCTTCGCGCCGGCCGCGGCCGCCGCCGCGGCGGTGGCATCGGTCGAGTCGGAGTCGATGACCACGAGCTCGTCGATCAGCGGGGTGCGGGTCACCAGCGAGCGCGAGATCGCGCCCACGACGCCCGCCACCGTGCGCTCCTCGTTCCGTGCCGGGATGATCACGCTGATCGCGGCGCCGCGCCTCTCCTTCGCGGCGAGCAGGTCGGCGGCCGGCCAGTCCTGCCAGCGCGACGTGCGGCGGCCGAACCAGGCATCGCGATCTTCCATGACCTGGCCAGCCTAACCGAGGCCCCGTTCCGGTCTAGCGAACGGCCCGGACGGGCATGACCGTGAAGGCTCCGGCGACACCGCAGCAGCCGCCCAGGATGAACAGCATCCGGTAGCCGCCGAGATGGCTGATGACCAGCGCGGCGAACAGCGGTGCGATCACCTGCGGTCCCGCGTTGGCGATGTTGAGCACGCCGAGGTCCCTGGCGGCATCCTCGCCGCGCGGGAGCACGAGCGTGACGAGCGCGGCGTCCACCGACAGGTAGGTGCCGAACGCGATGCCGGCGAACGCGGCGAAGATCTCGATCGTGGGGAACGTCGGCGACACGACCGGCAGGATGCAGGCCGATCCGGCCACCGCGGAGGACACGAACACGAACGGCTTACGGCGGTTCAGCCGGTCCGACAGCGGTCCGGAGATCCCGGCCGCCAGCAGGGCGCCGACCGCGCTGATCGCGGCCAGGATAGTGACGCCCTGGGCCGGCTTCAGGCCGCCGGGAAGCTTGATGTAATCGGTCAGGATGTAGAGCTCGTAACCGATCACCAGGTAGTAGCCCATGATCGCGGCGGCCCGGCTGGCGAACACGCAGGCGAAGTCCCGGTGCCGCAGCGCCGACAGGAAGTCGGCCAGCCGGGCGATGAGTCGCCGCGAATCGCGCGCCCGTGGCTGGGTCGACGGCCGCGGCATGTCGGCGGCCGGCTGGTCGCCCGTGACCGGATCATGGGTGGCCAGCACGAAGCCGACCGCCGTCAGCGCCATCAGCAGGCCGAGCGCCAGGTATCCGCCGGCCAGGTGATGGGTGAACAGGCTGGCGATCCCCACGCCGATGACCCCGCCGATCACCTGCGAGACGCCGGTGACCGCCGACGCGACGCCACGCCGGGTCTTCGGGACGCGATCGGGGATGACCGCGGTCAGCGGTGCCTGGTAGAAGTTCGCCACCGCCTGGGCCAGGCACCAGGCGATGAGGATCGCCAGCACCGTGGCCGCCTGGCCGAGGATCGCGAGCATGACCAGCATGCCCGCCGAGCCCGCGATCAGCCAGGGGGTGCGCCGCCCGAACCTGGACCTGGTCCGGTCCGACAGGGCCCCGCCGATGGGGTTGAATACCAGCGCGAAGCACGCGGCGACTCCGGACACCACGCCCAGCGCCGCGACCTTGTGCGCCCGGTCGATGTTCTCGATCTGCTGCGGGAGCAGTACGCCGCCGATGCCGGCGTAGAGGCCGGACAGCGCGCCGGTGGCAATGCCCAGGCTGATCATGAGCCGCCGGAACCCGCCGCGGCCGCGGACGGCCGCGGGTGCCCGCGCTCCGGTCAGCCCCGCCTCGGTCATCTGCAATCCCCCGGCTCGATGCGTGCGGGTGCCGCGTCAGGCGCCAACCGTTACGGTGGCGCTGCGGCGCACGTCGGCGAGACTGTGTGCCGCCTCGATGATGTAGTCGCCGGCAACAGTCTTCCAGCCGTCGTCCCATACCTGCCAGGTCCGCTCGGGCAGCGCGATCCGCGCCGTCGCGGTCTCGCCCGGCTCGGCGGTCACCGTGGCGAAACCGGCCAGCCACCGGGCCGCCCGGTCAAGGTTGTTCGAACCACGGGTCGGCGTGGCCGGACCGACGTAGACCTGGACGACCTCCCGCCCGGCCCGATCGCCGGCGTTCCTTACGGTCACCGTGGCCCCATCGGCGTCGGCGGCCAGCTGCTCGTATTCCCAGCTGGTATAGCCAAGACCGTGCCCGAACGCGTACCGCGGCCTGACCACCGAGCGTTCCCAGGCGCGGTACCCGATGAAGATGCCCTCGTCGTAGGCAAGCCGGCCACCCACCGGGCGGACCGACAGCACCGGACAGTCGTACATGGCGACGGGCCAGGTGGTGGGTAGGCGGCCACCCGGCTCGGCCGCGCCAAGCAGCACGTCCGCGAGGGCGCGGCCGGCCTCCTGGCCGGGAAACCAGGCCAGGAGCACCGCGGCGACCTCGTCGGCCCAGGGCAGCTCGACCGGCGACCCGGCGTTCACCACCACGACGGTGCGAGGGTTGGCGGCGGCCACCCTGCGGACAAGCTCGTCCTGCCGGCCGGGCAGGGCGAGAGTGGTGCGGTCGAATCCCTCCGACTCCACCTCATCGGTGGTGCCGACGACCACCACCGCCACGTCGCAGGCCCGCGCGGCGTTCTCGGCCTCCGCCAGCAGCTCGTCCGGGGTCGCCATCGGCGCGCCGTAGCCAAGCGACAGCGAGATAACCGCGAACTCGCGCTGCAGCTTCACTCGCTGGGTGAGCGTTACCTGCACTTTCTGGCCCGCGGTGAGCGACACAGCGACCCGCTGCTCGGGGGGAGCCAGGAAGAGCATGGCCGGGTCGTCGGACTCCGGACGGATCTCGGCGTCAAACAGCTGCGCGCCGTCGGCGGCAAGGACGAAACTCCCGATGCCGCGAATGCCGAGCTGGTGCTCACCGCTCACCTCGGCGGTCAGTGTTCCCGAGATCTCCGCGGACGCGACCGCGTCCGGGTCGACGCCCTCTGGCATCTGCATCCAACGGCCCCGGCCCGTTGCCAGCGGCGTCCGGTAGAGCGCGGTCCCCCGCGCGTCCCTGAAGGTCGCCTCCATCCCGCTCCACTGGGGTGCCTTGGCCAGGCCCAGCCTGCCCGTGCGCGCGTCGGCTCCGTAGGCGTACGCCAGCCGGACCGACTCTGGCAGTGCGTCGGAGAGGCCCTGCAGCGGTGAGATGACGTGCTCAGGGAAGACCGTCGCGCTCCCGCCGCCGAGCACCCGAGCATCCCTGGCCAGGGCACCGATAACGGCGAGGCTGTTCAGGCGGGCCGGGTCAAGCGGCAGCATCTGGTCGCGATTGGCTGCCAGCACGAACGAGCGGGTGCCGAGCTCGGCCGCAAGCGCAGCACCATCGATCGCGGCGGGACGGCTGCCCGGCGGCACCGCCTCGGGTGCCCCGGCCAGCGCGCCCACCCGTGCCGCCAGCCGCAAGACGCGCCGGACCTGCTCGTCGATGACCTCCGCCGGTACGGAGCCATCCCTGACCGCGGCGACCAGCCGGTCTCCCCACGGGCTGCCCGCCGACGGCATCGCGACGTCCAGGCCGCCCAGGGCCGTCCCCACGGTCTCGCGCGCGGCCATCCAGTCGGAGACTATGAAGCCGTCGAATCCCCATTCACCCTTAAGCACGCCCTGCTGGAGCGGCCCGTTGGCGGTCATCGTGACGCCGTTGACGCTGTTGTAGGCGGCCATGACGCCCCATGCCCCGGCCCGGCGGACGAGCGTCTCGAACGGCGCCAGGTACAGCTCGTGCAGCGCCCGGTCCCCTACCTGCGCGCTGGCGGTAAAGCGCTCGGACTCGAAGTCGTTGGCGACGAAGTGCTTCACCGTCGTCGCTATCCCCTGATCCTGAACGCCCATGACGTAGCCGGCGCCGATCTCCCCGGTGAGCAGCGGATCCTCGGAGTAGCACTCGAAATGCCTGCCCCCCAGCGGGCTGCGGTGCAGATTCACTGTCGGCGCCAGCAGCACGTGCACGCCCTTGCGGCGCGCCTCCTGGCCGAGTAGCTGGCCGGCCCGGCGGGCCAGGTCCGGGTCCCAGGTGGCGGCCAGCGCCGTCGGGCTCGGCAGTGCGATCGATGGATCGCGGGCGCTCCACTGGGTGCCGCGCACGCCGACCGGCCCGTCCGACATTACGATCGACGCCAGCCCGATTTCTGCCACAGCCGGCAGGGACCAGGTGTCCTGCCCGGACAGCAGCGCGACCTTGGTCTCCAGGTCCAGCCGGGCCAGCGCACTCTCGACTGCGGCCTGGATGCCCGGGTTCGGGTCGGACATGCGGCACCTCCTTGCAGGTTCGCCCACTAGCATGAGCGAGCTACCGACTATCCGGTACGGGGTGCCACAAAATAGTTAGATTTAGCATGTGACCGACCGGCGTTCCCAGATACTGTCAGCCGCGCTGCAGATATTCACCGAGCGGGGCTACCGCGACAGCTCGATCGCGGACGTCGCCGAGCGGGTCGGCCTG
>JASHOV010000478.1 GCA_030038495.1 Streptosporangiaceae bacterium
TGGCCAGCTCGTGCAGGATGTCCGAGGCCGGGGTGATCGGGTAGGAGCCGAGGAACAGCGGCAGGCCGGACCGGCGCGACGCGGCCACCAGCCCGTAGGCCAGCGCGGTGTTGCCGGTGATGTTCCGGTACGTGCCCGCCTGCAGCGGAGCAGGTCCTACCTCGTACTGCACCGAGAACGCCTCGGTGGTCTCGCCGTAGTTCCAGCCGGCCTGGAAGGCGGCCTTGTTGGCGGCAAGGATGTCGGGCTTGCTGCCGAACTTGGACTCGAGGAACTTCATCGTGCCCTCGACCGGGCGGTTGTACAGCCAGGAGAGAAGGCCGAGGGCGAACATGTTCTTCGCCCGCTCAGCGTCCTTACGGCTGATGTCGAAGTCCTCGAGCGCCTTGACGGTCACGGAGGTGATCGGGATCGCGTGCAGCTGGTAGGCATCGAGCGATCCGTCTTCCAGCGGGTTGGCCTCGAAGCCCACCTTGGCCAGGTTGCGCTTGGTGAACTCGTCGGTGTTCGCGATGATGTCGGCACCGCGCGGTACATCGACCAGGTTTGCCTTCAGCGCCGCCGGGTTCATGGCCACTAGCACGTCCGGCGCGTCGCCGGGCGTGAGGATGTCGTGATCCGCGAAATGCAGCTGGAAGCTGGAGACGCCGGGCAGCGTGCCGGCGGGGGCGCGGATTTCCGCGGGGAAATTCGGCAGCGTCGATAGGTCGTTGCCGAAGGTCGCGGTCTCCTGCGTGAACCGGTCCCCGGCGAGTTGCATGCCGTCGCCGGAGTCCCCGGCGAACCTGATAATGACACGATCGAGTTGCTGGACCTGCTTGGTCACAGTCTCCCGGCCTCCTCTACGCGCCGAGGCCGGGTAACAGTCGCGGTGACGGCGTGCATGATTGTTTGAGGTTTCGGACATCCTTACCATTGGCACCACATATGCCGCCGGGTCAGGTTGCCCCCAGCCCCCGCCACGAGACCACAGCTCGGGAACAAGCCCGTGACGCGGCTAGAAAGCAATTCTAGTACAGCCAAGTGAGCCCGATGACTCGCTTGGTATGACGCAGGCACTGTCCTGGCGGTTCACCGCAATGCGGGCGCCGGGTCGCGCCGTAACCAATCTCACCAGTTACGCACGGTGTCTAACTGACAGCGTTGTGTCAACCATAGTGAGCCCCGGCGCGTCATACTCCCTGAGTCCTGCCTTCGCCCGCCGCGGGGAATCCGGCGGCTCGGTAACGGGCGGAGGCGCTGACCGGCTGCCGGGTGTTCCGGTGCCGGGCGAGGAGGCCACACGGTGATGACAGATCTGGGAAACGGACGGGGTGCCACGCAGAAGGCTGCCGTTCCCACGCCATCCTGTATCCGACCCAGGCGCCTGCCTGGTGAGCAGGCAGCATTCGGCATGGCGGCGCCCGCCAGGCCGACGATCGCGCTGGCGGCCGGCCACTCGGGCCGGGCCGCAGCGCGGGAGGAACTGCGGGCGGCCTTGGCCGGCGTCGCGCTCGGGAGCCGGGACCGGCAGTTCCTCGGCAAGCTGGTGCACTGGGACAAGCGGAACGCGGCCAGCGTCCTGTCGCTCCTGCGGCGGGCGCGGCAGGCGGGCCGGGATGAGGCCGCCCTGACCCCGCGGCAGATGGAGACCGTGCTGGCTGCTCTCGGTGACGCGGCCAGGTATCGCAGTGCTGGCCTGGGCGCGGTCGGCTGCTGGGACTGCGAGAACGTCCCGGCCGGGCGGTGCGCGGAGCACGCCAGGGATGACGAGCGGGCCCGCGCGTACGCCGAACTCGCGGCCGTTCTCGCCGCGCCGACGGGGCGCGCGGACGACGGGCTTACCCAGCCGCGCGACATCGCCAGGTATCGACGCCGCAGACCGGTCGCTTCCTAACCACGGTTCTCATCCGGGCCGGGCGCGCCCGCTGGCGCGTCGAGGGGGTTCGCCAGCGGGCTCGCCCGGCCCTCATCCTCGGCGCTGACCTCGGCGCTGACCTCGGCGACGAGGCCAAGCAGCTGGGCCAGCGTGTCCAGCCGGGCCGTGGCGTCCCCGGTCAGTTTGGCCTGCAGGGTCGTGATCCCCGCCGCCCGGTACAGGCGCAACCGCTCCCTGATCACCGCCGGCGGACCGAGCAGGTTCGTGTGGCTGCCCAAAACGAGCGGCACCCGGTCGGCGGCCTCGTTCCGGTGGCCCGCCAGCCACAGGTCCTGCACGGCCCGCACATCGTCGCCGAAGCCCTGGCGGGCGAACGCCGCGTTGTAGAAGTTCTGGTTGCGGGATCCCATCGCCCCGATCGTGAACGCGTAGCCGCGCGCATGTCTCCTAGCCGCCTCATCGGCGTCGTCAGTGATCTCGACGCTGACCGGGATGACGAGGTCCAGGTCGGCGATCGTGCGGCCGCGACGTGCCGCCCCGGCGGCGATCCGGTCCAGGAAGACCTCCGCGTGCTCGGGCATGAACGCGTTGCCGATCCAGCCGTCGGCCATCTCGCCGGTTAGCTCCAGGTTCAACGGCCCGAGTGCCGCGATGTAGATCGGGACGGGAACGCAGCCGAGCGGCGAGCGCAGCGGTCGGCCGGGCCCGTCGGGCAGCGGCAGCCGGAAGACATCGCCGTCGTGGCCGACCCGCTGGCCGCTGGCGACAGCCCGGACGATCTCGATCGTCTCCCTGGTGGCGGCGACCGGCCGGGCGAACCTGACGCCGTGCCAGCCCTCCATAACCTGCGGGCCGCTGGTCCCGATGCCGAGCCGGAAGCGGCCGCCGGACAGCACCTGCACCGACATCGCCGACATCGCGAGCATGGCCGGTGTCCTGGCGCCCAGCTGGGCGATGGCCGAGCCGAGGCCGATGCGCTCGGTGTGCGCGGCGAGGTAAGCCAGCGGGGTCAGCGCGTCCTGGCCCCACGCCTCCCCAACCCAGACCGAGGCAGCCCCGAGCCGCTCGGCGTCGCGTACGAACGCGGCGTCCCGAGGGCCGCTGACGTTCGCGGCGATGCCCACCTTCATGCGGCCCACCCCTTATGTCGGCGCCCTCTTCTGCCCTGCCGGTGCTCGCGTGGCCGGCGTACGCTGTCCATTGTGGAGGAACCTGAACTCCGGTACTCGGACTGTCCGACGACGATGGCCGAGGCGAGCATCGCGGCACCGCCGTCGGCGGTCTGGCCGCTGGTGTGCGACATCCAGACCCCGGCCAGGTTCAGCTCGGAGTTCCAGGGCGGCGAGCTGCTTGGCGATGCCGAAGCCGCCGCGCTGGGGGTGCAGTTCCGCGGTCGCAACCATCACCCGGCCCGAGGTTCGTGGGAGACCGTGTCGACGATCTGCGAGTACGAGCCGGAGCGAGTCTTCGGCTGGGCTGTCGGGGATCCGGACAAGCCGGCCGCGCGCTGGCGCTTCACGCTCGTGCCCGACGGCGCGGGCACGCGGATCACCCAGTGGGCCCAGCTCGGCCCCGGCGAGAGCGGCATCAGCGACCTGATCGAGCAGATGCCGGACAAGGAGTCCCGTATCCTCCGCCGTCGGCTGGCCGAGCACCATGTCAACATGGCCGCGACGCTCGCCGGCATCAAGGAGCTCGCCGAGGCGGGAGGTCCAGCCGCGAAGGCCTGAGCAGCCGCAGGCCGCTAGAGCCACAAGGAGCCCGGACCCGGCAGCGCAGGCTCGGGCTCCTTGTCTTTGCTCGTTACCAGGCGGCGCTAATGATCTCTGCCGACCACGGGATCGCGGTGTAGTGCCCGACGTGCAGCAGCCCGGCGCGGGTGCGGGTGTTGGTGTAGAGGCCGAAATCCCGGAACCGAATCACCAGGATCGTGCTGCCGTCGGGGCTGCTCCACTCCGCCTGTACGCCGCCGGTGGGTGGGGCCGGAGCCAGTACCCCGAGGTCGGCCCGGAACGCGCCGGTTCGGGCCGAGTAGAGCAGCAGGGCCGGCGCGGGCAGCGGCCCCGGACAAAGGCCGTGATCGGGCTGACGCGGCGGGCACGGTCTGTAGGAGTATTTCGCGGCATCGAGGATGATCGACCTGCCGTCGGGCGTAAGCAGCCATCCTCCCCACCAGGCGCCGGACGGAGCCGCGCCCTTCAGTACGCGCGGCGAGGCGCGCAGCGTCACTGCCTGGCTGTCGGCCAGGAGGCTAGTGCCGGACGCGTCCACGTCGAGCAGCCTGAATTGATTTCGTCCGGCCACGGTCATCCGCGCGAAGGCGAGCTGGCGCCCGTCGGCGGTCCAGGAGATTCCGTTCATGACGATGCTGTACGTGCCGGGGGTGGTATTAATGCACGCGTCGGGGCAGCCCTGATTGGTCCAGACGCGGCGGGCACCGGTGACGAGGTTGTAGACGCTGATGTGACTTATCGAATATCCGCCGGCGACACTGACGGTTGAAACGACGGCGAGCGAGGTGCCGTCGGGCTACAGGGCCATCGCGGCGAC
>JASHOV010000479.1 GCA_030038495.1 Streptosporangiaceae bacterium
CGGGCCACGATGCGGCTGGCCGGGCCGGCCGTCGAGGGCAGCACGGTGATCGGCAGGCCGCGATCCGACCGGGCCGCCGCGCGCATGAAATCGACGGCACCGCCCACCGCGCCGACGTAACGACCGCGCATCATCTCGATGTTCGCCTGACCGGTGAGATCGACCTCGATGGCGGCATTGATGGCCGTGAAGCGATGCTGGGCCGCGAGCACCGCCGGGTCGTGGGTGTAGGTCGTGTCCCGCAGGATGACCGCGCGGTTGCCCGCGGCGCGGGCGAACAGTGCCGCCGTTCCCATCAGGAAGCCGGTCACGACCTGGCCGCGGTCGACCGTCTTGCGCGCGCCGGTCACCGCGCCGGCCTCGATGAGGTCCGCGACCGCGTCGGTGATCATGCCGGAATGGATGCCGAGGTCGCGGTGACCGGCCAGCGCGTGCAGCACCGCCGACGGCATGCTGCCGATTCCTATCTGCACCGTGGCGCCGTCCTCGACCAGGGCAGCCACGTGCGCGCCGATCGCGGCCTCGGCCGACTGGACCGGCCGGGCCGGGTAATACTCCGCCGGCGGCCGGGACGTGCGCACGATCACGTCCAGCGCGTCGCCCGGCACCGCGAGCGCGCAGCCTACGTCCGGTATCTGGTCGCTCACCTCGGCGATCACGACCCGCGCCGAGCCGGTGACCGCGGCGATGTAGTCGGCGCACAGCCCGAGGCCGTGGCTGCCGTCCGGCCGGGCCGGTGGCAGCGCCAGCATGACCACGTCGGCGCGCAGCGGACCAGCCGACAGCAGCGCGGGCAGCTGCGAGTAATGGCAGGGAACGATCTCCAGGGCGCCGGCGCCGAGCAGCGCCTGATTGGCCCCGGCGCCCGAGTACGAGACGAAACGCAGATGATCCGCGTGCTCGGGCCGCACCGTGTCCGAGCACGGGATGCCGAGAAAGCAGCGCACGCCCGGCAGGCTCGCCCGCTGCGCGATCAGGGCCTCGGTCAGCGACCGGGGCTCGCCGCAGGCCTGGCCCCAGGCGACGGTGTCGCCCGGGCGGATGTAACGGGTCAGGTCCAGGTCGCCGGCGCTGGTGTACTCCGCGGTCACCTGCCAGAGCCTGCCAGCGCGGGCAGCTCAGCGCCAGCCGTGGCGGCGCCCGTGCGTGGCCGCGACCTCGGACCGAAGGCGGGCGGCATAGGCCTCGGCAGCCTCCCGCTCCGGCTCCGCGGCCGGCTGAGCTGACGGACCGCCGCCGGTCTCGCCCTCGTGCAGCTCCTCGCGGATCGTGCGAATGTAGAAATACAGGCCGCAGATCGCGAACAGCGGCCATTCGATCGTGTAAGCCCAGCTCAGCTCGTTGCCTGACTCGGCCCGGTGCAGCTGCCAGTCGCCCAGCCAGATCATCCCGATGGTGGCGACAACCGCGAACAGGTGCCAGGCCAGCCATCTCGGCCTGAGCATGAACTGCCAGCGGTGCCAGGACATCATCTACCAAGTGTGCCAGGGCAGCACCGCCGTGACCGCGACCACGGCAAACAGGAGCGTGAGATAGGCGATCGACAGGTGGAACAGGCGCATCGGCGCGGGCGCGCCGGCCGACGCAATGCCGGCGCGGAGCCGGTGCGCCTCGAGCAGGAACCAGCCGCCCAGGCCCGCCGCGCACGCGCCGTACACCCAGCCGGCGTAGGGCGCGAGCAGCAGCGTGGCCACCACCATCGCGTAGGAGTACACCAGGATCTTGCGCGCCACCGTCGCGGCCGGGGCCACCACGGGCAGCATCGGCACGTTCGCGGCCGCGTAGTCGTCGCGGAACTTCATCGCCAGGGCCCAGAAGTGCGGCGGGGTCCACAGGAAGATGACGGCGAACAGCACCACCGCGGGCCAGCTCACCGATCCGGTGACCGCGGCCCAGCCCACGAGGACGGGGAAGCACCCGGCCGCGCCGCCGATCACGATGTTGGACGCCGTCCTGCGCTTGAGCAGCAGCGTGTACACGAACACGTAGAACAAGATCGCGCCATCGGCGAGCGCCGCCGAGAGCCAGTTGGCGAGCAGGCCGAGCAGCAGCGTGGCGGCCACCCCGAGCATGACGCCGAAGGCCAGTGCCTCGCCTGGCCTGATCGCGGCCTTGCCGCCGCGGGCCACGAGCGGCCGGCGCGAGGTGCGCTTCATGACCGCGTCGATGTCGCGGTCGAGGTAGCAGTTCAGCGTGTTGGCACTGCCCGCCGCCAGCGAGCCGCCGATCAGCGTCACCGCTATCAGGCCGATGCCGGGCAGGCCGCGCCTGGCCAGCAGCATGGTCGGCAGGGTGGTGACCAGCAGCAACTCGATGATGCGCGGCTTGGTCAGCTGGAACAGGGACCTGAGGACAACCAGCGCCGAACGTCGGCCGGATGCGTTCGGGCCAACCACATCACCGGGTACGGGCAGGTCCCCGGACCCGGTGACGGCGCTGGTTGCCTGCGTCACTCGGTGTCCTCTGTGCCCTGTGCTGCGTCACCCTGGGCCGAGCCGTTGCTCTCTGCCGCCGGCTCGTCGGCCGCGGGAGCCTCGGCCGCGGGAGCGTCAGCCGTCTCCGTGCCGCTCGCCGTGGCCGTGGCGCTCGCGGTAGCCGCGGCGCCAGGCGCGGACCTGCCCGCCGAGAGGCGGAGCGGCTGAGCCGGGACCCGGCGGTGCGGCCTGCTGAACAGGAAGTACAGAATCGTGCCGATAATGACGAACGTCAGCATCGGGGCCGCGAACGTGATGTTGTACCCGTGCGGCGTGTTGTCGGGAGTAACCGCCGCGAGGATCAGTCTGGGCACTGCCGCCTCCTGCCAGGAAACGTTCCGTGGGTCATCTGATACCGGGCCGGGCCGACCAGGCATTCTTGCGCGGCGTCAGCAGCCGGTCCAGTCCGGCCGACAGCTCCGCGGACTCCTCCTCGCTCATCCACCGCATCATGAGCGCTACCGCCACCGTGATCAGCGGCAGCAGCATCCCCATCCAGAACACCGCCCCGGACAGCTGCTGGTCGTCGAGCAGCGTCATGCCGTAATGCCAGCGGTTGGCGTAGGCCGGATACAGCACGCCCGACCCGAAGACCAGCACCATGCCGAGGATCGTCGTGGCCCCGACAGTCCCCACTACCAGCGTCACGCGGCGCAAGGGCCGCGCGACCGGGGACAGCGAACCCGAGCCGGCCAGTTGCACCCAGAACACCACCCCGGCGGCGAGGCAGGTGGCGTGATACACGAGCGCCACCGCGCTGCTCCGCTCCGCCCCGTCCAGCAGCGCAGGGAACTGCCAGGCGAGCCACACGACGTTGACCGCGACGACTGCCGCCGCCGGCCACCGCAGCAGCCACCGCGGGCCCGCCGGGCCGGGAACGGCGGCTTCCTCGGGCTGGCCAGCCCGGACAGCGCGCGGCGCCACGGCCAGGCGCAGCGGGCGCCAGGGCGCGCCGAGCACCATCAGGCCGGTCGCGACCACCGCGAACGCGATGAACTGGATCGCGCGCACGAAGAGATAGACCCCGGACCAGTACTCGATCGGCGACACCAGCATCAGCAGCGCGAGCAGCAGGCCGCCCTGGAACAGCAGCGCTTCCCGCCGCAGCTGACGCGACAAACCGTCCGCAGCCAGCCGCTGCAGGCCGACCAGGTGCGCCACCGCCAGAACCAGGTAGCACGCCAGGGCCGGCCAGCTCGCGGACCAGTGCGTGAAAACTGCAGCCACCGGCTTGCTCCCCTGGCCTCAGTGGACCAGGTAGAACAGGACCCAGGCGACGATGGCAACAACCGCCAGGTAGTTCCAGGTGACCGTGAACGCGCTGAGCGCGGCCTGGAACCGCTGGACGCTGAAGGCCTCCGCGAACGTCGGGGGCTGCTCGACGAACGAGATCTCGGGGATCCCCCGGCACCGCATGATCAGTATCTCCAGCCACACCAGAACGCAGAATGCGATGGCGACGTATACCGGGCAGAAGCCGACGAACACGCTGGCGAATCCCGAGGAGCCGGGCCAGAACGCCAGGCTGGCGAGCTGGTAGATCTGCAGCGAGATCGCGGCCAGGCCGAGCACAAGCGCGACCACGGCGCCCTGGATCCAGATGCCCTTGTGCCCCGCCTTGATCCGCTGCAGCACCAGCGTCTGCAGCAGCGCGCTGACCACGATCAGCCCCATGATCAGGCTGCCGAGCCACATCTTCGGACCCGGCGGGGTGTACCAGAGGCCGTGCGAGTTCAGCGAGCGCAGGTAGAAGAACGCGAAGATGAACGCGCCGAACCCGAAAGTCAGCGCGCCCAGCGCCAGCCGGGTGCCGGTCCAGGCCGCGTTCAGCCCCGCCTCGTGGTAGAAGGCGGCTTCCTCCTCGGCCCGGCTCAGGCCCGCCGGGGGCGGCGTGGTGGTCTCGGCCATGGCTATGCCTCCGCTCCTACTGATCCTGCCGTTACCCCGCCGATCGCCGCGCTGAGCACGCCGGCGGGCGGATTCAGGTCGGCAACCGGCTGGGCGTTCGCGACCCCGTAGTCATAGGGGGCCGACAGTACCACCGGGATGTGCTCGAAGTTCTCGGGCGGCGGCGGCGAGGCGACCTGCCATTCCAGGCCGCGGGACTGC
>JASHOV010000480.1 GCA_030038495.1 Streptosporangiaceae bacterium
CTGTTCCACCGGCCGTCGGAGCAGCAGCTGCTGCAGGTGTCGGGACGCCTCGGACTGCACGGCCGCCGGTACGTGGCCTACCTGGGCACCCTCGAGCCCCGCAAGAACGTGCCGGCCCTCATCGCGGGCTGGGCGGCTGCGGTGAGCGACATGGCGGATCCGCCCGCGCTGGTCCTGGCGGGCGGCAGCGGATGGAGCGAGGAAGTCGACGATGCCGTCGCGGCGGTGCCCGCACATCTCCACCTGGTCCGGCCCGGCTACCTGCACTTCAACGACCTGCCCGGCTTCTTCGGCGGCGCCCTGGTGGTGGCGTTCCCCAGCACCGGCGAGGGCTTTGGCCTGCCCGCGCTGGAGGCGATGGCCTGCGGCGCGCCGGTGCTGACCACGCACCGCACCGCGCTGCCCGAGGTCGGCGGGGACGCGGTCGCCTATACCGAGCCGGACGCGGAGAGCATCCGGGTCGCGCTGCAGGCATTGCTCGAGGATCCGGAACGGCGCACCGCGCTTGGCGACGCCGGGTACACCCGGGCGATGGAATTCAGCTGGGCCGCGTCGGCTGAGGCACACATGATCAGTTACCAGCGCGCAGCGGGCCAGTCTACCTAGGGACCGGGAACGGGGGCCACCGAGTTCGCACCGTGGTTCAGAAGCGGCCTGGTTCAGAAGCGGCCTGGTTCAGATGCAGTCGGTCGCGCCCCGGTCGCGCAGCTCGTCCACGATCTGCTTCACTTCCTGGGCGCGCTCCCTGGTGCAGACCAGGATGGCATCGGGGGTGTCCACCACGACGACGTTCTCCAGACCCACCATGGCGACCACCCGATTCGTCGTGGACACGATCACGGCGTCCTTGACGTCCCTGGTGATGAGGTGGGCTGCGGTCCCGATGAGCAGGTTGCCCGACTCGTCGGCCGGCAGGGACTCGCCCAGGGAGTGGAAATCGCCGACATCGCTCCACGGCATGTCGGCGGGCACGGTGGCGACGCGGCCGACCGCGGCCGCCCCCTCCAGCACCCCGTAGTCGACGGAGATCTTCTCCAGGCCCGGCCAGATCTGCTCGAGGACACGCTCGCGCTCCGGCGTGTCCCAGGCCGTGGCGATCGCATCGATTCCGGCGTGCAGGTCCGGCTTCTGCCGTGCCAGCTCGCCGAGGAAGGCCTGCACCGCGAACACGAAGATCCCGGCGTTCCACAGGTACTGGCCGGACTCCAGGTACTCCCTGGCCACGGCCAGCGTCGGCTTCTCCCGGAACTCGGCCACCGTCCGGGCCTCGGGCGCGCGCGCCTCCGGTGCCAGCGGCGGGCCGGTCCTGAGGTAGCCGAACCTGACATCGGCGTGGCCGGGACGGATGCCGATCGTAGTCAGGTAGCCCTGCCGCGCGGCGGCTTCGGCCTGCCGGATGACCTCCACGAACCTGGGCTCATCTCCGATCAGGTGGTCGGCCGAGAAGGCCGCCATGATCGCGTCCGAGTCGCGCCGGACAATTACCGCGGCGGCCAGGCCGATCGCCGCACACGAGTCCCGCGGCGAGGGCTCGACCAGGATGTTCGCGACCGGCACCGCGGGCAGCTGGCGAGCGATCGCGGCGGCGTGGGCCGTTCCTGTCACGACGTAGACGCTGTCAGGTTCCGACAGTTCCGCGGTTCGGTCCACGGTCGCCTGCAGCAGCGTGCGGTCCGTGCCGGTCAGCGGGTGCAGGAACTTCGGCTCACTGGCCCGTGACAACGGCCACAGCCGGGTGCCGCTGCCGCCTGCCAGAATCGTCGAGTAGAGCATCAAGCAACTATGCACTATCGGCTACGGTCCAGGCGTCAGAGCGTGCCCGGCTTGGTCGGCAGATGCGGACATTTTACGCCCGGAGGAATGCATGCGAACTGACCAGGGTCTGGCGGGTGGCGCCCGCCCGGACGCTGGTCAGGCCGGCCCCGAAGGCCTGAGCCGGGTGTGGGAGCCGCCGTTCCGCCTCAACGCGGCCCTGGTCCTGAGCGTGCACCGTCGCGGTTCGGGGGACCCGGCGTACCGGGTCGACGCCGCGGGCGCGATATGGCGCACCTCGCTCACTCCGGACGGTCCGGCCACCCTGCGCATCGTCTCGCCCGCGCCGGGCCGGGCCGGCCCGAGCGAGGCGGCACAGCGCATCACGGGGACCGCCTGGGGGCCCGGCGCCGGCTGGATGCTGGACCGGCTGCCCGACCTGCTCGGGGCGCGGGACGACCCGGACGCGTTCCGGCCGGAGCACCCGCGGCTGCTCGACCTGGCCGCGCGTTATCCGGGCCTGCGCCTGGGGCGCACCGGCCGGGTGCTGGAGGCTCTGGTGCCCGCCGTCCTGGAGCAGAAGGTCGTCGGGGCGGAGGCCACTCGCGCCTGGAGACTGCTGCTTACCTGGTACGGCACGCCCGCTCCCGGACCCGCGCCGGCGGGCATGCGCGTGGTCCCGCCCGCTGCCACGTGGCAGGCGATCCCGACCTGGGACTGGCACCGGGCGGGCGTGGAGGGCATCAGGGCCAGGGCGATCGCCGGAGCGGCCAGGGTCGCGGGTCGGCTCGAGCGGATCTGCGCGCTGCCGGGGGCCGAGGCGGATCGCTGGCTTCGCTCGCTTCCTGGTATCGGGCCGTGGACGTCGGCCGAGGTGCGGCAGCGGTCCTGCGGCGACGCGGACGCGGTGAGCATCGGCGACTATCACCTGCCAGCCACGGTGGGCTGGGCACTGGCCGGGGAGGCGGCCGACGACGAGGGCATGCTCGCGCTGCTGGAGCCGTACGCGGGCCAGCGGCACCGCGCGACCAGGCTCATCGAGATCGGCCACGGTGGCCCGCCGCGTCGCGGGCCGCGCATGCCGGCGCGGGACTACCGCGCCATCTAGCGTGCGAGCACGGCGGCATGGGCCAGCGAGGTCACTGGCTGCCTTCGAGGGAAGGCCGGAAGCGCAGGCAATCGCCCGCTGCTGGACTATTCTGAGCTACCTGAACGCGGCTCTGGCCCGCCACCGGCCGGCCGGCGGCGGAAGGACGGGGTGCGATGGGCTTGTTTTGCCTGGCTTGGCTCGGGGGACGACCTGCGGAGCGCGGTTCCGCTCGCTTGCGGAACTATAATAAAACGTCCTAATTCACGGCGACTCGGTAGTTACGCCCTATCTGCTGCGGGCTGCGGAGTGAGCCAGAGCAAGGGCCCGGCTAGAGCCCGGACTCGAGGTGGGAGAGACGCAGATGACGGAACGTCCGCGGCTGACGGTGCTTGGCACCGGCTACCTCGGCATGACGCATGCGGCCTGCATGGCATCCGAGGGCTTCGAGGTGCTGGGATTTGACATCGACGCCGAGAAGGTGGCGCGGCTGAATGCCGGGGACGTGCCGATCTTCGAGCCGGGGCTTGAGGAACTGGTCAGGGACGGAATGAGCTCGGGTCGGCTTCGGTTCACGACCTCCTACGCGGAGGCGGCCGAGTTCGGTGACGTGCATTTCGTCTGCGTCGGCACCCCGCAGCGCCGCGATGGCCACGGCGCAGATCTGTCCCAGGTCGAGACCTGCATCGATGGCCTCGCGCCTGGCCTTACCCGGCCGTGCCTGATCGTGGGGAAGTCGACGGTGCCGGCCGGCACTGCGGCCGCGCTGGCCGAGCGGGTGGCCGCCAGGGCTCCCGCAGGCGGCGCAGCCGAGCTGGCCTGGAACCCCGAGTTCCTGCGTGAGGGACACGGCGTCAGGGACACGCTGAGCCCGGACCGGCTGGTGATCGGGGTCACGTCCGCCCGTGCCGAGGCTGTCCTGCGGACGGTTTACGCGCCGCAGCTTGAGGCCGGGATCCCGCTCTTCGTCACCGACCTGGCGACCGCGGAGCTGGCGAAGGTGGCGGCCAACGCCTTCCTCGCCACCAAGATCTCCTTCATCAACGCGGTCGCGGAGGTGTGCGACGCGGCCGGGGCGAACGTGACCGTGCTCGCCGACATCCTCGGCGCAGACGCCAGGATCGGCGGCGCGTTCCTGCGGCCCGGCCTCGGCTTCGGCGGCGGCTGCCTGCCCAAGGACGTCCGCGCGTTCCTGGCCAGGGCCGCCGAGCTTGGGGCCGGAGACGCGCTGGCGTTCCTGCGCGAGGTGGACGCGATCAACCTCGGCCGGCGCACCGGCATGGTCAACCTGGCCTGCGAGGTGGCCGGAGGCTCCATATCGGGCAAGGCCGTCGGCGTGCTCGGCGCGGCGTTCAAGCCGGGATCAGATGATGTGCGCGACTCGCCGGCCCTGGACGTCGCGCAGATCCTGCACGGCATGGGCGCCGAGGTGACCGTCTATGACCCCGAGGCGCTGCCCAACGCGCGCAAGGTCTGCCCTGAGCTGAAGTACGCCGACTCCGCCGTCGGCGCGGCTACCGGCGCCGATGTGGTGCTGCTGCTCACCGACTGGCCCGAGTTCGCTCGGCTCGACCCGGAGGAGCTCGGCACGGTGACCTCGGCGAGGGTAATCGTCGACGGCAGGTACATGCTGGATCCGGCCGCCTGGCGCGCCGCCGGCTGGGTCTACCGTGCCTCCGGCATCCCCGCGCCTGCGGATGTCGTCGTCAAGCAGACCAGCTGACCAGGCCTCGGCCAGCCTCAGCAAAGCTCTCTTGCCTGGACGGCGCGGCGGGCGCGGGGGGCGGTGCGACTAACTGGGAGCGTTACCGCTCTGGCAGGACGGTAACGCTCCCAGTTAATGGGGCGGCCCTTCTGGCGTCGTCGGTTCTGCCGTATATGGTCGGCGGATTCGGCCAGTGGGCGGCTCTGACAGGGCGGCAAAGGACCAACGTTGCCCGTACGGGGGAGCAGAGGTCCAACGTTGCCCTTTCAGAGGCAGCGGTGAACCCCACGAAGCTGGGCTTCGCGGGAAGCACGCGGGCAGTTGCCTGGTTGTCGCTCGAGCGGCCTTGGGCCCGCCCGGCACGCGGTCGCGCCCTAGGGTGAGATTGTTCGCAG
>JASHOV010000481.1 GCA_030038495.1 Streptosporangiaceae bacterium
CGGGGGGGTGGCCGGGGGGGCCGGGGCTACGGGGCCGAGCCGCTGGCCCTCGGGCGGGCCGTTATCGGTGTGCCGCCTCATAAGTGGATTAAACCCAACTTTACAAATAAAACAAATAAAATAACATCCAAACTTACATGTCACCGCTTACATTGTGAAGTGTCACCGCTTACACTAAGGATGCAGTTGGGGGGGCGTCAAGGGACCTCCAGTCCGATGTGGGAGCAGAAATGGGCGATGGTGTATCCGGCGCCGCGCAACTGGGACAGCGTTTCCCCGGCGACTTCCTGTGGGGGGTCGCGACTGCCGCGTACCAGATAGAAGGAGCCGTTGGCGAGGGCGGCCGCGGCCGGTCGATCTGGGATACGTTCAGCCATACGCCCGGCAAGATCAGGCGCGGTGACACGGGCGACATCGCCTGCGACGCCTACCATCGCCTCGGCGCCGATCTCGACTTGCTCACCGATCTCGGCGTGCTCGCCTACCGGTTCTCGATCGGCTGGCCGCGAGTGCAGCCGGATGGCAGCGGCGGCGTGAACAAGGCGGGCCTGGACTACTACCGCCGCCTTATCGCCGGCCTGCGCGACCGCGGCATCGAGCCGGTCGCCACGCTGTATCACTGGGACCTGCCGCAGGCGCTGGAGGACGCGGGCGGGTGGCCCGCGCGTGACACCGCGCAGCGCTTCGCCGAGTACGCGTCGATCGTCGGGGCGGCGCTCGGCGACGAGGTCGGCCGCTGGATCACGCTGAATGAGCCCCACGTGGTGGCCAACCACGGCTACCGCACCGGCGTGCACGCGCCGGGGCGGACCGATCCGGCAGCGGCGGCCGCCGCCACGCACCACCTGCTGCTCGGGCACGGCCTGGCGCTCGGCGCCCTGCGCGCCGCCGTGCCGGCGGGGGTGGAGGTCGGGTTCACCCTGAACCTGACCGTGGTACGCGCCACCACCGACGAGGCCAAGGCCGTCGCCGAGGAGATCGAGGCCGGGCAGAACCGGGTGTTCCTCGACCCGGTGCTGACCGGTGCCTACCCCGTCGGCGCCGTGCGCTCGTCCCAGCTCCCGCCGCCCGAGCTGATCCGCGACGGGGACATGGCGGTGATCAGCGCGCCGATCGACTTCCTCGGCGTGAACTACTACGCGCCTGGCACCGTCGGCTGGCGCGCCGGGACTGACGAGCTCCGCCGCGGCGAGGAGCGCATCGGCGGCTACCCGGACGCGGTCAGTGTCGTCAGGGACGGCGTCGAGCGCAGCGACATGGGCTGGCCGATCGACGCCAGCGGACTGTACGACCTGCTCGTCCAGCTGCACCACACGGAGCCGCAACTGCCGCTGTACGTGACCGAGAACGGGATGGCAGCCGAGGACTACGTCGATCCCGAGGGTGGCGTCGACGACTACGAGCGCATCGCCTACCTGCGCGATCATCTGGACGCCGCGGCCCGCGCGATCGAGGCGGGCGTGGACCTGCGGGGTTATTTCTGCTGGTCGTTTCTGGACAACTTCGAATGGGCCGAGGGATACCAGAAGCGATTCGGCTTGGTCTACGTCGATTACCGGACGCAGCAGCGCATTCCGAAGGCGAGCGCCGCCTATTACGCCAGCGTCATCCGCGGCGGCCAGCCCGCCGGCTCGTGATCTTGGAGTATTAGGTGCCGGAAACAGGCACTAATACTCCAAGATCATTGGATTGACTGCAAGGGAGGTGCGGCTAGCCGTCGATGAGCTCCCGGATGAGGTCGGCGTGCCCGTTGTGGCGGGCGTACTCCTCGATCATGTGGTTGTAGATCCAGCGCAGGGAGAACTCGAGCCGCCGGCCACCGCGGCGGCCGGTGCCCGTGTCGTCCAGTGAATGGGCTGCCGCGGTCTGCCGGCTGTTCTCGCACTCGGCCTGCCAGGTCGCCACGTCGGCGCTCCAGTCCGCGCCATCGAGCGGGAACCAGTCCGCATCGGGGCTGCTTTCTGTGAGGAAGATGCCGGGCACTTCGTACTGTCCGCCGAGGGCGCGCCGGAACCAGTTACGCTCGACCTCCGCGGCATGCCGGATCAGGCCGTGCAGTGACATCAGCGAGGTCCCGATGGGGCGGCGCTTGCGCTGCTCGTCGTTCAGTCCGGTGCATTTGTCCAGCAGAATGGCCCGGTGAAACTCAAGCCAGCCCTGAAGCATGGCGCGCTCGTCACCGCGCGGCGGCGGGTCCGCTGGCTCGGTGAGGTCGGTACGTGCAGCCATGACCCAGCCATCCTAGGTCCCGTCGCGCTAGCTGCCGGCGACCCGTTCCAGCCGGTCGGCGGCGAACGTAAGTCCGTGGCCGGGCGGTGTGTCCGCGCGCAGCGTGTCGCCGGTGATCGTGACGCCGCTCGGGGCTGCCAGCGCGCCGAGGGCGGCGAACGAGCCCTGGTCGATGTCCTCCACCATGGCCGGGAACGGCAGGCACAGCGCAAGCTGCCCGGATATTTCGGGCAGCAGGTGCGGCATCACCGGCACGTCGAACAGCCGGGCCATCCGCGCTATCCGCAGGAACGGGGTGATGCCGCCGACGCGGCACACGTTCGGCTGCAGGAAGTCGACGGCCTCGGTCATCAGCGCGTCCAGGAACTGTGCCTCGGTGTACAGACTCTCGCCGGCCGCGACCGGGATGTCGATGGCCGCGCGCAGTCTCGCGTAGGCGCGCAGGTCCTCCGCGGGCAGCGGCTCTTCCAGCCAGAAGATGTCGAAGGCCGACATCGCCCTGGCGGCGCGGCGCGCGGCCGGCAGATCCCAGAGCTGGTTCGCGTCGATCATCAGCAGCCGGTGCGGGCCGATAATGCGCCGGACGGCGGCGACGCGCTCGACGTCCTCGTCCAGGCTGGGCTGGCCGACCTTGATCTTGACCGCGGTGTGCCCCGCCTCGACCCAGCCGTGTACCTGCTCGGTGAGCTGGTCCAGGGACAGGTGCCGGTTCACCCCGCTGCCGTACACGGCAACGCAGTCGCGCTGCCGCCCGATCAGGTCGGTCAGGCCGAGCCCGGCGGCCTTCGCCTGCAGGTCCCAGAGGCCGATGTCGATCGCCGCCATCGCGAGCGTGGTAATGCCGCCGCCAGACTCGCGCAGCTTGTGCCGCATCCGGTCCCACGCGGCCGCGGGCGCGACCGGCCCGCCGACGGCCGCCACGCCGGAATCGTTGTCGACCATGGCCTGGATCGCGTGCGCGCCCGCCCTGACGGTCCAGCTGAAACCCTGCCCTGCCGCCCCGTCGCTGGCGGTCACGGTTGACGCGATCAGGTACTGGCTGTCGACGTCACCCCAGGTCACCGGCATCGGCAGCCGGTAGGTCGCGGTCTCGACGGCCGTGACGTGCGCGCTCATGACCGGCGGTCCGCGTCCAGCGCCGGCAGGGTGAAGGTGCCGCCGAGGTAGGCGTGCACCGGGTCGCTCAGATCGGGCTCGCCGTCGCGCGCGAGTATCTCGGCGGCGAACGGCTCGGCGTCGTCGAGCGGCTCGTAGCCAAGGGATCGCGCCTCGTCCAGGCTCACCCAGCCGCCGCGGGTGTTGGCCGATACGCCGTAGGCGACCCGGAAGCCGGGCCTGGGCGTAGTCAGGCAGGCCTCGAACAGCCGCCCGGTGTCGTCGGGCGACAGCCATGTCGACAGTTCCCTGACCCCCTTCGGCCGCTCCGCGCAGGACAGGATCCGCAGGCAGATCGCGTCGAGGCCGTACCGGTAGTGATACAGCGCAGCGAGCGCCTCGCCCGACGCCTTGGACACACCGTAGTAGGTGTCCGGCGCGGGGAACGCATAGTCGGCGACGGGGAAGTCGACTGCCGGGCTGAACCCGACCGCGTGGTTGGAGGAGGCGAAAACCACCCGGCTCACTCCCGCCCTGCGGGCCGCCTCGAAGACGCAGTAGGTCCCCTGGATGTTGACCTCGGCGATCTTGTCCCAGGGGGCCTCGTCGGCGATGCCGGCCAGGTGAATGATCGCGTCCGCGCCGGTGCAGGCCGCGGTCAGCTCGCGCAGGTCGGTGATCGAGGCCTGAACTGCCTCCTCGGCCGGGCCGGGCTCGAGCGGAACGAGGTCCAGCAGCCGGAGCCGCCGTTCCGGTCCTCGCAACCGGGGCCTGAGCATGCTGCCAATGGAGCCGGCCGCTCCGGTGATGAGAATCGTGCCCATGATGGATAGACGGTACCGAACGACGGATCACGTCGGTCGGGCGACGTTTCACGGGTTCTGGATAGATTGCTGCTCATGGGACCGAGTACGGCTGTGCCGCGGGAGGCGGGGCTGACGGCGGTTGGCAGCCTCGACGACCCGGTGCGCGCTCGCCTGTACAGAGTCGTGTCAGAAAGCAGCGCCCCCGTAGGCCGGGACGAGGCGGCCGCCGCCGCCGGGATCGGCCGCCCGCTCGCCGCCTATCACCTCGACAAGCTGGTCGGGCTGGGCCTGCTCACGGCGTCCTACCAGCGGCCGACCGGCCGCAGCGGCCCGGGCGCGGGCCGCCCGGCCAAGGTGTACGCACGGTCCGGCCGCGAGTTCGCGGTGAGCGTGCCGCCGCGCGAGTACGAGCTGGCCGCGCGGCTGTTCGCGGCCGCGATCGGGGCCGACAGCGGCGGGGCGAGCTGGGCGGCGCTGCGGGACGCGGCCCGGTTGTTCGGCCGCGACCTGGGCAGGCGCTGCCTCGCCGATACGCCGGGCCAGGCCGGCCCGTCGGCGGCAATCCAGTCCGCGCTGCGCAGCCACGGATTCGAGCCGTGGCAGGACGAGACCGGCTCGGTCCGCCTGCGCAACTGCCCGTTCCGCAGCCTGGCCGCGCAGCATCCGGACATGGTATGCGGGATGAACCTGGCGCTGATGCAGGGACTCACAGAAGGGCTGGGCGCTCCGGACCTGACGCCGGCGCTGCGGCCACAGGAAGGGCGATGCTGCGTGGTCATCGCTGACGGTCAGACAGGGGAGAGATGACGCAGGAGCTTGTGCTCGAGTCACCCGGATCGCCCGAGCAGGCCGCCGACGGCCGGCCTGCCCGGGTCGCGCAGGACCGGAGCGTTGACCTGGCGGCGGCCGAGCGCGCCGCGGCCGATCTTCTGGCGGCGCTCGGGATCACGCTCGACTCCGAGGATCTCAGACAGGCTCCCGGCAGGCTCGCGCGAGCCTACGCCGAACTACTCGAGTCCGAGCCGTTCCGGCTTACCACCTTCGCCAACGACGCCGGCTACGACGAGCTCGTGCTGGCGCGGGACGTGCCGTTCCGCACCCTGTGCGAGCACCACCTGCTGCCGTTCTCCGGGGTCGCGCACGTCGGCTATATACCCGGCGAGCGTCTTGCCGGGCTGTCCAAGCTGGCCAGGATCGTCGGCCACTTCGCGGCCCGGCCGCAGACTCAGGAGCGGATGACGCGGCAGATCGCCGGCTTCCTCGAGGAGCAACTGGATCCGCTCGGCGCGGGCGTGGTGCTCGAAGCCGAGCACACGTGCATGACATTGCGCGGCGTGCGCTCGCAGGATACGACGACGGTCACGTCGACGCTGACGGGCACGCTGCGCGCCGACCCGACCGCGCGGGCGGAGTTCCTTGCGCTCGCGGGCGTGGCGAGAAAGCGAACATAGTCAGTGCGGGCGACATAATCGCTGGCATGGCCAGCGGGCGAGAGGCGGATAACGCGATGGCTGAGGACACCAGTTACGTGATCGTCGGCGCTAGCCTGGCCGGCGCCAAGGCGGCAGAAACGCTGCGAGCCGAGGGCTTCGCCGGGCCGCTCGTGCTGATCGGCGCGGAGGACGAGCTGCCGTACGAGCGGCCGCCGCTGTCCAAGGACTACCTGCAGGGCAAGGCCGAGCGGGACACGATCTACGTGCACCCGCGGCCGTGGTACGCCGACAACGAGGTGGACCTGCGCCTCGGGGCCGCCGTCACCGGGATCGACCGCGCCGCGCACGCGGTAACACTCGCCGACGGCAGCCGGGTCGAGTACGGCAGGCTGCTGCTCACTACCGGATCGGCGCCGCGCCGCCTGCCGGTCGAGGGCGCCGGCCTGGACGGCGTGCTTTACCTGCGCAGCGTGGACGACAGTGACCGGCTCAGGGCGGCGTTCACCAGCGGGGCGCGCATCGCGGTCATCGGCGCGGGCTGGATCGGGCTGGAGGCGGCCGCGGCAGCCAGGCAGGCGGGCGCCGACGTCACGGTGCTGGAGGTCGCGGACCTGCCGCTGCTGCGGGTGCTGGGCCCGGAGGCGGCCGAGGTGTTCGCGGCCCTGCACCGCGATCACGGCGTGGACCTGAGGTTCGGCGTGCAGGTAGCGGCGATCGCAGGCGAGGGCGGCCGCGTCAGCGGGGTCCGGCTGGCCGATGGCAGCACGGTGGCGGCCGACGCGGTCGTGGTCGGCATCGGCATCGCGCCCAACGTCCAGCTGGCGCGGGAGGCGGGCATCGACGTCGACAACGGGGTCCGGGTGGATGCGGCGCTCCGCTCGTCCGACCCGGACATCTACGCGGCGGGCGATGTCGCCAGCGCGTTCCACCCGTTGCTGGCCAGGCACATCAGGGTTGAGCACTGGGCCAACGCCCTGAATCAGGGGCCCGCCGCGGCCAGGGCGATGCTCGGCCAGGACGTCGCCTACGACCGCGTGCCTTACTTCTACACCGACCAGTACGACCTGGGCATGGAGTACTCGGGCTACGTCGAGCCCGACGGCTACGACCGGGTCGTGTTCCGCGGCGACGTGGCCGGCCGGGAGTTCATCGCGTTCTGGCTCGATGGGTCGTCCCGCGTCCTGGCGGGCATGAACGTCAACGTCTGGGATGTCACCGAGCCGATTCAGGCCCTGGTGCGCGCGGGCCGTCCGGTCGACCCCGCGGCGCTGGCCGACCCGGCAGCGGACCTGGAGTCGCTGGCGGGCTCCTGAGCGACGGGCATCATGTAACTGCCTGATGCCGGTTGCCGCCCAGGTCGCGCGGGTATCACGAGGTCGCGGGTTTAAGCCGGTCGAGCAACGGGGGGCACAGTGACCGGGACTTCGGCGGGCAGCCATCCTGCGCCGGGGGGTAGCCCGTTTCCTCCTATCGCGGAATATGGGTTCCTTTCGGACTGCGAGGTCGCCGCCCTGATCGCGCCGAGCGGGAACGTGGAGTGGATGTGCCTGCCCAGGATGGACGGCCCGAGCATCTTCGCGGCGATGCTGGACCGGGATGCCGGCTCCTTCCGGCTCGGCCCCCCGGATGTCGTGGTCCCGGCCGGGCGCAGGTACCTGCCCGGCACGATGGTGCTGGAGACGACGTGGGGTCTGCCATCCGGCTGGGCCGTGGTGAGGGATGTGCTCCTGATCGGGCCGTGGCGGCACACGGCTGGCCGGTCGACGACGCACCGCCGGGTGCCCGCCGACTTCAGCGCGGAGCGCGTGCTGCTGCGTACGGTGCGCTGCCTCAACGGCTCGGTCGACGTCGTGCTGGAATGTGAGCCGGTCTTCGACTACGGCAGGCAGCGCGGCACGTGGCGGTACGTCGGCAGCGGCTATGGCCGGGCGGAGGCGGTGGTCGGCGACGAGCGCCAGTGCGAGCTGACCACCGACCTGAACCTGGGGTTCGAGGGCTCGCGAGCGGTCGCTCGGCGGCGGCTGCGGGCAGGGGAGCAGGTCTACTGCGCGCTGTCCTGGGGCGACGGCTCGCCGCCTGCCGACTTCCGCGAGGCTCATGACCGGCTGACCGCGACCGGTGACTTCTGGCACGAGTGGATCGGCCGGGGCGTCTTCCCCGACCACCCGTGGCGGAAGTACCTGCAGCGTTCCGCGCTGGCACTCAAGGGCCTGATCTACGCCCCGACCGGCGCGCTGCTGGCCGCGGCCACGTCGTCGCTGCCCGAGACGCCAGGCGGCGAGCGCAACTACGACTACCGCTACACCTGGCTGCGCGACTCCTCGTTCATGCTCTGGAGTCTGTACACCCTCGGCCTGGACCGCGAGGCTGACGACTTCTTCTACTTCGTCGCCGATCTCGCCGAGCAGGAACCCGACCTCCAGATCATGTACGGGATAAGCGGGGAACGCGAGCTCACCGAGGTAGAGCTCGATCACCTGTCCGGGTACGACGGGGCCCGGCCGGTCCGGATCGGCAACGGTGCCTGGGACCAGCGCCAGCACGACGTGTGGGGCGTCCTGCTCGACTCGCTCTACCTGCACACGCGATCACGGGACCGGCTCGACGAGCGCCGCTGGCCGATGATCAAGCGGCAGGTGGAGGCGGCGCTGCGACACTGGCGCGAGCCAGACCAGGGTCTATGGGAGGTCCGTGGCCCGGCGAAGCACTTCACTGCCTCGAAGATCCTCTGCTGG
>JASHOV010000044.1 GCA_030038495.1 Streptosporangiaceae bacterium
GGGCTGACGACGGTGACACGGTGGCGGGAAGAGTCGCCAGACGCGGAACTCGACGCGGCCGGCGCATGGATCCTGGCCGGTGTGGGCCGCAAGAACTACTGACCGGCATGCGCTGGACCGTTCACTCTGAGAAGCCCGTCTACGCTGCCCCGTGGCTTGACATCAGGATGACGGGCTGGCGCCCAGGCCCGCTCTGACAGGCTCAGATGTCCTCGAGGCAGTCCGGCTGCTCTGCCGTGATCCAGTCGAAAAGCGGCTGGGCGCTGAACCAGCCGGCCAGAGCGGTGCCGACCTGGGCGTAGGTGGCGCGGGCCGTCTCGTCATCGATAGGCCGCGGGTCACCGGCCGCCATGGCCAGCAGTTCGGCCTGGCAGGAGCGTTCCATGCTGACGAACCAGAACACGGCTTCGTCGACCGACTGGCCGACGGTGATCAGTCCGTGGTTGGCGAGGATCGCGGCCTTCGACCCGCCTACGGCGGCGGCGATGCGCTTGCCCTCCTCGAGGTCGTTAGCGACACCGCCATAGCCGTCGTAGAGGCCATGGTCCTCGAAGAAGATGCAGGCGTCCTGGGTGATCGGCCGCAGGGGCCGGTGCAGGGAGGCGAAGGCTTTGCCGTGCACCGAGTGCGAGTGTGCGGCGGCTATCACGTCGGGGCGGGCGGCATGGACTTGCGAGTGGATGGCGAAGGCGGCCTGGTTGACCGGCCACCTGCCTTGCAGCACCGTGCCGGCGTGGTCGACGCATATCAGGTCCCGGGCCCGGATCTGCTTGAAGCTCATGCCGAACGGGTTGACCCAGAACTGGTCGGGGTGCTCCGGATCCCGCGCCGTGATGTGGCCGGCCACGCCCTCCTCGAAACCGAGCCGACCGAAGATTCGGAATGCGAGCGCCAGCCGCTGCTTGCGGTGGCGGCGTTCCTGCGCCGTGGTCCGCTCGACAAACGGGTCGTGCGGCATGCGATCACTCAATGCTGGCCTCTTTCCTGCCCAGTCCGAATTCGGACGATCGACATGTTAGGGCATCAGGCTCTATACGCCGAGAGCCCTGAGCGAGCGCTGGACGCGGCCGCGACGATCCGGCGAGCAGCCACAATAGGCGGGTGAGCAATGTGCTGCTGCCAGACGACGTGGTCACCGTTCTGGCTCGCGACGCCAGGGCTGAGCGTGTCGAGCTGACTGGGTCACGCGCGGGCCGCGCGGCGACGGCGCTGTCGGGCTGGGACTTCACGGTCACCGCTGCCGAGTTCGAGACCGTCAGGGATGCGCTGCCGTCCCTGACGGCCCCGCTGCGGCCGGTGGTGGGCCAGTGGCACCGGCCCGGCGAGGATCGGCCTCATCTTCGGCCACTCGCATACGGCCGCGCCGCCGTGGCGGGTGAGTGCCTCGACGGTCCGCTGGGCGTAGCGGCCGTGCCCGGTAGCCTCGCTCAAGCGGTCGCCGGGGATAGGACGGCCCGCGGCGACCGGGAGACGGCATTCCGGTGCCGGGTAGCGTGACCGCCAAGGCGCAGCCGTTTGAGGACGACTGGATGGAGCCTGAACTCGCCACGCTGACCAGGGAGCGGTTCTTCGACCCGGAGTGGTTTTACGAGCGAAAGTTCGACGGCGAGCGGTGCCTCGCCTACCGGCACGGCCAATCCGTCCGGCTGATGACGCGCAATCGCCAGGACGTCAGCGGCACGTATCCGGAGATCGCCGCCGCGCTGGCGGCGCAGGCCACTAGAGACTTCGTGGTCGACGGTGAGGTCGTCGCCTTGCAGCGCGGTGCCACCAGCTTCTCTCGGCTGCAGCAGCGACTCGGCGTCCATGCCCCGGCCGAGCAACTCATGCGCGCTGTTCCGGTGACCTACTTCATCTTCGACGTCCTGCGGGCCGACGGCGAGGATGTCCGGCCGCTGCCGTTGCGTGAGCGCAAGCCGCTGCTGCGAAGCCTGCTGTCCTACGACCGCGCTGTTCGCTTCACCGTGCACCGGAGCCGGAATGCGCGGGCCTACTGGGCGCAGGCGCAGAGCAGCGGCTGGGAGGGACTGGTCGTCAAGCGCGCGGAGTCCCGGTACGTGGGCGGTCGCAGCCGGGACTGGCTAAAGTTCAAGGCCGAGAACAGCCAGGAGTTCGTCATCGGCGGCTTCACCGACCCGCAGGGCAGCCGGGCGGGATTCGGCGCGCTGCTGATCGGCTACTACGACGAGGCCGGCCAGCTCGCCTACGCCGGCAAGGTCGGTACCGGGTTCGACGACGCAACGCTGGCGAGCCTGCACACCGCGCTTGCCCGGCTGGAGCAGCCGCAGCCGCCCTTCGACCGGGGCGCTCTGCCCCGCGTCGGCGTGCACTGGGTCCGGCCGGAACTCGTCGGCCAGGTGGGCTTCTCCGAGTGGACCACGGCCGGGCAATTGCGCCACCCGCGTTACCTGGGCCTGCGCCGGGACAAGGACCCGGCATCCGTCACCCGTGAGCGCCCGTCGTAGGCATCCGCCCGTGCCCGCACTCGCTGCGCTGAGCACTCCGCATCCGATATCTCCTCGCCACTGTGACCGACGTGCCTGGCGGTTTGCCGCCATCTGATCCGTCCTACCCGCATCGGCGGCCACGGCACATCCAGGACGATCTGCATTCGCCCGCTGGCCGCCAGCCGGGCCGCGGCGGCGACGCGATCGAGCGCGTTCCCTTCCCACGTAGATGTCGGCGGCGAGGACCGTGTCAACCACGGGACCGGGAACGGCGGCGATCGTCATGCGCTGCAGGCTTGCCACCGGAGCCGACCAGTGGGGACAGCGCGAGCAGCCGCCAGGCCTCTTCCCCGCAGCCGGCCGCGGAGACCACCCGGCCCTGTGCTGCGACCAGCCGGGCCAGCAGGCAGCGCTGCCGTGGCCCGCTGACGTCGGCAAGTGCGCGGTCGACCGTTTCGTCGTCGCGCTGGTGACGACGGGCCCGACCAAGACGGCCATCGAGCACAAGCATCCGCAGCTGTCCGCCAGCGCGCTCAGCACGGTCACCGACATCACCGTGGTCGCGGGCGCCGTCGCGGCTTTGATCGGCGTCGCGGCGTTCATCTGGATCGCCCGCCTGTGCCTGCGCGGCAGGCACTGGGCCCGCATCACCGTCACCGTGCTCGCCGGTCTCGGCGTGCTGGGCGCGGCCAAGCGGCCGGAATTCTGACCGGCCGCGCTACGCCGCCGCTCCGGCCGGCCGGCTGGGGTCCGGGGTCGTCCCCCGGGCTGGCTCAGCCCCCGGCAGGAGCGGACGCATGAAGGTCCGCTCGTACCGCAGCACGCAGCCGCTCTCGTCCCTGATCCGGTCGGCCGCGACGAAGTCGGGATCGGTGCCGAACCGGGCACGGTACTGCTCGTAGGCGGCGAGGCTCGGAAAGCTGAACAGGGCCAGGGCCTTGTCGCTGGCGCCCTCGGCCGGCAGGAAGTACCCGTGGTGCGTGCCACCGTGCAGGCTGACAAGCTCCATCCAGCGCCGGCCGAACCGCTCGAACGGGTCGATCTTGGCCGGGTCGATCACGTACTCAACGACACAGGTGATCACGAGGCGAAACACTAGCCTCTCGCTCCGCCGTTCGGCGTCACCCGGCCGGCTCGTCGGCCCGCTCACCCGCCAGGTCGCGATGACCGGTGGCGGCGGCACCGACATGGCCGGAGCGATCGAGGAGGTCACGACCCGCCGGCCGCGGCCGAATCTCGTGGTCGTCATCACTGACGGCCTGACTGCCTGGCCGTCTCGCGTCGGGCCCGAGGTCATCATCGTCCTGCTCCCGGCTGCGGTCACCGTGCCGGAGCCGCCGCCGTGGGCGCAGGTGGTTCGGATCGCCTGAGCCTGCGGGCGGCGTAGGTCTCGACCGCCTGCCAGAGATGCCCCCGGTCGAAGTCCGGCCACAGCACGTCCATGAACACCATCTCGGCGAACGCCAGCTGCCAGACCAGGAAGTTGGACGTTCGCTGCTCCCCGGACGGCCGCAGGAAGAGGTCAACATCGGGCGCGGCGGGCTGGTACAGGTGCGCCACGACGAGGGCCTCGTCAACCGCCTCGGGCTTCAGCGCGCCGCGGGCAACCTTCGCGGCGATGGCCGCCGCCGCGTCGGCCAGCTCGGTCAGCCGGTCGGCCCCGGCCCGGTGGCCCTCCGACCGCGGCAGCCCGCGAGCCTTCGCCCACCGGCCATTGCCGTCCATCGCTACCGCCACGTGCCGCGGCCGCAGGTGCGGCGCTATATCGGGCCCGGCGAGCTCGTCGATGACCCGTTCACCTCCGCGGCAGATCTCGCTCCGGTGCTCCTCCCCGACAGGCTAGTGCCGGGCGGGTCGGCTCGTCCGGAGCTGAGGGTACGATCGGGGCGCATGTCCCTCCCCGCCGCCCCGGCCGAGCCCGGCATCGTGTTCCGGGCTACCGGCCTGGACCTTGTCCGCGACGGCCAGCTCCTGCTGGACCAGGTGAGCGTCACGATCAGCGCCGGGGAGCACTGGGCGCTGCTCGGGCCGAACGGCGCGGGCAAGAGCACCCTGGTGCAGATCATGGCAACCTACGCCTACCCGACGCGGGGGAACGCCGACCTGCTCGGCCACCGCCTCGGCCGCGTGAACGTATTCTCGCTTCGCCCCCAGATCGGGCACGTCAGCCCGAATCACCGGGTGGATCCGCAGCGCACGGTTCGCGAGGTCGTGCTCACCGGCGTGACCGGCACCATCCAGCTCGTGCCGCGACGGGAGACCAACGCGGCCGAGCTGGCCCGTGCGGCGGAGCTGACCGAGCTGATGGGGCTGACCGGCCGGGCGGATATGGCCTGGCAGGTGCTGTCGCAGGGCGAGCGCAGCCGGGCGCTGATCGCCCGAGCGCTGATGGCGCAGCCGCGGCTGCTGCTGCTGGACGAGCCGGCGGCGGGCCTGGACGTGGCGGGCCGCGAGCAGCTCCTGGCCAGCGTGGACGAGCTGCGCGAGCGCCAGCCTGATCTCGCCACTGTGCTCGTGACGCATCATCTGGAGGAGCTGCCCGCCAGCACGAGCCATGCCCTGCTGCTGCGCGGCGGGCGCATACTGGCGGCCGGCACCGTCGGCTATGTGATCACCTCCGAGCGGGTCAGTGCCTGCTTCGGCCATCCGCTCGCGATTACCCGGCAGGCCGGCCGGTGGGCTGCGGTCTCCGTAACCGGCTAGCGCTCGTCCTCGCCGGGGTCCGTCGTCACGTACTGCTCCAGCAGGCCGGCGAGTAGCTCGAACGGCCTGGCCATGCCGCGCTGCGGATTGAGCAGCCACTGAATCTGCAGGCCGTCCATGGCCGCGACGAGCAGCGCGACGACGTCATCGACGTCGATATCGGAGCGGACGTGCCCGGTGGCCTGGCCGCGCCGCAGCACGTCGGCACTAATCTTGGCGAGCTCGGCGTACCGGTGCCGGACGTAGTCGGTCGCCGGGTAGTCGTCGGTGAGGGCCTCGCCGACCAGGACGGAGAAGAACCTGACCTCGTCGGGCTGGCGCTCGTTTCGCCGGGTCAGGTCGATGGTCCGGGCAAACAGGCTGTCGTGGTCGCGGTCGCCGGACCGATCCCGCCGTTCCTCCTCGTCCCGGTGCTTCAGCACCTCCACGAGCAGGTTCTCCTTGGAGCCGAAGTAGTGCAGCACGCCCTGCTGGGATACGCCCACGGCGTCGGCGATCGACTGCAGCGAACCGGCCCGGTAGCCACGCCTGCTGAAGACGTCCAGTGCCGCCTTGAGGATCGCATTGCGCGTGGTCCGTCCCTTCCGCGAGCGCACGGTCTCCCCCGGCATCAGGCTGATGCTTCCGGCTCGACGGTAACCGCCAAGCGAAGGCAGATGTCCCGAGCGGAACGGCCGGCCTCGACGCGGTACGCGCCTGGCGTGATGGCCCAGCAATGCGCGGCCTCGTCCCAGCGAGCGAAGGAGCGGGGCGTGAGGACAACCGACACGACGCGGTACTCTCCAGCTTCTAGCGTGAGCGCTGTGAACGCCCTGAGCTCACGGGGTGGTCGTGAGCCGTCGGTGTCCGGCGGGACCACGTACACCTGGACGACGGCCTTTCCGGTCCTCGGGCCAGTGTTGCGCACCTTGACATCGACGGTCACGTTATCGCCCGGCTGCACCCGGCCGGCCGACAGTCTCATGTCCTCGAAGGCAAACGTCGTGTACCCGAGACCGTGACCGAAACAGAACTCGGGCTCGATCGAGCGCCGGTCGAAGTGGCGGTACCCGATGAAGAGTCCCTCGTCATAGCGGATGACGTGGTTGTCCTCGGGCACGACGGACAGGACGGGGTAATCGGCCGCGGATCGCGCGATCGTGAACGGGAGCCTGCCGCCCGGCTCGCGGGCCCCGCTGAGCACGGCCGCGATCGCCGCGCTCATCTCCTGGCCGCCGAATCCCGCGTGCAGCAGGGCGCGGGCGGACCGCGCGCAGGACAGGTCGACGGCGCCGGGTGCGTTGACGACGACGACCGTCGCGGGATTGACGGCCAGTATCTTCCGGACCAGCTCGTCCTGCCGGCCCGGCAACGTCATGGTGGCCCGGTCCCCGCTCTCATGCTCGTCCTGCTCGGTTGTGCCGACCACTGCGATGGCGACGTCCGCGGTCCCGGCCGCGACGACTGCCCGGTCGATCCCGTCCGGATCTTCCGGCGGCACGCAGCCGATCCGCAGGATCGCGCCCTGCGCCGACGCGACCGCCATCTCGAAGGTGCAGCGGGCCGGCTGCCCGGCCCGCAGCCGGACCTGCGTCGCGCGGGCCGGGGGCAGGCAGGCCAGCGCGGCGTAGTTCAGCGCGTCGACCGCGTCGAC
>JASHOV010000482.1 GCA_030038495.1 Streptosporangiaceae bacterium
GCCAGCCGAACCGGGCCAGGGCACGCCCGGTGCCGACGATCCTGGTCAGGGTGGCGCCGGTCGGGCCAGCGCCGGTCAGGGCGGGGCCGGTCAAGGCGGGGCCGGTCAAGGCGGGGCCGGGCGAGGCGGCGGGACGGCGATTGCGCCTGCCGGGCGGCCCCCGGGCCGGTGGCGGCTGATGGTGGCCGCGGGCGGCGTCGCGGCTCTCATCCTGGCAGCGATCGTGATCTGGAACATCTTCCAGCATTCCGGACCCGCCAGCGCTCTCGGAAGCTCGACGCCGGCGGGCGCGTCCGCGCAGAGCTCCGGCACGGCGCCAGGCAAGTCAGGCTCCGGGCCTTCGCGCGGTCACTCGGCCGCGGGAACCCACACGAGCTCGGGCGGCCCTTCAGCCGGGGGCACCTCGAGCGCGCACGGAAGCAAGCCGACGACCGGCCACAGCTCGGGCAATCCCAAGTCCAGCCCGTCGGCCACGCCGACCACGGGCTCGGGGTCGTCCTCCGGGTCGCCAGGCTCATCACCGAGCAGCACGCCCACGCCAACCCCCAGCACCAGCTCCACGGGGACCGGCGTGACATTGCCGTCCGGATACCGATGGCACAAGTTCGGCGCGCTGCTGATGGACGCCCTGGCTGGCTTCAAGATCGGCATGCCCGACGCATGGACGCAGGTGGTCAGCGTTCCGGTAGCGGAGATGAACGACGCCGCCTCCGGGTACCACCTGGATGTCAACCTGAGCTACTGGCTGTACGTCAGCCCGCTCAACCAGGCACAGTACCTGCAGTCCCTGGCCGCCACGGCGCACAAGGGCCACGGCTACAAGGAGCTCCTGCTCAGCAGCGTGAATTTCCACGCGCTGGGTGGCTACAAGTCGGCCAGTGCCGCCGAGCTGAAGTACAGCTGGAAGAGCGTCGCGCTGGGCTACAACGAGACCGAGCTGGTCATCCTGGTGACGCTCAACACCTCTGCGGGCAGCCAGCCGTACGAGTTCGAGCTGACGGCACCGACATCAACCTGGGGCACGGCTCGCGAGATCCTGACCACGGCCCTGCCAACGTTCAGGCCGCTGCCGGGCTGATCGACGGCCGCATGGCCGGGACGCCGTAATACCAGCTCGGCTGTCCGTTTATCACGCGATGATCACGACGGATTACGCAGAGCGAAATAGATCGCAATCCGCTCCGGGTGCTCCGCCAGGACCGGGATTGACAGTGACGCAATAACTTTTCATAACCAATTGACTACCGAAAGTGATATCCGTCGGCCGGTGGCTGTACCCCGTCCGATCAGTACCAGCCGTGAGCCTGCCAGAACGCCCAGGCGTCGCAGGGAGTGCCGTAGACGCTCTGGATGTACCCGAGTCCCCACTTGATCTGCGTCGTGGGGTCGGTCTGCCAGTCGGGCCCGGCCGACGCCATCTTGTCGCCCGGCAGGGCCTGCGGGATGCCATAGGCACCGCTGGCGTTCTCGGCGTTGTACACCCAGCCGCTCTCGCGAGTCCAGATGTCGTTCAGACAGCCGAACTGGTCGGTGCTGAAGCCGTACGACGGCAGCAGGCCGTAGGCGATTCCCTGCGCCGTCGACGGGTCCGGCGGCGGGCCATCCGGGACGAGTGGTGCACCAGAGTCGCCTGATGTCGACTGGACCGGCGTTCCCGTGATCGTCGGGGTACTCGTCACGGTGAACTTCTGCGAGTCCGCGTCCTCCAGGATGATCTGCTGGCGCTCATGCTCCAGCAGCGTCGCGGACTTGCCGGTGACGCCCTGCGCGACGGCGACCGCCAGCGGGTCTGGGGATGACCCGGCCGGTCCGTAGACGATCACGATCACATAAAACGCAGCGGCACAGACAGTCACGGTGGCGATGACAGCAGTGACCAGGAAGACTCCCACTCGCCGGCGCCGCGGGCGCCGCGAGCGGCGCGCCGGGGGACGTCTCCGGTGCTGTGACAATGCGGTCCTTCCGTCGGCCAAGCACTCCGGGCAAGATCACCCGAGCGCGGACCGCTGCGGTGCAGGGCAGCGAGTCGCGTGACGGATTAAGGGCCAAGTAGCGACCGGCTGCTGCGTTCTAGCGCAGGACCCTGCGTGCCAACTGGCCCAGCACCGTCGCCGCATAACGTTGCCAGAACCGCGGGGCACGACCAAGCGTTTCCGCCGAAAAAGCTGTGTTGAAAACCCGGAATTAGTGTCGCGCAGATCACAGTTTGGCAATACGTACTGTCACAATTACTGGGCGTAATGAACCTCCAGCTGTGATCACAGCCCGGCGCCGCGCGACACGCCGGGCGTGAACGTGCCGCGCGGGCCGGGCCTGACATCGGCTTCCGCGCTGGCCTGAGTTGCGGATAGCTTGAGTAGCAGCACCCCGACACGGCTGGATGGAACAGATGAACGGTCAATCGCCCAGGTCCTGGACCACGGGCACCGGCGACGCCGAATCGATGCTGGCCGAAGCGCGCAAGGCACTGTTCGTCATGGTCGGCTTCCTTGCCCTTCTGTGGATCATCCAGCTCGTCAACGCGGCCGAGGGCCATGACCACCTCGTCTACGAGTTCGGCATCAGGCCGCGGTCGGTCTCCAGCCTGGGGGATATCCTCACGGCCCCGTTCGTGCACCTGAGCTGGACGCACATCGAGGCCAACTCCGGGCCGCTGTTCATCTTCGGGTTCCTGGCCGCCTACCGGGGCGTGGTCCGCTTCCTCGGGCTGACCGCCCTCGTGATCCTCACCAGCGGGTTCGCCGCCTGGCTGACCGCGCCGTCCGGGACGATCGGGGTGGGCGCCAGCGGAGTTGTCTTCGGGTACCTCGGCTATGTCCTGGTCAAGGGGTTCTTCGACCGGCATGTGATCGACATCATCATCGGCGCCGTGATGGCACTCTGCTTCGCCTACCAGTTCACCGTCCTGCTGCCGCACAACGGGATCGGCTGGCAGGACCATATCGGCGGGCTGGTGGGCGGCGTCGTGGGCGGCTGGGTGTTCCGCGACCGGTCACGAGTCCGCGCGGTGCGCCGCACCCCCAAGCCCGCCGCGACCACTGCCGCCGCACCGGGCGGGGCAGTCGCCACGACCTCCGGCCAGACGATCGTGCCGACCGCAGGCAGCCGTCCCGCGACCCAGTACTCAGGGCCCCGCGCGGACCTGCACAAGGAACTGGACGACCTGGGTCTGTGACCGGCAGGCACCGCCGCGCGGCTGGCTAACCGGGCCCCTGTACATCACCGCTGTCGGGCGAGCCAGTCTCCGGTGCGGGCCGTGGCGCCTCCGAACCGGCGGACACCTCCGGACCGGCGCCCGGACGGTACTCGGGCGTGACGCCAGGATCCGGCAGCTTGCGAATGCCCAGGTGGGCCTCGATGTTGGCCAGCCGGGCATTGATGTCCCGCAGCGTGTCGAGTATCCCCGGCATGGGCCGGATCGCAGGCGGGATCCGCCCAGGACCCTCGGCCAGGCTGACTTGTTCCGGCCGAGCGCGGGTCACCAGCGCCATGACTGCCCTGCGTACCCTGCGAGGATCACCGGCAAGATTGGCCAGGATAACCACCGCCACGCCCTCTCCCTCGCGCAGGAGGCCCAGGAGGATGTGCTCGGTGTCAATAGAGTTGCTGCCGAGATGGAGGGCATCGCGCAGCGACAGCTCCAGGACCTTCTTCGCCCGCGGCGTGAACGGGATGTGCCCGCCGGACGGCAGCGGCCCCTGGCCGAGTCCGATGATCTCGATGACCTGCTCCCTGACCGCGTCAAGGCTGACGTCCAGCGATGCCAGCGCCTGCGCGGCCAAACCGTCCTCCTCGGCCAGCAGGCCGAGCAGGACGTGCTCGGTACCGATGTAGTTGTGGCTGAGCGATCTCGCCTGCTCCTGCGCCCGGACAATCACGCTGCGGGCCCGGTCGGTAAATCGCTCGAACATGCCAGCTCCAGTCCCAGCGAGCACCAGCCGGCGAGCACTCCTGTCGCTCCGGCGCCGCCACATCGCCCAACGAGCGAATGCGGCGAATCGCTCCCGGCGCTGGCCCCATCGGCCCGCCCCCCGGCTCGCACCTACCGACGACGCCCGTATTCGCGGTGCGCGCCGCCTCCGGCCGGGCCATGCGCGCTGCTTGCCGCCGCGACGCCGCATCCGGTGAGGATCAGTCCGGCCGCGAGCACCGCCGGAACTGCCTGGCGTCTCAAGTGCTGTCCTTTCCCTGGCTGCGACACGTGGACGCCGCCGTTCCGCTCCTGGTTGCGTTCTTACCGCGACAACTGCGCGGCCAGCAGCTGCCTGACCCGGGCCAGCGTCACCCTGAGGTTTGCCTCGCTCGTCAGCTCGTCCGCAGTCTGCGCGGGCAGCCAGCGCAGCGCCGCGCCCGGACGCTCGGCCGCGGTCGCATCGGGCCGGCCGGTGGCGAGCACGAAGCGCAGGTCGGCATGCTCGTGCTCGGGTTCCCCGCGGCCGGCCGCGACGGGAACGATGACCAGATGCCGCAAGGTCGATTCCGGCCACGGGCTCAGGTCGGTCAGGCCCGTCTCCTCCCGCGCCTCGCGCAGCGCGATGGCGAGCGGGTCCGACTCGCCCGGATCGGCGTGCCCGCCTACCTGCAGCCAGGCCCGCTGGCGTTCGTGCCAGCGCAGCAGGATGCGGCAGCTGTCCGGATGCACGATCAGCGCCGATGCGGTCACGTGCAGCGGCGTCCCGCGCGCCCACGGGTCGTCGGCCGCCCGGACCAGCTCGATCACCCGGTCACGGTCGCGGGCCTCGTCCGGGTCGGCGGGCGGATAGGCCTCGAGCAGCTCAGCGAGCCGGTTGTTCATGGCAGCGATCCTGCCCTAAACCGGCGACACCCGGCGTCAGTCTCCCGTGGGTCAGCCGATGGTGTACTCGTAGGGCAGCGCGGCCATCTCGACGCCGGCGATCTGCCCGGCGGGCAGGACGCCGTCGGCCTGGCCAACCGGCAGCAGCCCCCCGACTAGGGCGTCGACGTACAGCGTGCCGCGGACCACCGAGCCGACCGGGCCCGATGGGGTGATCGTCACCGGAACCACGATGCTGTGACCGGGCTGCAGCACGGTCATTGCCGGCGTCGCGCTTGGGTTGATCGCGGTCAGGTCGTAATCGCCGAGCGGTGCGGTGATTGCCGGGTCGAATGCCTTGGCCTGGATGGACAGGGTGTCTGTCGCGGTGCCAGCCGCGCCCGGGCCGGCGTAGGGACCGCAGCCTGCTGGCCCGGCCACCCACTGACCAGGGGTCACCACCGCCCCTGGCGGAGCATAGGTCACCGACGCGGTGGACGCGCATAGTGGCCCGGCGACCGGTGCCGAGCTGGCAAGGTCCGGGTCTCCCGCGCCGGCACCGATGTCGAACATGGCCGGGACGGTGGACGTCTGGCGCACGGTGAGACTGGACGTCTCGTTCGGGACGAACCATGCCGGGAACTGGAAGGCGGTATTCGGCAGGGTCGAATTGGAGGTGCTGGGCGGGATCGTGGGCAGCGTCATCGTCGCGGTCCGATCCAGCCGCGGGTCGAGGAACAGCTCCTGCGGGCTAGCACCCTTATTGGTGATGGTGACCGGCACGGTGAGCGCCATGCCCGCCTTCAGGGTGGTCGCCGCGCTGTCAGGCAGCGCCGGCGCGGATGCGCTGGAGACGTTGAACACGATGTCCCCGCTGTACGGCTGGGACAACTCGTTGCCGACCACCGGCTCCGCGAACTCCACGATCAGCGTCCATCGCCCGGGCGACGGGGCCACCACGTACGCGGATGCGCCGAGGGTGCTGACCGCCCCGGTGGTGCCGGGCTGGCCGATCCCGTTCTCCCCGTAGCCGGCGACGTCACCGTCCGGGCTGACCAGATATTCGATCACAGGGTCGGCGGCATCATTGCGGAGCCGGACATCGGCCCGTATGTCGCTGGTGCCCCTGGGAACCCGGAACTGGTAGAACTGCTCCTGGCCCTGGCCGGTCACCCAGCCGTTGCCGCCGGTAAGCGTGCCGCTGAAGCCGCCGCCGCGGGCCACGTCTACCGTTGCGCGCAGCGTAACGGCAATCGTGGTGCGGGTGCTTCCGGCGGATCGCACCACGATCGAGCCGGAGACGTCGCCCGGGGCGGCCGGAGCGCTCGCGCGGACCCTGACCGTGGCGTGCTGGCCCGGCCCGAGCGTGACATGGCCGGGTGAGACGGCGCCGAACGGCACGTACCGCTGCGCCGCCACCTGCCAGCGCACGGTGCCGGTGGTGCCGCTCGTGGCGGGGTTGCTGGTGCCGATCAGGCTGGAGATCACCCCGGTCCAGGTGCCGGCCAGCGGGTGCTGGACGGTGGCTCGGCCGAAGTTGCCCGGTCCCTCCGGGAACGTCCACGCCGCCAGGTCGCCGCGGGGATCGATCAGGATCATGCTGACCACGCTGCCGCTGTCGGTCTCGCACACGGTCTGCAGGCACGAGGCGGGGTTGCCGCGCCAGGCCACCGAGCTGGTCAGCTGGGCCATCGCCTTGCCCACGGTGAAGCGGAATTCCCGGTAATTGTTCTCAGTGCCGGTGAGGTCAACGAACTTGGGGCTCTTGGAGTTGCTGAGCGTCACCGCGCCGGATTGCACGCCGGTATCCGGGCCGAGCGTCCGCCCGGCCAGGCTCACCCGCTGGGTGGATGAGCCGGCATTGGTGATAGTCACCGGCCAGGAGTGCGGGCTGCCGGCGGCGCCCACCGCGTTGAGCTGGCTGGAGGACAGCAGCAGCGTGTCGCCGACCGGTCGCGCGGTGCCAATCGACTCGGCTAGCCGTACCGCCTGGTAGCTGTTCAGCAACCCGGCGCCTTGCGCCGAGCCCACCGCGCCCAGGTCAGTCGCGGTGCTCGTCAGGATGTGCTTAACCAGCGCCGGCGAGGGGGACGCGCCGTCATGCCCGGCGCGGTAGGCCTGGATGACCAGTGCGGCTGCGCCCGACACGAACGGCCCGGACTCACTCGTGCCCCCGACTAGGAAGAGATCCGCGGCGTTGCCGAAGAAGTTCACGCAGTCCTCGTACTGCGCCAGGTCGGCGGTGCAGGAGGCCCAGCTCGCGTCACCGGGGGCCACCAGGTCCAGCGTGCCGCCGTCCTCCTCGAAGCCGGACGAGGACATCGCGCTGATGTTGTCGCTGATCCAGCCCTTGGCGAAATACCGGGCAGCGGCCAGATTGGACTGCGCGTACGTCTGGAACTGGGTGGATGCGCCAACCGAGATCACGTTGGGGTCGGTGGACGGAGAGCTGATCGTGTTCGCCGGGCCGCCGTCGTCGGTGGGGACCACCACGGTCACACCCGCTGCGACAGCAGCGTCGTTGAATCGCTGGAAGGCGTCGAGCGAGTTGATGTCCGGAAACAGCGAGAAGGCGATCGACTCGTTGATGACGTTCACGTGGTCGACCTCGACGGCGTAGTTGATCGCCTGCAAGATGGTCGACAGCGGGCTCGTCTGCTGCTGGCCAAAGTCCGCGAACACATCCAGGCCGACCAGGGCCGCGCCCGGGGCTACACCCTCGATCCGGATGTTGCACGCGGTCGGGTAGGACTGAGCGGTGTAGCCGTTCAGGTTATACACGTGCCGTCCCTGCGCGGCGATCTGGCTGGAATCCACAAATGCCTCACCGCCGCCGGTCGGCGCGCCGGGGCCAAGACCGGTGAAGTCCTGATAATCTCCGCCGATCTTTGGGCTGAATACCGACAGCCCGTCCGGCCGGATGAAGTTGATGTTGTCTGGGTCCAGGCCGTCGGAGAGCACGGCCACCTTCACCCCCGCGCCGGTGAACCCCAGCGAGCGCGCGGTCGGCTGGGACTTATTGTCCGACACCGTTCCGGTCAGGCTCAGTCCCTCGGGAGCGAGCTGGCCGTTCCTGCTTTTGCTGCATGCGCCGGGGATAACATTCGCGGTCGGGCCTTTGACGGAGCCCGTCTCCGGGGACGCGGCGCTGGTGCGCCCGGCTGGCACCGGACCGGCGGGCGCGAGCCCGGCCGGCGCCGGGTCGGCGCCGGCGAGGTCGGCGTGGATGGTGACATCCGGGATCACCTCGGCCACATTGGGGTTGGCCGCAAGCTCGGTCAGGGCCTGCGGCGACACGGTCGCCGCGAACGAGTTCACCAGCTGGTACTGCCGGATGTTCTTCGCGCCGAGCTCGGCTGCGGCCGAGATCAGCGGCGCCTGATCAGCGCTGGATTCGGCCATGCGGCGACTGGAGGCGGCGGTACCGGCCGGCGCCGCGGGGAGCTGGCTCCTGAGGATGACGATGACCGGCAATGTGGCCGACGTGGCAGGCTGCTGCGCTGCGGCGGAGGTCGAGCCCAGCAATGCGGCGAATACACCAACAACAACACTGGTGACCCGCACACGGTGGATGCGCATAACGGACCTCACCTATCCCGCCCATGCCTCAGCCCACCATCCAGCAGGGCAACACTGAGATGATCGCCGTCACGTGCTCCGGTCCTCTTCCCTGGCGACGGGCTATCACAGACGCTAAGGCCGTACGGAACGATCCGTCACGTCGTCCTTTCGGATGGCATTTCCTCCCATACGCGGCGAGCGAGTTCCACCTTTGTGTTGGCGGGACGCCCGATCGCCTGATACTTGGCTCTAACCCGGCGCAGGTAGGTCTTCGCCGTGGTCGGTCTGATCCCGACATGCCGCGCGGCTGCCTCCAGCGTCATCCCGGAAACGTAAGCGGTCAGCAACGCGTGCTCGCGCACCGACAGCTGCACGCATCCCGTGACCGGCTGACAGCCAGTGAGCTGCGGCGGACGAGGATGGCAGGCCGCGACCTCATAGCTGGCCGCGCCGAGCTTGGCGTGACGGGTGCGGGCCTGCTCCCGGTGCCGAAGGGCCTTGGCGTCGTTGCCGAGCGCAGCTTCGGCGTCGGCGAGCCCGCGGTGGGCGTGCGCCTGCTGATACGGGTCGCCGAGCTGGCTGGCCAGCGCGAGGGCGTCGAGATGCCGGACGCGGGCGCGGGCCGGGTCCCCGGCGGCAAGGAAGACCTCACCGAGCAGGTTGAGTGCTTCGGCCCGCTCGGGCAGCTCACCGGTCCGGTCGCAGATGGCGAGGGCTCGTTCCAGGTCCTGGCGGGCGTGCTGGCAGCGCGCGGTCCTGAGCTGGAGCTCGCCCAGATGGGTCAGGGCCTCAGCTTCGCCGTGCCGGTTGCCGTCGGCACGGAACCTGGCGAGCGCCTCCCGGAGCTGGGTCTCGGGCTGACGGTACTGGCCCTGGCGAAGGCCGGCCACCGCGAGGTAACAGGTGGCGTAGGCCTCGGCGACCTGGTTGCCGCTGTCCCGGCAGATGGCCGCGGACTGCTCGAGGTGCTCGGTGGCCTGCCGGTAGCGGCCCTGCCGCAGGCGGAGGTAGCCGAGGTGAATGAGCGAGGCAGCGAGGAAGATCGGTTCGCCGTCAGCGCGGCAGGTATCCGCGGTCTGCTGCAGCTGCCGGACCGCCTGCGGGTACCGGCCGGTGCGCACGGCGATGGCGCCCAGGCCGAACAGGCCGCGAATCTGGAGGTACCGGCTACCTGCCTCCCGGCCGCGGTCCAGGATCTGCTGGTAGTAGCCGGAGGCCTGCGGGTAGCGGCCCCGGCTCAAATTGATCATGGCCAGGCCGAAGAGCACCTGGTACTCGGTGGGCCAGTCTCCGGCTCGGCGGGCCAGGTCCAGTGCCCGCTCCAAGTAGTCCAGCGCGCGCTGGTGGCGGGATTGGCGCCGGTAGATGTGACCGAGATGGAGCTGGGCGCGGGCCTGGCCGCGGGTATCACCGGCCAGCTCGGCGGCGTCCAGTGCGCTGTGGTGGACGGCGGCGGCCTCGGCGAAATACCCGCCGGCATCCAGATACGGGTGCACGATCCCGGCCAGCGTCATGGCGTGACTGCGCCAGCCGCGGCTGGCCGCGTGACCGGCGGCGGCGATGAGGGTCTCGCGCTCGGCATCGAGCCAGGCCCGGGCCGACTGGTCGCCGGAGAACTGCGGGAGCGGGACCGTCGGCGCCGGGCCGCGAGGCTGCTCGCCAGCTTCGGCGGGATACAGGATGTCCGCCGCCGCCGCGGCGGTGGCCTGCAGGTAGCCGAGCAGGCCGGTCAGCGCCGCTTTCACGCCGGTCCCGCCGCGGTCCTGGGCGGCTAGTTCCCGGCCGAACGCCCGGAGCAGGTCATGCATGGTGTAGCGGGAGGCTCCGGCCAGCTGGACCAGGTGGGCCCGCGCCAGCTCCCGCAGCATCAGGTCGGCCTCCTGCTGGCCGGAGCCGGCCATCGCGGCCAGCGCCCACGCGTCCAGGTCCGGTCCCGGATGCAGTGCCGCCAGGGCGAAGGCGCGGGCGGTCGCCGGGTGCAGGTGCCGGACCGACCAGGAGAAGACCTGGCGGACCGCAGTCCGGCTGTCCCCGCCCGCCTTGAGCAGGTCCAGGCGGCGCTGCCGCTGCTCCAGCTCGCCGACAAGCACGGTGAGCGGGACGCCGGGGCGGGCGGTGGCGAGCTCGGCGGCCACGCGCAGCGCCAGCGGCAGCCGACAGCAGCAGGCGGCCAGCCGCGCCACCGCGTCCGGGTCGGCGCCGGCCCGTTCGCCGATCAGCCCGGTCAGCAGGCCGACGGCGTCGTCGTGCGGCAGCAGGTCCAGCATCACCGGGATCGCGCCGTCCCTGGCGATCAGACCGGCGAGAGCGTCGCGGCTGGTCACCAGCGCCAGGCAGGACGGACCCGCGGGCAGTAACGGGCGGACCTGCTCGGCGTCGGCGGCGTTATCCAGCATGACCAGCATCCTGCGCTCGGCCAGCAGGCTGCGGTAGGCGGCCGCCCGCTCCTCGACCGTGGCCGGGATACCGGGGCCTGCCACGCCCAGGGCCCGCAGGAACCAGCCGAGCGCTGTCCCTGCTGGCATCGGATCCTCCGCGTCAAAGCCGCGCAGGTTCACATACAGCTGGCCGTCGGGGAAACGTCCGGCCACCTGATGTGCCCAGTGGATGGCCAGCGCTGTCTTGCCGGCCCCGGCGGTCCCGGTGACCGCGGTGATCAGCAGCGTCCTGGCCAGGCCCGTGGCCAGCGCGCCGTCCAGCCGGTCCAGTTCGGCCGCCCGCCCGGTGAAATGACTGACACGGGCGGGAAGCTGGCGAGGCACGGGCGGGGGCACTGCCAGCGCTGCCCGATGCGGCCGGGCAGGCACATCGCCGGCCAGGATCTTCTCGTGCAGCTCGCGCAGCCCCGGACCGGGCTCGACGCCAAGCTGGGCGCCAAGCTGCGCGCGCACCTGCCGGTAGGCGGCCAGCGCAGCGGCGTGCTGCCCGGCCTGGTGCAGCGCGGTCATCAGCTGGCCCCACAGCCGTTCCCGCAGTGGATGGGCGGCAGTCAGCACCCGCAGCCCGGGCACCAGCTCCGCGCCACGGCCGAGCAGCAGGGCGGCATCGGACCTGTCCTCCTCGGCCAGCAGCCGCCGTTCGGCCAGCCCGGCACAGATCAAGCCGGTCTGGTCATCGATGGTGACATCTTCGGCCGGATCGCCCCGCCACAAGCGCAGCGCCTGATCCAGCAGCCGACTCGCGGCGGCGGCATCGCCGCTGTCCAGCGCCTGCCGCCCGCGCGCGGCGAGGTCGGCGAATACCAGCTGGTCCGCATCGGCCGACGCCACCTCCATCCGGTACCCGCCGCCCAGCGCGACCAGCCGCGGCAGTTCCCGCTGGGACAGCCCCAGCGACTTACGCAACGCCGACACGTAGGTGGCGAGCACGTGTACCGCCGACACGGGCGGGCGGCCTGACCACAACGCGTCCATCAGTCGGTCCCGGCTGACCATACGGCCGGCGTCAAGCACCAGCACAGCCAGCAGTGTCCGCGGCTTAACCGGCAGCACCACCAGATCACCGCTGCCGGTGCGGGTCTGCACCGGTCCCAGCACACCGAATCTCACCACGACTCCCGCACCACCCGCCTTCACGCGAACCGTGCCCGCCGTGATGACAGCCCCTCAGCTAGGACGTCGCCAGCGGCCATCCGGTTCACCCACATCCTGGCCCGCCGACCGCCAGGCAGGACAGCGACTGGATCAATCCTGGACACCGGATGGATGTGACGCTGACGCGGTGAAAGCGCGCGCGACGGGGATCGCGCGGATCGTCGCCTTTCAGGACACCGGCCTGTTCGCTTCGTTCGGCCTGCCTCGGGAATACAGCGCCGCCGCAGCCGGGTCCGGCCCGGCGTAGCACGCGGCGGTCATCCGGTGGCCCGCCGAGGCGCGGAGCACCCCCCTCGTCCCGCTCGAGGTATTCCGTCGCCGCTCGGCCCCGCACCGTCGGCTCTGACCGCGACACTGGCGGCCAGGCCGGGCCGTCCAGCCCGCTCCTCTCGGCTGGCAGGCCGACCCGACCGGCTCAGGCGCAACCCAGGAGATGGCCGCTGACCAGCAGAAACGCCAGCTGCCCGGCTACGTCAGCAGCTGTCTCGCCATGACCATGCGCTGGATCTGGTTGGTGCCCTCGTAGATCTGGGTGATCTTGGCATCCCGCATCATCCGCTCGACCGGGTAGTCGTGGACGTACCCGTATCCGCCGAGCAGCTGCACCGCGTCGGTGGTCACCTCCATCGCGATGTCAGACGCGAAGCACTTGCAGGCCGAGGAGATGAACGTGAAATCCGCCTCGCGCTGGCCGTTCATCGCCCGCTCGGACTTGGCCGCGGCGGCATAGGTCATCTGCCGGGCGGCCTCGATCTTCATGCCCATGTCCGCGAGCATGAACTGCAGTCCCTGGAACTCGGCGATCGGCTTGCCGAACTGCCTGCGCTCCTTGACGTAGCCGATGGCGTAGTCGAGCGCCCCACGGGCGATCCCGAGCGCCTGGGCAGCGATCGTGATCCGGGTGTGGTCCAGGGTGGCCAGCGCGGTCTTGAAGCCGCTTCCCTCGGCGCCGATCATCCGGCTCGCCGGGATCACGCAGTTGTCGAAATACAGCTCGCGGGTCGGGGAGCCCTTGATGCCGAGCTTGTGCTCCGGGGCGCCGAACGTGAAACCCTCGTCATCCTTATCCACGACGAAGGCTGAGATCCCGTCGGCACCCGTTCCCGGATTAGTAACCGCCATCACCGTGTAGTACTGCGAGACGCCGGCATTAGTGATCCAGCGCTTGGTTCCGTTGAGCACGAAATTGTCGCCGTCGCGGACCGCCTTGGTCTTCATCGCCGCCGCGTCAGAGCCCGCCTCGGGCTCCGAGAGCGCATATGAGAACATTGCCGCGCCGCTGGCGACCGGCGGCAGGAACCGCTGCTTGAGCTCCTCCGAGCCCGATAGCAGCAGCGGCACCGTGCCCAGCTTGTTAACCGCCGGGATCAGCGAGGACGACGCACAGACCCTGGCGACTTCCTCGATGACGATCACCGTCGCGATCGCGTCGGCTCCAGCCCCGCCGTACTGCTCCGGAATGTGGACGGCATTTAGGTCGGCCTTGACCAGGGCGTCGTGTGCTTCCTGGGGGAACCGCGCTGATTCGTCGACCTCAGCGGCATACGGTGCGATTTGCTCCTCGGCCAGGGCGCGGACGGACTCGCGGAGCGCCGCGTGCTCCTCCGACAGGGCGTAGGCAGGGAAGTCAAGGCTCATGCCCTCGATAGTAGGACGTCCTACTTATGTCCCGCATCCCGCCGCTCGGCCAGCCCCGGGGATGATGGAGCCGTGACACCAGCCGCCGACCTGCTCTCCAGCGAAGGACAGGAGCTTCTGGGCTTGCTCGCCGGGCGGGATGTGAGTCCCGACACAGCGCTCCGCCTGGCCGAGGAGCTGCGCGAGCGGTATCCCCCCGGCCTGGTCGCCGCGGCCCTCACTCAGCAGGCCCTGCGTCAGGCGGGCCGAGCCAAGTTCGCCCTGGCCGATCGGATGTACTTCACCCGGGCCGGGCTGGAGCAGGCCTCCTCGGACCTGACCGCCACTCATTCCGCGCAGCGATATTCGGGCCAGAGCCTTGTCGCCGACCTGTGCTGCGGGATCGGCGGCAACCTCGCGGCGCTGGCAACCGTAGCCCAAAACGTCCTCGCGGTCGACGCCGACCTCGACGCGCTCAGGTTCGCCCGGCACAACGCCGCGGTCCACGGGGTGACCGCCGGGGTGGCCGCCGGGGTGACCGCGCTCTGCGCGGACGTACAGGACCTGGTCCTGACTGGATCGCCGGTACAGGGGATATTCATCGACCCGGCTCGCCGCGCCGGAGAACGGCGCCTGCGGTCCGGTGACTGCAAACCGCCGCTGGGCTGGTGCCTGGGGCTGCCCAGCCAGGTCGCTGCGATCGGCATCAAGGCGGCCCCTGGTCTGCCCCACGACCTCATACCGGCGGGCTGGGAGACCGAGTTCGTCGCCGTGGGCCGGGACCTGAAGGAGGCGCTGCTCTGGTCGCCCGCGCTGGCAACCACGACCAGGCGGGCGACGCTGCTGCCCGGCCGGCAGACGCTCACCTTCGCACCGGGCCCGGACGTCCCGGTCGAGGCACCGGGCGAGTACCTGCTGGACCCGAATCCGGCCGTCACCAGGGCAGGCCTGGTCGAGGAACTGGCCCGCGAGCTCGGCGCCTGGAAGATCGACCCCATGATCGCGTTCCTGGCTTCGGGCTTTCCGGTCAGCAGCCCGTTCGCACGGACCCTGCGAGTTATCGAGTCGATGCCCTGGCACGAGCGCCAGGTCGCTCTCAGGCTGAACCAGATGGGCATCGGGGCCGCCGACATCCGCCGGCGCGGGCTCGCGGGCGACGTTCAGCAGATCCACCGGCGGCTGAGCCTGAAAGGCGAGGGCCACGCCACGATCGTGCTCACCCGCCGGCAGGGCAAGCCGTGGACTCTCATCTGTACTCCGGTCACGCCGGCCGGCGAGATGCCGGCGCCCGGCCAGATGCCGGCGCCCGGCCAGATGCCGGCGCCTGGCCAGTAGCCGACCGCGTCGAGAGGCGCTTGCCACGTTCGAACGCAGCCCGGATGGAGGCCGCGACCCGCTCCGGCGTCTCGTCGATCTCCCGCCAGGTGAAGTGGACGACCTCGAAGCCCGCGTCCCGCAGCCGGGAGTCGCGCCAGAGCTGTTTTCGCGCCCTGCCGGGATCGGAGTACTTGAGCGCGCCGTCAGCCTCGCCGATCGTGTTGAACTGTTCCCAGAGAAAGTCCGCGCGGCCGATCACATCGTCGCCGCCGACCCAGACGTTGAGTTGAGGGGGCGGCAGCCCGAGGTCGCGGAACGCCACTCT
>JASHOV010000483.1 GCA_030038495.1 Streptosporangiaceae bacterium
TCGTCGATAGCGGCGCCGACTCGGTGATCGGCGGCGGCGGCGACAGGGTACGCCACTGCCCGGTCTGGCGGTCCTGCAAGACCGCGCGGCTAGCTGGGTATGAGTGCGCACTGGTAAGCACCTGCAGCGCATACCGGACAAGCAGACCACGGACCTGAACACCCCATGGCACCTCGGGCCGCGTCCCCGCAGGCGCGGGCGAGCATGGTGAGCACGGAACCTCCTGGCCCTGTCCCGCTCACGGACTTAGGTCCTGGTGAAGGCCCACCAACTGCCCTGTCGTCGCGTGCAGACGCAGAGCGAGGCTAGTCGGTAAGCGGATAGCGCGCACAGAGGAGGAACACGAGATGCCTGGCATCGTGGTCGGATACGACGGATCGGAAAATGCAGACTATGCCCTTGGCTGGGCGATGCAGCGTGCAGCGACTGAACACCTGCCGCTTACCGTCCTGACGATCAACGAGGTCGCAGTCAATCCCTATACCGGCCAGCCCTCAGTAATCCCGGAAGACGCGATCATGCTCGAGAAGGCCCGCCAGGCCGCGGAAGACGCGGTGGCCAGGGTTAGTCACAAAATGAGCACGATACCGACGACGACCGTGAGCGCCGTGACCGGCCTGGCGGGTCAGGAACTGATAGACGCTTCCCGGCATGCCGACATGCTGGTGATCGGCAGTCTCGGTCAGCGCGGGTTTCCGGCGCTGAGAGTCAGTGAGGTGGCGACCAAAGTCGCGCATTACTCAAGTTGCCCGATCGTCATCGTGCCGCCCGCCAGGTAGGACACGCTACGGCCAACCGCAACACGAAACCAGCACCAGCACCCCCAATACCGGGGTCCCCGGGCTCCGCCTCATGAGCGGGAAACGGGGCGACTCGCGGAACCGCGCGAGCGGGTCAGTCCCGAGGATCGTCATGCGGAGCAATAGTCAAGAGTTGTGGTTGAGCGGGTTGTCCAGCAGGTTCCGGAGCCGTGTGATCTCAGCCAGGAGGCGGGGAAACCCCAGCGCTTGGTGATGGTGGAGGCCGACAGCCCGGCATGCGAGCACGGGAACTGAGCCGGCGCAGGCACGAAGTCCCCGCTCGACAGCCCGTGCAGATACAAAAGCGGCAGCACCTCGGCGACCTGCGGGTCTTGCGCGCCCACGGCGGCAAAATCGCCGCGCTGAACCGCATCCGCTCACCGACCACCAGTGACCGCAGGCCGCTCGCTGCCGGTGACCGCCAGCTGCGGCAGGGCTTCCGAGCAGATGGCGGCAACCCGGTCCGTCGCACCCGTGCTCAGCCCGTTCGCGGCACGAGCGAGCGACCTTTGCCGAGCAGGAACGTTCCGACCAAGCCGCAGTGCTATCATGGGATATCACGTGGAGGTGCTCATGGCTGACATGCTGATCCGTGACGTGCCCGATGAGGTGCTGGCCGCCGTGGATGCGCGGGCTAGCCGACTGGGCTTGTCGCGCAGCGAGTATGTCCGGCGCCGGCTTGCCCAGGACGCGGCGTCGGCCGGCGCGGCGGTGAACACTGAGGATCTGGACCGCTTCTCCGAGCTGTTTGGTGACCTGGGCGATCCGGACGTGATGTCGCAGGCGTGGCGGTGACCGAGTGGCTGATCGATAAGTCGGCTCTGGTCCGGCTGGCCGCTAGCCGCGATCCGGCTGAGTGGGCGGCGCGCATCGAGCGTGGCCTGGTCCGGATCACGACGGTGACGCGGCTGGAGGTCGGATATTCCGCCCGTTCTGGCGCCGATCTTCGCGCGGGGCTGCAAGGTCCGCCGCTGTCGGCGATGCCGGTGGAATATCAGGCTCCCGCGATCGAGGACCGCGCCGTGGAGGTGCTGACCTTGCTCGGGGATCGCGGTCAGCACCGGGCGCCATCGATCCCGGACCTCATCATCGCCGCCACGGCAGAGTTCACCGGCCTGACCGTTCTGCACCTCGACAAGGATTTCGAGATCATCGCCGGAATTACCGGCCAGCCCATGGAGCGTCTCGAGCTCAGTTAGCGAGCGCGATCGAGACGGCGCGCCGCGCGGCATGTGCGGAAGCTGCGATCTCAGGCAAACTTCTGGGGTGGGGCCAATTGACTTGGATCTTGCGGCGGTTGAGCGCGACGACGTCGTGCGGCCGGACTCAATCGGAGTGGCAGTCCATCGAGTCGACCAGGAAGGGTCAGTCGTACTCTTTGACGGCGGATGGTGCGACTTGCAGTACTGGTCCGGTCGCCTGAGCGACGAGCCGATCGAGAAAGCGCCCGGGTATCCTCAAGCCCCCACCGGCCCAGCCCTCGGCCGCTCGGCGACAGATGCGGGAACTGAGATCCTGCGGTGGCGATGCATAAAAAGCCTGCGCCGAGTCTCCATGCCTTGCTCACGCGATGATTTAGCGGTGAGCGAGACCTGGTACCCACTGGCTCTGAAGGTCGGTGGGCGCACTCTGTTCCTTCTATGGGGGAGTCCGCTCGGGAGTACGCACTAGCGGAGAACCTGGCCCTAGCCCCGAAAGAGGCGCTTCACCTCCACGACCTCGACAGTGCCGTTCGTTGGCTGGGAGCCGACGCCGATCCCGACTGCCACCTCCTCCTTGCCATCTGG
>JASHOV010000484.1 GCA_030038495.1 Streptosporangiaceae bacterium
CCGGCCGCCGTCCAGGTGACCCGGCGCGCGCTGAAGAACTGGCGCGTGCGGTCGAGGCTGCTGCTGCTGATCATCATCCCGACCCTGACCGCCGTAGTGCTGGGCGGTACCTACATCGTGACGGCCTGGGAGAACGCCGTTACCTACCAGCGGGTCGTGCAGCTCGCGAATCTCAGCTCGGCGGTCACCCAGCTGGCCGGCGACCTTGAGAGCGAGCGGGACAACACGATCGTGTACATCGGCCAGGCCGAGCAGGCCGGGAGCACGAACCGGCCCGCCTACGGCGCGGCTAACCCCGCGAACCTGCAGTCGGTTACGTCGGCTCAGGGGCTCACCCAGCCCTGGATCGCGGCGGTCAGGCAGCAGGTCTCTGGCATCGGCGACAGCTTTCCTGTGCAGGCCCAGGACGATGCGGACAACATCCTGGGCGACCTCAACGACATCCAGTCGCTGCGTACCGCGGCCATGACGACGCAGCTGCCGGCGCTGAGCGTCCTGCAGAGTTACACCAGCGTGATCGACTCGCTGCTGGCCATCGACGATGAGATCTCCCTGAGCGCCGGCGACCAGGAGCTTGCTACCGACGTGCGCTCTCTTGGCCTGATCTCCCGTATGCGCGAGGCACAGTCGGAGCAGCGGGCGCTGGTGGGCTACGCCTACACGCTGGGCGCGTTCCAGCAGAACGTGCTGCCCGACCTGACGGCGGCAGAAGCGGACGCGAACGCGGACCTGCAGCAGTTCGACGTGTCCGCCACGCCCGGGCAGCTGGCCCTGTACAACCAGTTCGTCACCAGCAGCAGCCTCGTCGACTACGCCAGCCGCTACGAGGCCACTGCCATCGACTTCGAGCAGACTGGCCAGAAACTCACGGCCGCGCCGGTCACGGCCACCCAGGCCTTCGATGCCTTTACCACCGGGCCGATCGCATCGCTGTCCGTCGTCGAGCAGCGGCTCGTCGCCGACACCGTCAACCGGGCGTCCAGCCTGCGGAACAAGGCGATCCTGACCGCCTCGGGCGTCGGCGCCGCGATCCTGGTCGTGTTGCTGCTGGCGCTGCTGCTGACCACCGTCGTTGGCCGGTCCATGGTCCGGCCGCTGCGGCGACTGCGCTCGGGCGCGCTCGAGGTCGCCGGCGTCCGGCTGCCGGAGACTGTCCGCCGGATGAGCGACTCCGACGGGGAAGCGGTCCAGCTGGAGATCGAGCCGATCGACGTCGACTCCGCCGACGAGATCGGTGAGGTGGCGCGGGCGTTCGACCAGGTACACCGCGAGGCGCTGCGGCTGGCAGCAAACGAGGCGGCCCTGCGCGGCAACGTCAACGCGATGTTCGTCAACCTGTCCCGGCGCAGCCAGTCCCTGGTCGAGCGGCAGATCCGCCTGATCGACGACCTGGAGCAGGGCGAGCAGGACTCGGACCGGCTGTCCAGCCTGTTCCAGATGGACCACCTGGCCACCCGAATGCGGCGCAACTCGGAAAACCTGCTGGTTCTCGCGGGTCACGAGGCGACCAGGCGGTGGAACCAGCCGGTCGCGCTGGTCGACGTGCTCCGCGCCGCGGTATCCGAGATCGAGCAGTACGAGCGCGTCACGCTGAACGTGCAGCCCGGCATCTCGGTCCGCGGCCACGCGGTCAACGACGTCGTGCACCTGCTGGCCGAGCTGGCGGAGAACGCCACCTCGTTCTCGTCGGCCGAGACTCCCGTGGTCGTGGCCGGCCACCTGCTGAGCAGTGGCGGGGTGCTGCTCGACATCACCGACCAGGGCGTCGGCATGGGCGCCGAGGAGATGGCGCACGCGAACTGGCGGCTGGATAACCCGCCGGTCGTCGATGTTGCCGTGTCCCGCCGCATGGGCCTGTTCGTGGTCGCCCGGCTGGCGGCCAGGCACGGGATCCGAGTCCGGCTCCGGCCGGCCGCCGCCGGCGGCCTGACCGCTCTGGTATGGCTGCCGGACGAGGTGGTCGGCCACGAAGGCGAGGCGGTCACGCCCGGCGGCCTGCGCCGGTTCGACACCGCCGCGGCCGGTCTGGGCGCAGGCGTCGTGCCCGGCACCGTGGAGGACCTTATCTCCGCCAATCAGCTGGAGATCAATGCTGCCCGTGCGCCGAAGTTCGCCTCGATGGCGGGAGACGGCGATGGGAACGGCAAGCTCGGAGTGCGCCGAGTGCCAGGCGCGGGACCCATGCCGGGCGATCCCGCCAGGGGAGTGGCCACGACTGGGCCGCAGCCGGCCTTCCGGTCCGAGCAGTCAGCGGACCCGGCGCAGGATGCCGGCCACGACGTAGCCGCCGACTATTCCCAGTCAGAGCCGTACTCGACCAGCCCGCTTCCGGCCGTCGACCTGACCCCGCCGACCGTCCGTCTGGGCCAGCCCGTTGTGCCAGGGTCGGGCCCGCCAGTATCAGGACTGACAGGCGCCGTTCCCGCCGGGAGCATGGCCGGCTCGTCGCGTCCGGAGCACGGCACCTTCGGGCGTGATTCCAGTTCCAACGGCGACGTGATCATCCCGCCCGCCGAGCATGTCGCGACCGAGAACCGGCTGCCGATCTTTGAGGCGGTCGAGTCCGACTGGTTCCGCCGTGGCCGCAGTGCCATGGGCGGCGGCTGGCCCGGTCCGGACGGTGGTGCCGCCGCGGTGAGCACCCAGTCGGCCCCCGAGGTCACCTGGGCCACTCCGTCCGACCAGGGCTGGCAGGCGGCGGCCGCGGTCAGCACGCCGTCGACGGGCGGCATGACGACCGCGGGCCTGCCCAAGCGCGTGCCGCAGGCCAACCTGGTGCCCGGCGCGGCCGGGTCCGAGACGCAGGAGCAGGCGCCGTCGGTGCCCGCGCGGTCGGCCGCCGTCACCAGGGACCGGTTCTCGAGCTTCCAGCGCGGCAGCCGGGAAGGCCGGGCCGCCGCTACAGGTGACGATAATGGGTCGGACCCGGATGATGGTTCAGGATGAGGATGACGCGGCCGACTGGCATGCTCATGGTTAATGTCGGATCGCGGCAGCGCCAGCAGGCGCGGCCGGCAACAGCAGTGCCGTTCCCGGAGACAGCTAGCCGGGTCGCCTGCCGCGAGAGGAAGGAGTGCCTGTGAGTCCGCTTGTGCGTCCGGCCCAGGACCTGAACTGGCTGATCACGAACTTCGTCGAGCGGGTGCCCTCCGTGGCGCATGCGATCGTGGTCTCCTCAGACGGCCTGCCGATGGCGTTCTCGCGCGGGTTCCCTGCGGACAGGGTTGATCAGCTGGCCGCGGTCACTTCCGGTCTCACCAGCCTGACGCAGGGCGCGGCCAGGGTCTTCGAGGGCGGCGCCGTCAGCCAGACCGTGGTCGAGATGCAGCGCGGCCTGCTGATCATCATGGCGATCAGCGACGGCTCGAGCCTGGCCGTGCTCGCTGCAGCCGACTGCGACATGGGCCTTGTCGCGTACGAGATGGCGCTGCTGGTGGAGCGGGTCGGTAGCGCGTTGACGCCTGATGTGCGGGGCGGCGTCCCCGGCTGGGGCGAGGGCGGCAGATAGTGACAGGAGGTGGCCGTGTTCGGCGCCGGGCGCGATGACTGGGACGCTAGCGAGCGCCTGTATTCAGGCGACCGCAGTGACCTGTCGGGCGTCGGCTACGACTTCGGCACTGGGTTTGGCTCCGATCATTCCGATCCGAGGCAGCAGTACTCCGAGCGCGGACCGGCGGAGGAGAGCAGCGCGCTGGTCCGGCCCTATGCGGTAACCGGAGGCAGGACCAAGCCCAGGTATCAGCTGCAGATTGAGGCCATGGTGGCCGCCTCGCACTATG
>JASHOV010000485.1 GCA_030038495.1 Streptosporangiaceae bacterium
GCTGCCGGACACCACCCCCGAGTCCAGCCGCAGCACGGGGAGCGCGGAGGGGCCCGGCGGCACCAGGCCGAACTCCCCGGCCGCGGCGGTCAGCTCGAACCGGCGCAGGACGCCGCTTTGCGGCTGCCAGCCCGCGGCCGGGTCCTCCGCGTACAGCCGCGCCTCGATCGCGTGCCCGGCCGCCGGCGGCGGCGTCGGCGGTAGCGACCGGCCGGCCGCGATCTGCAGTTGCAGTGCGACCAGGTCCAGCCCGGTCACGGCTTCGGTGACCGGATGCTCGACCTGAAGCCGGGTGTTCATCTCCAGGAACCAGAACCGGCCGGACTCGTCGGCCAGGAACTCCACCGTTCCCGCGTTGATGTAGCCGATCGCGGCGACCGCGAGCCTGGCGGCCTCGAGCAGTCGCGAGCGCATTCCCTGCGTCCGCTCGACGAGCGGGGACGGCGCCTCCTCGATGATCTTCTGGTGGCGCCGCTGGATGGAGCACTCGCGCTCGCCCACGGTCCAGACCGTCCCGGCGCCGTCGGCCAGCACCTGCACCTCGATGTGCCGGCCGCGCTCCACGTACGGCTCGCAGAACACCGCGGGATCGCCGAACGCGGACGCGGCCTCGGCCGCCGCTGCGGCCAGGGCGCCGCGGAGGCCGGCCAGCGATCGCACCACCCGCATGCCCCGGCCGCCACCGCCGGCCGAGGCCTTGACCAGCACGGGAAGGTCAGCCTCGGTGATGGCCTGCGGATCCAGGGCGGCCAGCACCGGCACGCCCGCCGCGGCCATCAGGCGCTTCGACTCGACCTTGCTGCCCATGGCCGCGATCGCGTCCGGCGACGGGCCGATCCAGGTCAGCCCGGCCGCCTGGACCGCCCGGGCGAACTCCGCGTTCTCCGACAGGAACCCGTAGCCCGGGTGAATCGCGCCTGCACCGGCCCGCTGCGCGGCCTCGATCAGCAACCCGCCGCGCAGGTAGGTGTCGGCCGCGGCGCCGCCCGGCAGCCGGACCGCCGCATCGGCCTCGGCCACGTGCGGCGAGTCCGCGTCGGGATCGGAGTACACCGCGACCGTGCCCAGGCCGAGAGCGCGGCAGGACCGGAACACCCGGCGGGCGATCTCGCCCCGGTTGGCAACGAGGACAGTGGTCAGCATGGCGGCACTCACATCCGGAAGACGCCGTAGCCGCCGCGGGCGCCCTGCACCGGCGAGCCGTGGATCACCGACAGGCAGAGGCCCAGCACGGTACGCGTGTCCCGCGGGTCGATGATCCCGTCGTCGTAGATCCGCCCGGACAGGAACATGGGCAGCGACTCGGCCTCGATCTGGCTCTCCACCATGACCTTCATGGTCGCGTCGGCCTCCTCGTCGAACGGCCGCCCGGCCGCCGCGGCGGCGGCCCGCGACACGATCGACAGCACCCCGGCCAGCTGAGCCGGCCCCATCACCGCGGACTTCGCGCTCGGCCAGGCGAACAGGAACCGCGGGTCGTAGGCCCGGCCGCACATGCCGTAGTGGCCGGCCCCGTAGGAGGCGCCGAGCAGGATCGAGATGTGCGGCACCGCGGAGTTGGACACCGCGTTGATCATCATCGCGCCGTGCTTGATGATGCCGGCCTGCTCGTACCGCGCGCCGACCATGTACCCGGTGGTGTTGTGCAGGAAGATCAGCGGCGTGTCGACCTGGTTGGCGAGCTGGATGAACTGCGCGGCCTTCTGCGATTCGGCGCTGAACAGCACGCCGCGGGCGTTGGCCAGGATGCCGACCGGGTAGCCGTGCACGCTCGCCCAGCCGGTGACCAGGCTCGTGCCGTACGCCGGCTTGAACTCGTCGAAATCCGAGCCGTCCACGACCCGGCCGATCACCTCGTGCGGATCGAAAGGGAACCGCAGGTCCGGCGGCACGATCCCGAGTAGCTGCTCCTCCTCGTGGATGGGTGGGGAGGGAACGAGGCCCGGCGGGGGACCCTGCTTGCGCCAGTTCAGCCGGGCGACGATCCGGCGGCCGATCCTGATCGCGTCCGGCTCGTCGGCGGCCAGGTAGTCGGCCAGGCCGGACTGGCGCGCGTGCATCTCGGCCCCGCCGAGCGACTCGTCGTCGGACTCCTCGCCGGTCGCCATCTTGACCAGCGGCGGCCCGCCGAGGAACACCTTCGACCGTTCCCTGATCATCACCACGTGGTCGGACATGCCGGGCACATACGCGCCGCCGGCGGTCGAGTTGCCGAACACCAGCGTGATCGTCGGGATCCGCGCCGCCGACAGCCGGGTGAGATCGCGGAACGTGCGGCCGCCGGGGATGAAGATCTCCTTCTGGGTGGGCAGGTCGGCACCGCCGGACTCGATCAGCGAGATCAGCGGCAGCCGGTTCGCGACCGCGATGTCGTGCGCGCGGAACGTCTTGCGCACGGTCCACGGGTTGCTGGTGCCGCCGCGCACCGTCGGGTCGCTGGCGGAAATCATGCACTCGGTGCCCTCGACCACCCCGATCCCGGTGACGACGCTGCCGCCGACCGCGAACTCCGTGCCCCAGGCGGCCAGCGGCGAGAGTTCCAGGAACGGCGAGCCGGGGTCCAGCAGCAGCTCGATCCGCTCGCGGACCAGCAGCTTGCCCCGGCTCCGGTGGCGCTGCGTGTACTTGGGCCCGCCGCCCGCGATCGCCTTGGCCTGCTCAGCCGAGATCTCTTCAAGCTTGGAGAGCATGGCTGCCTTGTTCGCGGCGAAATCGGATGACCGGTCATCGATCGCCGAGCGCAGCACGGTCACCGGGCAAGCATACGAGCGCCGCGCAGACGGCGAAGGGCCGGCCGTTGCCGGCCGGCCCTTCGCCCCGATCCGATCTGTTAGCTGCTCGCGACCGTGTACTCGTACGGGAACGCGGCCAGCTCGTTGCCGTCCGTGTTCAGGTACGGCTGCGTTATCCAGTTGTAGTCGTCGATGTACAGGGTTCCGCTGACGACAGTGCCCACGGCGGCCGACGGGGTGATCGTGACGTCGATCGTCACCGTCTGACCGGGGTCGACCTCGACCGGCGCGAACGCGGCCGACGGGTTGACCGACAGCTCCCAGAGGTCGCCCGTGGCCGACGTCACCGCCGGGTCGAACGGCTTGGTCACGGCGGTCATCGTGTCGGTCGCCGAGCCCGTGGCTGCCGGTGCCGGGAACGGTCCGCACTCGGTCGGGCCCGTTTCCCAGACGCCCTGCGACACGGTCCCGCCCGGCGGCGCCCACGAGGCCGACGCCGAGGTGCCGCACAGGACGCTGCCCGGGTTCGCGCTGGGCAGGTCCGGGTCGCTGTCGTCGTCGTTGTACCCGAGGTCGAACATGCCGGGCACGGTGGACGTCTGGGACACCGAGATGCTCGACGTCTCCGTCGGCACCAGCCAGGTCGGTGGGTAGGTGGTACCCGTCATCGGCAGCGGCACCGTCGCCGACGACCCGGACACGACGGTCAGCGTCGTCGGCTGGGCCGCGTTCAGCCTTCCGTCGGCGAACAGTTCCTGCACCGCCGGGGTGTTGTTGGTGTACTGAACCGGCACCGTCACCGGCGAGCCCGCGGCCAGCTGGTCGCTCGCGCTGTCCGGCAGCCCGGTCGCGCTCGCCTTCACGTTGTTGAACGTGATGCTGCCGCTGTACGGCTCGGAGATCTCGTTGCCGACGACCGCGCCCGCGAAGTCCACGATCAGCGTCCACGTGCCGGGCTGAGGGTTGAGGGTGGTGGCCGTCACCCCGGTGGTCGCGTACAGCACGGCCGAACTGCCGCTGCCGCGGAGGAAACTGTTCTGGCCGACGGCCAGCGCGGCGCCGTCCGGGCTCACCAGGTACACACCCGCCGGGTCGGTCGGGTCGTTGCGGAAGTGCAGGTCAGCCGTGATGCTGTGCACGCCGCCGCTAGGCACGGTGAACTCGTAGTACTCCAGCTGGCCCTCACCGGGATCACGCCCGTTGCCGCCGGTCAGCGTGCCGCTGAAGTGCCCGCCGGTAGCGACGTTGATCAGGCTGCGCAGCGTGACCGGGATCGAGTTGCTCTCCGGGCCCAGGTAGCTGTCGATGCCACCACGGCTGGAGGTCAGCACGATCGAGCCCGAGGCGTCACCCGGCTGCGCCGGGGTCCGCTCGGTGACCACGACGGTCCGGCTGTGGCCGGGAGCCAGCACCACGGTGCTCGGCGAGACCGAGCCGAACGACGCGAACCGCTCGGTGGACTCCTGCCACCGCACGGTGCCGTTCGTGCCGCCGACGCTGTCATCCTTGCCGGCGATGTCACCGAAGATCACTCCGGTCCACGTGCCCGCCGTCGGGTAGCGCACGTCGGACAGGGTGTGGTTGCCCGGACCCTGCGGGAATGAGTGGCTGGCGAACCGGCCGCGCGGGTCGATCAGGATCACGCGGACGCGGTCGTTCAGGTCCGAATCGCAGAACGCGCCCAGGTTGCAGTTGTCCTGGTTGCCGGGGTAGTCCAACGCCATGACCAGGCGGTCCTGGCCGCGCGTGACCTTGAAGTGGAACACGCCGTAGTTGTTCTGAATGCCCTGGTAGTTCGCGAACTGGGGGCTGACCCCGTCCTTCAGCGTGATCTTGCCGCTGTGGGTGTTCTCATTCGGCCCGAAGGTGCGGCCGGACAGGTGCACGACCTGCGTCTGCGCGCCGGTGTTGGTGATCGTCACAGGGAACCGGAGGGTGCTCCCGGCCCGGCCAGTCGCGTTCAGCGAGTTCGGGCTCAGCAGCAGGGTGTCGCCTACCGGGTGGCCGGTCGAGATGGACTCGGCCAGCTCGACGGCCTTGTAGGAGTTCAGCAGTCCCGCGCCCTGCTCGTCGGCCGGCGCGCCAAGGTCGGTCGCCGTGCTCATCAGGATCCGCTTGACCAGCGCGGGCGTCGGGTTCGCGTCGTGGTGGGTGTGGCGGTAGGCCTGGATGACCAGGGCCGCCGCGCCGGCGATGAACGGCGACGACTCGCTGGTCCCGCCGTTCTCCTCGATGTCCGACGGCTTGCCGGTCTCGGTCACGCACGAGTAGTACACCGCCGGGTCCGGCTGGCATGAGGCCCAGCTGACCTCGGCCGGGGCGACCAGGTCGACGGTGCCGTTCGTCTCGTCGGTACCGCCCGAACTCAGCGCGCTGATGTTGTCGTTCAGCCAGCCGGTGGTCGCGAAGTAGCGCGCCGCGGCGTAGTTGGTCTGCGCGTAGTAGCGGTCGTCGGTCGAGCCGCCCGCTGTGATGACGGCCGGGTCGGTGGCCGGCGAGCCGATCGTGTCGGTCGCGCCGGCGTCGCCGCTGCTGGACACGACGACGACTCCCGCGGCGACGGCCGCGTCGTCGAAGATCTTCACGGCGTCGAGCGAGCCGATATCCGGGACCGTGCTCTCGCCGAAGGACTCGTTGATCACGTTCACGTGGTCGGTCTCGACCGCGTAGTTGATCGCCTCGAGGAAGTTGGATTCCGTGGTTTCCAGCACGTACGCGGTGCCGGCCGAGTTAATCGCCTCGGCGAACACGTCGAACCCGTCCAGGCTCGCGCCAGGCGCGACGCCCTCGATCCTGACGTTGCACGGCGTCTTGTAGGGCTGTGCGCCGTAGCCGTTCACGTCGTAGACATGAATGCCCTGGCCGGCGATCGTGTTCGCGTCCAGGAACGCCTCGTCGCCGCCGGTCTGCGCGCCGGGGCCGAGGCCGGTGAAGTCCTCGTAGTCACCGCCGGTCGCCGGGTCGAACACCGAGGTGCCGTTGCGCCGGATGAAGTTGATGTTGTCCGGGTCGAGCCCGTCCGCGATCCACGCGACCTTCACGCCGGCGCCGGTGAAGCCGAGCGAGCGCGCGGTCTTCTGGTGCTTGTTGTAGGACGCGGTGTTGGTCAGCGTGAGGCCCTCGGAGTCGAGCTGAGGCGTCTTGGAGCAGGCGCCGGGAATGACGTGGGGCTTCAGCGAGGTCTTGATCTTCGACGGCGTCGAGCTCGTGGTGGTCGTGGTGGTCGTGGTGGTCGTCGTCGGCTCCGACTCGGTGATCGTGGAGTCAGGGACGACCTCGGCCACCGAGCTGTCTGCCCGCAGCCATGACTCCTCGCCCGAGGAAACGGTCGCGGCGACCGCGTTCACCAGCGAGTACTGCCTGACGTTCGTGGCGTGCACCTCACCGAGCTCCGACACGAGCGACGCCTGAGAGCCGCGCACCGCCGTCGCGCGAGCGGCCGCGGCGCGGCTGCCCACCTGCGCCTGGGCCTGCTGGCTCTTCATGATCACGATGACGGGCTGATTCACGTTCGTGGACAGCTGCGCCGCCTGCGCGGGGCTCAGCTGTGCCTGCCCCGACTCGGCCGGGCTGGCCGACGCCGGGCTCGCCGCCATCGCGCCCATACTCGCGACCAGGACCGGCGCGGTCGCAGCCGCGATTACCAGTTTCACCGATCTCCGTGACGTGCGCGCGCGCCAGGCGCCGCCCGCCATGCTTCCTCGCATAGCTTGCCCTCGTTTCCGGATGCGACCACACAGGCCGCGCGCCTGGGCCGACGAACACCGTGCAATCGGCGCGCACCGACCAAATGGAATTCACGCCGGACGCTAGCAGGAACCGAACTCAACAGCTATTTCTAGCTTTGTTACAGTTGAATAACAGTGATTGGCGTTTCTGTGGGACTGCTATATAGCGCACAATCGCTGGTGACCAGCAGAGCCGGCCGTGGCCGGCTCTGCGCTGGCCGGGCACGGTACTGCCCCGCCTCCGGAAAACCGGGAGGCGGGGCAGTCACCGTGCCTTTCCTTATGTGTGCTAGCTCCTCGGGCGCACGTCAGAGGATGCCGGCAGGCCGCGCCCGTACTTGTTGACGGCCTGCACCTCGACGGAGTAGGTCACGGTCGACAGGCGCCTGACGGTGACCTTGCCGACTCTGGCGGAGACCTTGACGGTCACCGTCTTGTGGTGCGCTGCCCGGAGCGTGATCACGTACCCGGTCACCGAGCTGCCACCGTTGTCGCTGGGAGCCCTCCAGCTGACGGTCGCACTCCGGACGCCCGCCTTGGCGCTCACGTCCCGCGGTGCGGTCGGCGAGCTCTTGGTGTAGGTGTACCCGACCGGCAGACTCGTCGGGAACCCGACGAGCTCCCCGCCGAGCGTACTGATCGTGACCGGCACCTTCTTGCCGGCCGTGCCCGGCGGTGCCACCACGACGACGGGCGACCCGCTGGCGGTGAGCCCCGGCTCGAACAGGATCGTCGCCAGCCGCGAGCCGAAGTGAACCGCGGTGAGCTCGGTGTCGAGCACGCCGCTGATTTCCACCACGTTCGCGCCGTGGGCCGGGCCGCTGGCCGGGCTCACGGAGCTGATGATCGGCCGGCCCGGGTAGGCCAGCGTCAGCGTGTCCACCGCGGGATCGGGCGTGCTGCAGCCGGTCGCGCTGCAGACGAGCACGTCCGCCGGGGCCGCGTACTCGTTCGGAATCGCGACCGTCAGCGAGGTGTCGCTCTGGTCCGAGATCGCCGTGGAAGTCGACGTCAGGAAGCTGAGCGGACCCTGAAGCTGGAGCACGACGCTGGTCACATCGATCAGGCCCGAACCCGTGATCGTCAGATTGCCGGGAGCGGACTGAGAAGCGATGTGCTTGGAGATGCTGGTCAGGACCGGGGTACCGGCGTAGTTGAACGTCGTCGTGTCGACGTTCGACAGCAGCGCGGCGCCACCGGAGTCCTGCACCGAGATCGGGGTCGATACCGGCTCGGTGGTGGGCGCCGCCGGCGGGATACCGATCGTGAGCTGGGTCGGGCTGATCCCCAGGATGGTGAAGTCCTGGTTGAAGCCCACGTCCGCCTGTCCGACGTTCACCCAGTCGAAGGTGTTGAGGTTGAAGCCGGTGCCGGTGATCACCTCGGCGGTGGTCCCGTTCTCACTGGCGTAGGTCGGGCTGACGGAGGTGATCGTCGGCGCGGCGGTGTAGTCGTACTCATCCGGCTGCGGGGTGCCCTCGGTACCCGCCGGCGTGAAGAACGCACCGTTGGCGCCGTACTCAACCGGGCCCTGATAGGCCGGCAGCGGGACCGGCCCTGAGCTCGTGCCCGCCGGAGTAGTGACCGTCACCTGGACCGCGCAGTCCCCCTGCGACGCCGGGACCGCGCAGTTGCCATCGCTGGCCGGCACCTGGACGCTCAGCTCATTGTCACTGATGACGTCGAAGGTCGTCGCCGCGACGTCACCGAAGGTCACGCCGGTGGCGCCGGTCAAACCGGATCCGACGATGTCCACGGTGTTGCCGCCGCCCGTCGGGCCATCCGCCGTGCTGACGTAGTCCACCACCGGTGCCCCGCTGGAGGCCGCGGTGTACTCGTACACCGCATTCGCCTCCGACGGCGCGCTGGACTCGCCGGCCGACGTCACCACGGTGACGAGTGCCCGGCCGGCCGATCCTGCCGGGTTGCCCGCAGGCGGCTGGTAGGCGGGAATGTCGACCGTGATCGACGTCGCCGACCAGCTCGCCACCGTGGCGTCGACATTGCCGAAGAAGACATTGCCGCTGCCCTGCGTGGCGCCGAATCCGGTACCAGTGACGGTGAGCGTGCCGCCGCCAGCCGACGGTCCTGACGTCGAGCTGAGCGAGCTCACCGCCGGCCCGGTCCCTGTCGGCTGGTCGGCACCGGCCGCGGCGCACAGCTGTGCGTCCAGGCCCGGCGCGCCGCTCGCGTCGGTAAGCCGGGGCGAGCCGAGACCGCTGGCCAGGTCGTAGCCCTTGCCTGCCGTATAGGTGCCGGGAGCGCCAACACCCAGGTTGTCGTTGTTGCCGACGGTCACGTCGCTGAACGCGTCCGCGTAGTTCGCCGCGGAGCTGGACGCCACCTGGTAGAACAACGGGGTCGCAAAGCCGAGGCCGTTCGGCAGGCTGCTGCACTGGGTCGAGGCGTTCATCTCGGCGGTCAGCGCCGCCCACAGCGGAGTCGAGGCCGAGGTGCCGCCGATCGGGAACCACTCGCCGTCGTAGACGATCGTGTACCCGGTCTGCGGGTCAGCCAGCGCGGTCACGTCCGGTGCCTCGCGGCACTCCGTTCCCGCCGGGAGCGTGGTATCCAGGCCCGCCAGGTGGTAGTTGTCGGCGGTGCCCGCGGGGTCGTTGCTGCACGCCTCGTCCGACCCGTTCTGGGCCACCGCCACGGCGGTCTGCCACGGCGGCATGGCCCAGGCCTCGGAGATGCCGCCGCCGCCGGCGCCACCGTTGTTGCCGTTGTTCCACACCGTCTCCGCCGGCGGCTCGGTGGCGTCGGTGATTGTGGTACCGCCGACCGAGGTCACGTACGGCTGGCTGCCCGGGTCATCCACGGACAGGTCGGTGGCCACCGGAGTCGATGCGTGCGAGGCGCAGTCATCCGATCCGTCGTCACCTGCGGAGGCGTAGATGGTCTGGCCCTGCGCGGCGGTCTGCTCGAAGATCTCGTTCTCGACCTGGAGCATGCCGGGCATGCCGTCTTGCTCGGCGGTCTCGCACAGCCCCCAGCTGCTCGACACCTGGCTGGCGTTGTCCGCCATCGCGATCGCGTTCCAGTTGTCCAGCTCGCCGATGTCGCCGTTGTTGTTCGGGGCCAGGAAGACATCGATCTTCGCGGCCGGGGCAATGGCCGACACGGTGTCGATGTCAAGCGCGGCCTCACCCGAGCCCGGGCCCGTGCCCGGGCCGCCGTCCACCACCGTGTCGGTGATCTGGCTGGTGTGATCGGCGCCGAAGTAGCACTCGTCGAACATCTGCACGTCGGAAGTCAGGTAAGGCTCGAGCTCGTAGATGTCGATCGTCTGCCCGGCGCCGAGGTCGCCGGCGTCGTAGAGCGGGTCGACCCCGTAGGAGGCCGCGATCTGCTGGTCGGTCAGCGCGCCGTCGGCCTGCAGGCTCAGTGCGTCACTGCAGGCCACCGGGCCGCCGGAGCCGCTCGCGGTGACGGCAGGCGCCGCGGTCCTACCGTGCTCCAGTGCCTTGATCGGGCGCAGGGCCCCGTCGGTCGGGTGCACCAGCTGGTTAAGGCCGACGACCGCGGTGACCTTGCCGGCGAGCGAGGCCGGGAGCCTGACCGCCGACGTGGTCGCCTGGCCGATCTCACCACTGGCCAGGCGCACGTGCTCCAGGCCGGTGTGGAACGCCGCGCCTACCTTGGCGGCCGAGCCGCTGACGTTGATCAGCAGGCGGTTCGCCGACACGCTGCCCACCTTCAGGCCGTCGGCGCGAAGCGCGGACTCCACCGCCGCGACGGTGGCTGCGGACGGGCCGAACCTGCTCGCGAACTGTCCCTTGGACAG
>JASHOV010000486.1 GCA_030038495.1 Streptosporangiaceae bacterium
GCACGGGCGATCGCCCTGCACCCGGTGCGGGGCGCCGAACGCGTCCGCGGCCGCATCGACCGGCACAGGGACGAGCGCGAGCTGGCCGGGGTCGGCACGCCCGCGCGGGTGGTCTACGGCGCCACCAGCGACGGCCCGGCCCGGCTGCATGCCGCCCTCGGGCTGCACTGGCCCTGCGCCGCGGTCGCGAGTTTCGGACCCGCCTGGGATGCGGTCGTCGCCGACAGGCGCCGGGCCCGGATGCGGGTCGGCGTGGCCTCCTGCGCGGGCTGGAACGACTCCGACCGGACGTTTGCGGCCGCGATCTGGTGCGCCGTCGCGCACCTGCGCCCGGCTCGCGTGGTCGAGACCGGCGTCGCGCACGGGCTCACGACCAGGCTCATGCTCGAGGGCCTGCGCCGCAACGGGGCGGGCCACCTGTGGACCATCGACCTGCCCGTGGCGGACTCGGCACGCCGCGGCGAGGCCGGCGTCGCCGTCCCTGACGAGCTGCGGGCACGGTGGACCTGCCTGCCGGGCAGCAGCAGGGAACGGCTGCCTCGACTGCTGGCCGAGCTTGGCCAGATCGAGGTCTTCGTGCACGACAGCCTGCAGACCGGCCGCAACACCAGGTTCGAGCTCAGCTGCGCCTGGCCGCACCTGCGTTCCGGCGGGGCAGCTGTGGTCGATGACATCGACCACAGCCTGGCCTTCCGCGCGTTCATCACCGAGGAACGGCCGGCCGCCTGGCTGGCCGGACAGCACATCACCGGGCCGGGCCTGTGGGGGGCAGCGGTCAAGGCCGCCTGAGGCGGCCCTAACGAAGGGGGACAGCATGACCGACACCGACGTTGCCATCATCGGAGCAGGCCCGCACGGGCTGGCCGCCCGCACCCACCTGCGCCGGGCCGGCGTGGACACGCGGATCTTCGGCGATCCCATGTCGTTCTGGCGCAACATGCCCACCGGCATGATCCTGCGGTCGAACTGGCAGGCGTCCTGCATCGCCGAGCAGCACGGGCCGCACACGCTGGACGACTTCTGCATGGACCGGCGGGTCAGCTTCCACCACCCGATCCCGCTGCACCGCTTCGTCGAGTACGGCATGTGGGTGCAGCAGCGGGTCGCCGGCGACCTGGACCAGCGGATGGTCCAGTCAGTCGAGGGCGACGAGGGCCGATTCGAGCTGCGCCTGTCGGACGGGGAGCGGTTCACCGCCCGCATGGTCGTGGTCGCGGCGGGCATCGCCGCGTTCGCGAACCGGCCCGTGTACGCCGCCGGGCTACCCGCAGGGCTCGCGTCGCACACCAGCGACCACAGCGACTACGGCCGGTTTGCCGGGTCACGGGTCCTGGTCGTGGGCGGCGGCCAGAGCGCGCTCGAGGCAGCGGCGCTGCTGCACGAGAACGGGGCAGACACCGAGGTCGCGATGCGCGCTGACCACCTGAACTGGCTGCATGGCGGGAAGTACCAGCGGATGCTCGGCGGGCTGGCGCCACTGGTGTACGCACCCACCGATGTCGGGCCGATGGGAGTGTCCCGGATCATCGCGGCGCCCGATTTCTTCCGGCGGCTGCCGCGCGGGGTCCAGGACCCGATGGCCTACCGGTCGATCCGGCCATCTGGCGCCAAGTGGCTGCGGACCCGCCTGCAGGACGTCCCGCTGACCATGGACCGGACGGTCGCGTCGGCGATCCCGGCCGGCGACGGCGTGCAGGTGACGTTCGCCGACGGGACCACGACGACCGCCGACCACCTGCTCACGGGGACCGGCTACCGGGTCGACATCGCCAGGTACCCGTTCCTGGCCCAGTCGCTGCGGGACCGGATCCGGCGCACCCAGGGGTACCCGATCCTGCGGCCTGGCCTGGAGTCCTCGGTCGACGGCCTGTTCTTCATGGGCGCGCCTGCCGCCTGGAGCTTCGGGCCGGTCATGCGCTTTGTCGCCGGCGGCTGGTACTGCGGCCGGCAGGTCACGCGAGCGATCGCGCGCCGCGCCCAGTCCAGGCCCGACGTCGGCCTGGTGCCCGCTGCGAGCTGTGCATGATGGCGCTCAGGAGGGGCCGGCGACAGCCGGGCGTGGGCGGTATCGTCCTTGGCGGCGACCGCCAGGGACTCGGCATCGCCCGCAGCCTGGGCGCGCACGGCGTTCCTGTGCTCGTCATCGACGACCGGCCGTCGATCTCGCGGGCGTCGCGGTACGTGCAGAGGGTCCTGCGGGTGCCTGACCTGCAAACCGAGCATGGCGTGCTGGACGCGCTCATGCTGGCCAGGGCCAGGCACCCGGTCACGGGCTGGGTGCTCTACCCGACCAAAGACGAGCAGGTCGCGGCGATCGCCGCGAATCGGGCCGCGCTGACTGGGCACTTCCGTGTGCCCACGCCGGAGTTCGACTGCGTCCGCGCCGCGTGGGACAAGCGGGAGACCTACCGGCTGGCCGCCAGGCTTGGCATCCCCATCCCGCGGACCTGGTTCCCGCGGACCGAGGCCGACCTGGCCGAGATCGACGTCAGCACGCCGCTGGCCGTCAAGCCGTCGATCAAGGAGCACTTCTTCTACGCCACCGGCGCGAAGGCGTGGCGGGCCGACGGTCGCGCCGAGTTGCTCGCGACGTTCCGCCGGGCTGCGGCGATCGTGCCCGACGGCGAGGTCATCGTGCAGGAGATGATCCGCGGCGGACCGGACGAGCAGTTCGCGTACTGCGCGTTCTTCGCCGCCGGGCGGCCCGTCGCCAGCATGACAGTGCAGCGGTTCCGGCAGCATCCGCGCGACTTCGGCCGGTCCAGCTCGTATGTGCACACGATCAGCGTGCCTGAGCTGGAGCAGACCTCGATGCGGCTGCTGCGGGCCATCGGCTACTACGGCCTGGTCGAGCTGGAGTACATGCGCGACCCGAGGGACGGCGTGTACCGGCTGCTCGATGTCAACCCCAGGACGTGGGGTTACCACAGCCTGGGCAAGGAGGCAGGGGTGGACTTTCCCTACCTGCTGTTCCGTGACCAGGTCGGAACGCTGGCCGACGACGGGATCCAGATCAGGGCCAGGCTGGGAGTCAGCTGGGTGCGGCTCCTCGCCGACCTGCCCTATGCCGCCCTCGACCTGCGGGGCACGCTGGCCACGCGGGGTTACCTGCGGTCGGTGCTGACCGCCGATACCGAGGCGGTCTTCTCGATCCGCGACCCGCTGCCTGGCCTGTATGAGCTGGCGCTGCTCCCCTATTTCGCGGTCAGCGGCGAGCTATGACCGGGATGGCTCCCCGAGGAGGAACCCATGTTTTCTGCGTCGCATGAATTCGCATTCTTCGACTACTTCCGGGTGCCCTACCAGGTGCGCGGGCCCCAGCTGGCGGCCTGCCAGGGCCGCCGGGCCGCCCTGGTCGGCCGACTGCGGCCGGCCGACCAGGGCGGCCGGAGCGACCGGAGCGCGCCGTCGCTGTACTGGCTGCGCCACGGCGCCGAGCTGCCGAGCCGGACGGCCGCCGGACGGCCTGGTCGTTACCAGCTGGACGACTTCACGTTCTTCGGTCACGTCGCGCCCAACGCGGCGGTGCCGGCGATCCTGTCCGGGATCGGCAGCGGCTGGCGGCCGGTGACCCCGGTTCTGTCGTGCGGCCAGCAGGTGGCAGCGATCTGGCAGGACGGGCAGCGCAACGTCTTTTTGCCGTTCGACCCGGCCGAGGTGATGCACCAGTTCTGGTCCGAGGGCTACATCGATGCGGGCCGCCCGACGCTGACCGCAGCCGGCCGGGCGGCCGCGCTGCGCGGCTACTACCTGGCCAGGCCCGCGGTGCCGCGGCCGGTGCAGCTGTGGCTGCGGCGGGCCTTCACCCAGGTCCAGTCCAAGGCCACCTTCCCGGCCTGGCCCGCCGAGACGAGCCTGCATGATTTCTACGGGTGGCTGTTCGGCGTGATCGTCGGGCTCACGGCGGCGCCGGTGCCGTACGTCGACATCTGGCCGGATGACCGGTCGTGGGCCCTGGTACTGACCCACGACGTGGAGACCGCGGCCGGCCAGCAGCAGGTGGAGCTGCTGCGCGGTATCGAGCGGGCGCGGGGGCTGCGGTCCAGCTGGAACTTCGTCGGCGAGCGCTACCACGTCGACGACGGGCTGGTGCGCGCGCTGCGCAGCGAGGGGTGCGAGGTCGGCGTGCACGGCCTGCGCCACGATGGCCGCGACCTTGAGTCCGCGCGGATCATGCGCAAGCGGCTCCCGGCTATCCGCCAGTTCGCGACGCAGTGGGATGCCGTCGGCTTCCGGTCGCCGGCTACCCAGCGGCACTGGGACATGATGCCGTGCCTCGGCTTTGAGTACGACTCTTCCTACAGCGACACCGACCCGTACGAGCCGCAGCCCGGCGGCTGCTGCAGCTACCTGCCGTACTTCAACCAGGACCTGGTCGAGCTGCCGATCACGATGCCGCAGGACCACACGCTGTTCGCGATACTCGACCAGCCGGACGCGGTCACCTGGCTGCACAAGGCCCGGCTGCTGCGCGACCGCGGTGGCATGGCCCTGGTGCTCACCCACCCCGACTACGCCGACGACACGCGGGTCAGCGACGGCTACCGGGCAGTGCTCGACGAGTTCTGCGATGACACCTCGGCCTGGCACGCCCTGCCCAGGGAGGTCGCGGACTGGTGGCGATGCCGCGCGGCCTCGGACGTCCGCCGTGGCAGCGGCCTGGCGGTCGACGGCCCGGCGGCGGACAGGGCCGCGGTGCGGTTCGCGATCGCCGAC
>JASHOV010000487.1 GCA_030038495.1 Streptosporangiaceae bacterium
TCGCGCGGCTGTCACCCGCGCAACTGGCCGGGCAGCGGGTCATCTACAGCTACAACGGCCTGACCGCCCCGGCCTGGCTGCTCACCGACATCCGGCGCGGTCTGGTCGGCGGCGTCATCTTCTTCAGCTTCAACATCTCCAGCGAGCTGCAGATTCGCGGCGTCATCGAGCAGCTGATCGCGGCCAACGCCAGCGCGCAGAACCCGGCCCGTGGCTACCCGCTGCTGCTGATGACCGACCAGGAGGGCGGCGAGGTCCGGCGCCTGCCGGGCGCGCCCGACCTGTCGGAGGCGGAGATCGGCGCCTCGTCGAACCCGTCGGCCGAGGCGGCGGCGGCCGGTACGAGCGCGGCGGCGAACCTGCGCGGGGTCGGCATGAACGTGAACCTGGCTCCCGTGCTCGACGTGTACCGCCAGGCAGGCGACTTCGACGATCAGTACCAGCGCTCGTACAGCATGAACCCGCAGATCGTCGGGGAGGCGGGCGCCTCGTTCGTGACCGCGCAGCAATCCGGGGGAGTCGCCGCCACCGTCAAGCACTTCCCTGGGCTCGGCGCGGCCGGGACGACGCAGGACACCGACAACGAGCCCGTAAGCATTGGCCTGTCGGCGCAGGAACTGCGCACCGTTGACGAGGCGCCGTACTATGCGGCGGTCCGGGCCGGGGTCAAGCTCGCGATGGTCTCGTGGGCCACCTACCCGGCGCTCGGCACCAGCCTCCCGGCCGGGCTGGCACCGATGATCGTCCAGGGTGAGCTGCAGAGCAGGGTCGGCTTCCAGGGCGTGACGATCACAGACGCGCTCGGCGCCGGCGCGCTCGGCGCCTACGGTGACCTGCAGAACCGGACGATGCTGGCGGCGCGGGCCGGGATGGACGCACTGCTGTGCACCGCGACCAATCCGCTGCCGGGCTGGAAGTGCGTGGCCGGTCTCGAGCAGGGCTATCAGGACGGCGCGCTGCCGAAGAGCACATTCGAGGGCCAGCTGGCCCAGGTGCTCGCGCTGCGGGCAAGCCTGCCGGTCTGACGCTCACCGGGCCTGCTCGGCCACAGGTCTACGATGCAGGAACCAGGGAGGGGCAGCCATGATGCCGCAATATCAGCCGTACCAGCAGCCGCAGAGCAAGCAGCAGGGGACGAGCAACCTGCGGATCTTCTGGATCATCTGGTGCTCGATGTGGGGCCTCGGCTGGCTGTTCGTCGGATTCGTGTTCTTCCCGTTCTGGATCATGGTCCCCGCGTCGCTGCTGTGCATCCTGATCCCGGTGGGTCAAGGGCGGCGTCAGGTCTACCAGCCGCAAATGCCGGCCATGCCTGCGTGCACAAACTGCGGTGCGCCGGCCGCGGCGCACGTGATGGGGCGATGCCCGCAGCAGCAGGCTGGTCCGGAACAGGCCGCTCCGGCTCCGGATCAGGCGACCTGGCCATACCGGCAGCGCGCCGAGTAGCCAGGCGGGCACCACGTCAGCTCTCGCCTAGTCGCGCCCGCGGCACAGGGTCTTACTTCACCAGCCAGGTAGCCGACAGTTTCGTTAGCATGGGCGGCTGACGACTCCTGCGCCCCGGCTCGATGGAGGCTGCCGCCTGTTGCCCAGGATCAGAGCGCTAGCCCTGGTGACGGCCGCGGCCACCGCCGTGGTCCTCTGCACGGGCCCCGATGCGGGCACGCTGGCGCCCGGGCGGGCGTCGGCTGCCGCAAGCTCCGCGGGCGGCCCGCAGCAGCGAGCGGGGAACGTCGGCACCGTGAGCCGGTCGGTCATCTCGGCGGTCGCGGCCCAGGTCTCGGCCGAGACAGCCATCGCTGCGGCGGTCGGCGACCTGTCCGCGCGCCAGCTGGCGGGCCAGCGGGTGATCTACAGCTACTCCGGGGTGACGCCGCCGGCCAGCCTGATCCGGCTGATTAGCCACGGCCAGGCCGGGGGCGTCATCTTCTTCGCAGGCAATTACCGGAACGCGGCGCAGTTCACCGCGGCCGTCCGCGCGCTGCAGATGGCCAACACCAGCGTCAGCAATCCGCTGCGGGGCTACCCGCTGCTGCTTATGACCGACCAGGAGGGCGGCCTGGTGAACCGGCTGCCCGGCGGGCCGGGCCTGTCGGAGCGGCAGATTGGCGCCAGGGAACCGCTGGCAGCGGCCGAGACCGCCGCCAGCCAGGCGGGTTCCGCCGCCGCGGCGAGCCTGTCCGCCTACGGACTGAACGTGGACCTGGCCCCGGTGCTCGACGTGTACCGGCGGCCGGGCGACTTCGACGATCAGTACCAGCGCTCCTATAGCGAGGAACCCGCGGTCGTCTCGGCGCTCGGCGCCCGGTTCATCTCGGCCCTGCAGGGCGCGCACATCGCGGCCACGGCCAAGCATTTCCCCGGCCTGGGCGCGGCCGCCGCAAACCAGGACACCGACCTGGTACCGGTCACGATCGGGCTGCCCGCCGGGATACTGTCGCGTGACGACGAGTACCCGTATCGGGCCGCGATCGCCGCCGGAGTCCGGCTGGTGATGGTGTCCTGGGCCGCGTACCCGCAGCTGGGCTCGGCCCGGCCCGCCGGGCTGTCGCCGGGGATCGTGCAGGGCCTGCTCAGGGGCCGGCTCGGCTTTGAGGGCGTGACCATCACCGACGCGATCGGGGCGGGAGCGCTGGCGGCCTACGGCACCGTGCCGAACCGTGCCCTGCTGGCCGCCGCGGCGGGCATGGACCTGATCCTGGCCTCGTCCCAGAGCCCAGGCGAGGGTGTCGCCTGCGCGGACGGCCTGGAGAGCGGCTACGCCGGCGGCCGTCTTGCCCGGCCGCTCTTCCAGGCCGCGGTGGCGCGCATCCTGGCCTTGCGCCAGAGCCTGCGCGCCTGACGGGCACAACCCAGAACGGCAGAGCGCTTAGGGTGGCCGCGTGCAGCGGATCTCGGTCGTCGGCAACAGCGGGTCCGGGAAGACCACCCTGGCCAGGGCCGTGGCCGACGAGCTCGGCCTGCCGCACATGGAACTCGATGCCGTCTTCCACCAGCCGAACTGGCAGCCGCTGGAGACCGAGCTGTTCCGGGCCAGAGTCGGCGAGTTCATCGCCGGCGACGCCTGGGTGATCGACGGCAATTACAGCGCGGTCCAGGATCTGGTCTGGGCCAGGGCGGACACGGTGGTCTGGATCGACCTGCCGAGGCATGCGGTGATGCGCCAGCTCATTGCGCGGACGCTGCGGCGGCTGATGACCCGGCAAGAGCTGTGGAACGGGAACACCGAGTCCTGGCGCAACCTCCTTTGCCTGGACCCCGAACGCTCCATCATCGCGTGGGCCTGGACCGGGCACCGCAAGTATGTCCAGCGCTATGCCGCGGCTCAGCATGATCCGGCGTTCAGTCACCTGGCATTCGTTCCGGTGCGGAGCCGACCGGACGCGGCGCGACTGGTGGCAGGCCTGGTCAGTCAGGCCCCGCCGGGCGGGGTCGACGGCGAGTAGCCGGTCAGGAAGAAACCGCGCACCGGCCAGCCGATGCCGATGTTGTGCGCGAACCTCGTCGGCAGCTCCGGCGCGGTCGTGCTGAACGAGATCCGCACGCCGTCGTCGGGTCCGCTGTTCGGGTCGTAGACGGCGACGCTCACCTCGCTGCAGGAAACCTCGTAGCCATAGGCCAGCACCTGATGGTTGTGCCCCAGCAGTCCGGGCCGGCGCGAGTGCATCGTGACCACGCCGAGTGCGGCGGGCCGGCCGGCGTCGATGCTCGCCCGCACTCGCGGCCAGTGCTGCTGAATCGTTCGCGAGCTGAGACCGCGCCGGAGCGTCGGGGGCCGGCCGAGGCGCACGTCGCCGTCGGGCAGGTTCATCCAGCGGTAATAGCGCAGGACGCCGGACGGGATGTGCCAGGAGTCGATCAGCCTGCGCACGATGAACTGATACGGCGGTGTGCCCGCGGCCGGACGGGCGCCGGGCGGCTCGGCCCTGGCGTGCCAGTAGTCCAGCGCCGCGAACACCATGCCACCGCACAGCCCGCGCGCGGCGTTCCCGATCCCGAGGTTGCCGCCACCGGGAATCTGCAGGACGACCCCGGGCTGGGACGGCCAGGAGTTAGGAAAGGCGAAGCCGTGCCGCGATGGAAGAAAGTCGGTCGGCACCGCTAGCGGCCTGCCAGCCCGTCGATGGCTGCCATCTGCTCCGGTGTCAGCGCAAAGCCGAACAGATCGAGATTGGCGGCGATGCGATCCGGCTTCGCGGACTTGGGAATCACGGTGATGTCATGCTCCAGATGCCAGCGCAGCACCACCTGGGCGGGGGTCACGGCGTGCTCGGCCGCGATCCGCCTGAGCACCGGGTCGCGCAGGTTGGTGTTCTTCAGCGGGCTGTATCCCTCGACCGCGATGCCCCGATCCGCGTGCCCGGACAGGACCGCCGGGTCATACCGAGTCGGCCCCCAGTCGATCTGATTCACCGCGGGCGCCTGGCCGCAGGACGCGATGAGGTCATCGAGCTGGCTCAGGCTGTAGTTGCTGACCCCGACGTCCCTGACGTACCCGTCGGCCCGGGCCTGGAGCAGGTCGTTCCACAGCCTCGGGCTCTCGGCGCCCCGCGGCGGCCAGTGGATGAGCCACAGGTCGAGGTAGTCGGTGCCGAGCGAGCGCAGTGATGCCCGGAGGACCTGCGGTGCCCGGCTTGCGTCGGATGCCCGGATCTTCGTGGTCACGAAGACGTCGGACCGGGCCAGCCCGCTGTCGCCCAGCGCCTGACCGACCTCGGCCTCGTTGGCGTACATGGTGGCCGTATCAAGGTGGCGGTAACCGGCAGCGAGCGCGGCCAGCACGGCATCCCGCGCGGCCCGGCCGCGCAGCTTCCACGTGCCGAAGCCGACCATGGGCATGTGCCCGCCGGGCAGCTTCACCGAAGGGACATCGCTGGGTGAGCTCATGGCGCCATTATCCGTTCGGCCGGTGCCATCCGTTCGGCTGGTGTCGTGGTGCCGGCCGGGCCGGGCCGTCCGCCGGCGCTCGCGCTGCCGCCGCCCGGCGCGCGAGGCCATCGGCGAAGATATCGATCAGCAACTCGAACCGCTCGTCCGGGTCGGAGTAGCTGAACTCGTCGGCCAGCTCGACCAGGTGCGGGAACCGCTGCGTCGGCAGCGACGCCAGGTAATCCCGGTAAGCCCGCCCCATCTCGGCCGCCGCCTGGATGCCATCGCCCCCTGCCCCGCCGGCACTGGCCGAGGGCCCGGCCGCGTCGCCCATGCCGGTCTCGTCGAGCGTGAACCCGTTGACGGTGGAGATCAGCAGGTGGCTGCCCTGCACGGCGAGCCGCGGCGGCAGACCGCCGGCCCGCAGGATGGCCAGCACGCGCTCGGAGTAGCGCAGCGCGTTCGGGCCCATCGGGATACGGCCGATGGAGATCCGGACGACGGACGGGTGCCGCAGAGTGACCGCTCGTTGCGCCCTGGCGACGTCCTTCAGCTGCTCACGCCACTGGCCGGGGACTGGTTCTGGAACCTCAAGCTCGCCGATCATCTGGTCGAAGACCAGATCCAGCAGCCCGTCCTTGCTGCCGACGTGCCAGTACAGCGACGCCGCGCCGGTGCCGAGGTCGTCGGCGATCCGGCGCATGCTCAGCGCGTCCAGGCCCTTGGCGTCCAGCAGCCGGATCGCGGCCGCCACGATCGCGTCCCGGCTGATCGGGTCGCGGCGCCGACGTGCGGACCGATCGGGCAGCCGCATCCACGGCGGCGGTGGTATCTCCGCATCCTGTGGCACCTGCGACCTCCTGACCGGCGGATTTACTAGAACAGTGTACTAGAAAGCGAACGCCATTTGACTGGAACGAAGCTCCATGCTAGAACGGTGTTCGTCATGGAACATCGTTCGAGAACGAGCAGTGTTCGGGGACCGAGCAGTGTTCGAGAGGCTCAGCGGAGGTCACGATGGAGAGCGAATCGGAATCGGGATACTCCGGCCGATGGCTCGCTGCGGCAGTGCTTATCGTCGGCGCGCTGATGGACATGATCGACGTCACGATCGTCAACGTCGCGCTGCCGACCATCCGGCGGAGCCTCCATGCGAGCTCCACCCAGCTCGAGTGGGTTGTGTCCGGATACATGCTGGCGTTCGCGGCCGCACTGATCGTGGCCGGGAGCATGGGCGACAGATTCGGCCGCAGGCGGGTCTTCCTGTTCGGCGTGGGCTTGTTCGGAGCGGCCAGCCTGTGCGCGGGCCTGTCCGGCGCCGGCGGCGAGCTGATAGCGGCCAGGGTGGTCCAGGGTGCGGCCGCGGCCTGCATGGCGCCGCAGGTGCTGGCGACATTCCGCGTGATCTTCGCCAGCACGAAGGAGCGCGGCCAGGCATTCGGAATGTACGGCGCGATGCTCGGCTTCGCCTCGGCGATCGGGCTGGTGCTGGGCGGGGTGCTCACCGACGCCAACCTCTTCGGCTGGAGTTGGCGGGCGGTGTTCTTCGTCAACGTGCCCGTGGCCGTCATCGCGCTGACGGCCGGGCTGAGGCTGATCCCGGAGACCAGGGACGAGGCCGCCCTCAGGCCGAACTATGCGGGCGCCGCGGTGCTCGCCGGCTGCATGGTCGCGATCGTCTACCCGCTGCTCGAAGGCCGGCAGCTTGGCTGGCCGGCCTGGGTGTGGCCGCTGCTGTCGGCCGGCCTGCTGGGAGTGGCCGGGCTCACGATGGTGGAAGAGCTCCGTGCGGGCTCGGCGCCGCTGCTGCGGGCCAGGCTGTTCAAGGTTCCGGCCTTTGCCGCCGGGCTCGGCGTGCAGCTCGCGTTCTCGGCCGGGATGCAGGGGTTCTTCCTGATGTTCGCGCTGTGGCTTCAGATCGGCGAGCACTTCTCGCCGCTCAAGGCCGGCCTGACCGCGGTCGCGTTCAGCGTTGGCAGCTTCCTGCTCGCGCCCGTCGCGACTCCGCTCGCGCAGAAGTACGGCCGCCGGACCCTGGTCACCGGGGCAGTGCTGATGGCGTGCGGGATCGCAGCGGTCGGCATCTTCGCCGGCCACGTCGCAGTGGGCGGCAGTCCGTGGCCCGTCGTGCCCGGCCTGGTGATCGCGGGCGGGGGACTGTCGCTGCTGGTCATCCCGCTGGTGAACGTGGTGCTCGCCGCGGCGCCGGCCGGTTCCGCCGGGAGCGCGTCCGGCCTGTTCAGCACCGCCCAGCAGCTCGGCGGTGCGGTCGGGGTGGCACTGCTCGGAACGGTGTTCTTCGGCTCGCTGACCGCCGGCCACACCTTCGCCGCCGCGCTGCGGCGCACGGCCCCGTACGCGATCGGCGCGTTCGCCCTGTGCGCCCTGCTGAGCCTGCTGCTCCCGCGCACCGCCGTCTCCGAAGACGTGCTGCTCGGCGACGGCGAGCCGGAGCGCGAGGCCGCTGGGATCGGCACCGATCTGACCCCGTCGCGGTCCTGAGACCCGCCGCGTGCGGCGAAGCCGGCCGGCGCGAGCGCCCCTGCGACTGCGATCACGGTGCCCGCCAGTGCCAGGGCCACGATCAGGTCGGCGCCGTAGACGTCGAGGCCGACGGCGGCGTCGACCCACGGGGCGAATCTGGCCCGGCCATCCGGGGGACACTACGCCGTCATAGCACGACGACCGAGCGGAGCACCTCCCCGCGCTGCATCTTCGCGAACGCCTCCTCGACGCCGTCGAGCGCGATCGTCTCGGAAACGAACTTGTCCAGCGGCAGCCGGCCCTGCAGGTGCAGGTCGACCAGCATCGGGAAGTCGCGCGATGGCAGGCAGTCGCCGTACCAGGACGACTTGAGCGCGCCGCCGCGGCCGAACACATCCAGCAGCGGCAGCTCCAGCCGCATGTCCGGGGTGGGCACGCCGACCAGCACGACCGTGCCGGCCAGGTCACGAGCGTAAAAGGCCTGCTGGTAGGTCTCGGGGCGGCCGACGGCCTCGATCACGACGTCGGCCCCGTTCCCCTCGGTCAGCTCGCGGATCTGCTCGACCGGGTCGCTGGCGCCAGAGTTGATTGTGTGCGTGGCCCCGAACTGCCGGGCCCACTCGAGCTTCCTGTCGTCGACGTCGACGGCGATGACGGTCCGCGCGCCGGCCAGCGAGGCGCCGAGCACGGCCGCGTCACCGACGCCGCCGCAGCCGATCACCGCGACCGAGTCGCCGCGGCCGACGCCCGCGGTGTTGAGCGCGGCGCCGAGGCCCGCCATCACCCCGCAGCCGAGCAGGCCAGCCACCTCGGGCCTGATCGCCGCGCTGACCTTCGTGCACTGCCCGGCGGCGACCAGCGTCTTCTCGGCGAAGGCGCCGATGCCCAGGGCAGGCGACAGCGCGGTCCCGTCGGCCAGGGTCATCTTCTGCGCGGCGTTGTGCGTCGCGAAGCAGTACCACGGCCGGCCGCGCAGGCAGGCGCGGCACTGCCCGCAGACCGCGCGCCAGTTCAGGATGACGAAGTCCCCGGCCGCCAGCCCGGTCACGTCAGGACCGACCGCCTCGACCACGCCCGCGGCCTCGTGGCCGAGCAGGTAGGGGAAATCGGACCCGATGCCGCCCTCCCGGTAGTGCAGGTCGGTGTGGCATACGCCGCACGCCTGCACCGCGACCAGAGCCTCACCGGGCCCCGGATCGGGAACGACGACCGTGCTGATGCCGACGGGCTCGCCCTTGCCGCTGGCAATGACGCCCTTCACCTCGTATGCCATGGTGCTCCTTCGCCGGGAACGGGGCTTTCTCGTGCCGCCACGTGCCGAGATGATACGGCCTCAGGCGCTGACCACAATGGGGGTGCCGGGCGCAATGTCCGTGAGCGCGGCGCGCAGCTCGTCCGGCGTAACCCGGACCAGCGGTATCTCGTACCGGCCCGGATCGCGGCGCGGGACGGCCACCGCCGCCGGACTGCGCCTGATGCCGATGAACATGAGCGCCAGGTCGGCCACCTGCCGCGGGCCGCTGCGGTAGGGGAGGGGAACGGCGGGCCCCACCAGCACATCCAGCCGGGCGCCGAAGCGAATCGGGATGATCCGCAGCTGCTGTATCTCGTCCCAGGCCAGTACGCACCGGCGGCTGCTGTCGGCCGACCGGCCGCCGAAGCGAATGCCGGTTGCGTCCGCGGTAAAGCGCGCTGAGCCGCCCTTACTGAAGAACCAGACCGTGACCGACGCCCCGCCGAGCAGGACGATGGCCACGATGGCGTCGGCCCACGCGGCGTAGTGCCCCGTCAGCAGGATCAGCACGAGGAAGATGCCTGCGTTCCAGGCAAAGAACAGCCAGACCCCGCCGCGGGGGAACGCGAGCGCCGAGGTCCGAACGTATCCCGAGTAGGCCCCGGTACTGGCGGACATACATGCATATAACCACTCCGACGAGGAAGTCTGTGCGGATTAGGTAACACCAGGGTGTTACCTAATCCGCACAGAGCCCCATTTATGCGTCCGCGGACTCCGTTCCGGCGGCGAACATGTGGCTGTTCAGTGCGGCGCTGTGACGCCGGCCGGCTGGCTGGCTGGAAGCGGAGCCGGGACAGCGGGCGAGCGCATTCCGCTTCGCTTGGTCAGGGTCCGGACCGCCAGCGCGGGCGGCTTCACCGAGGCGAGCGCCTGGCGCAGCTGCGCGGGGGTCACATCGCACACCTTAATCAGGTAGCGCGGCGGATCCTGGCGGGGAGCGGTCAGCCCGGGGCGTCCCCGCCCGAACCCGAGCGGCATGACCAGCACGCCAAGCAGCAGCAGTGCCTGCCGACCGGGGCCCGGTCGCAGCGTGACGCGGGCGGCCGGCACGAGCCCGATCTCCAGCAGCACGCCATAGCCGGTGGCGGCCATTCGCATCATCGCCACATCGGTCCATGCGATGTGCACCTGCCGCAGCCGAGGCCGTCTGCGGGTGGTGCGGCACCCAAGCCAGATCCCGTTCCTGCCCACGCGGAAGGCATGCCTGCGCACCGTCGCCAGGACGCAGATCAGCGTGAGGCAGGCCAGCAGCAGGCCGGCCAGCTCGGTCGCCTCAAGCCAGAAAGGCACCCGGCCGCTGATGCGGCGGCCGCCGAACACGAGTAGGCCGCAGGCAATGGCGAACCAGACCGGGACAAGCCAGATGTATCCCCGGGGCAGCCTGCTGGACGGCCCCCGCACAAGGAATGTGTAAATGTCATCCAAGACCCGCCGCCTCCCCGTTTATCCCTGTCGTGATCATCGGTCTTGGCGGGCCGGTCACGCAAGGGGCAGATGCGCGGCCGGGGCGGCAGTTCACGCAGGTCGGCGGGGGCGAGGTCGGGTGCAGGACGCGGTGGCCTAACCTGGGGGCCTGCCAGTCACCGTGCACCGTTCGATGAGGAACAGCCGTATGCCCATAGCCGAGATCACCCGCCATGAGTCGGCGGAGCGCGCGCGGCTCCTGCATGTCGACTCTTATGACATTCAGCTGGACCTGACCCGCGGGGACAAGCTATTCCGCAGCACGTCCGTGGTTACCTTCGACTGCGCCGAGCCGGGCGCCGACAGCTATGCGGACCTGGTCGCGGCCGAGGTCGTCGAGATCAGGCTGAACGGGGCACCCATCGACCCCGCCCAGGCGTACGGCGATGGCAGGATCGCGCTGGCTGGCCTGGCGGCCCGTAACGAGCTGCGCGTCGTCGCCGACTGCGCCTATACCTACGATGCCAAGGGCATGCACCGGGCCATCGACTCGGCCGACGGCCGCGTGTACCTGTACACGAATTTCGAGCCCGCCGACGCCCGCAGCGTCTACGCCTGCTTCGAGCAGCCTGACCTGAAGGCGTCCTTCTCCTTCCATGTCACCGCGCCCGAGAACTGGCTGGTGCTGTCGAACGAGCCGGCGCCCGACCCGGCCAGCACCGCCGGGGGGATCGCGACGTGGCATTTCCCGCCGACGCCGCGGATCTCGACCTACCTCACGGCGGTCGTGGCGGGCGAGTACCACCTGGTGACCGGCACGCACACCACCCCCGGCGGGCAGGTGATACCCCTCGGACTGGCCTGCCGCCAGTCGCTGGCGGGCTTCCTGGAAGCCGACGACATCCTGACCATCACCAGGCAGGGCTTCGACTACTACACGGCGCTGTTCGACCGTGACTACCCGTTCGTCAAGTACGACCAGGTATTCGTGCCGGAGTTCAGCGCGGGCGCGATGGAGAACGTGGGCTGCGTCACGTTCTCGGAGCGGGTCCTGTTCCGCTCCAAGGTCACCGACATGATGTACGAGCTGCGCGCGACCGTGATCCTGCACGAGATGGCCCACCAGTGGTTCGGCGACCTGGTGACCATGAAGTGGTGGGATGACCTGTGGCTCAACGAGTCGTTCGCGGAGTTCTGCGCGACGCTGGCCAGTGCCGAGGGCACCAGGTTCACCGATGCGTGGACGACGTTCTCCGGCGCCCGCAAGACCTGGGGATACCGGCAGGACCAGCTGCCGTCCACCCATCCGGTCGCGGCCGACGTCCCGACGCTGAGCGAGGCGATCGCGAACTTCGACGGCATCTCCTACGCCAAGGGAGCCTCGGTACTCAAGCAGCTCGTCGCGTATGTGGGCCGGGACAACTTCTTCGCCGGGATCCGGGCCTACTTCGCCGAGCATGCCTTCGGCAACGCGACGCTGGCCGACCTGCTGCGGGCGCTGGAGACAAGCTCCGGCATCGGCCTGGGCGACTGGTCGAAGGCGTGGCTGCAGACCGCGGGACCGAACACGCTGCGCAGCGAGTTCACCGTCGACCAGACGGGAGCGTTCACGTCCTTCTCGGTGCTGCAGGAGGCCCCGGCCGAGCGCCCGACCCTGCGCCCGCATCACATCGCGATCGGCCTGTATAACCGCACCGGTGACCGCTCCGACGGGAAACTGGTGCGCACCAGCCGGGTCGGGGTGGACGTGACCGGCGCCAGGACCGCCGTGCCCGCGCTGGCAGGCCTGGCCCAGCCTGACCTCATACTGCTGAACGATGACGACCTCAGCTACGCACTCGTGCGCTTCGACCCGCGGTCGCTGGCAACCCTGACCCAGGCAATCGGCCAGTTCACCGACTCACTCGCCCGGACAGTCTGCTGGAGCGCGGTGCTGGACATGGTGCAGGAGGCCGAGCTGTCGGTGCCCGCGTTCGTGGCGATCCTGGCCGCCGGGATGGGGAAGGAGCCATCGGTCTCCGTGCTGCAGACGCTGCACATGACCGCGGCCCGGCTGATGGCGGTGATGGCCGACCCGAGCTGGGTGCCGACGGGCAAGCAGCAGCTGGCCACCGCCGCGCTGCCGCTGCTGGTCGCCGCCGAGCCCGGCAGCGACCACCAGCTTGCCTGGATACAGCTGCTGGCCTGGACCGCGACCACGCCCGAGCAGCTGGACCTGCTGGCCGGGCTGCTCGAAGGGACCGCTGAGATCAGCGGCCTGACGGTCGATGCCGAGCTGCGCTGGTCGCTGCTGCGGCGGCTGGCGGCGACCGGGCGAGCCGGCGATGCGCAGATCGACGCCGAGCTGGCGCGCGATGCCACGGACGCAGGCCGCAGGCACGCCGCGGCCTGCCGGGCCGCGATCCCCGACGCCGACCACAAGGAGGCGGCATGGCGGCTGCTCGCCGAGTCCGAGGAACTCGGCCATGAGGGCGTCGTCGCGGTCGCGGCCAGCTTCGGCAGGCCCGAGCATGCGCCGCTGCTGGAACCGTACGCCGATGCCTATTTCCAGATCCTGCCCGACCTCTGGGCGTCGCGCGGCGACCACATGAAGCGCGTGCTCGCCGACGGCCTGTTCCCTTACGCGGCGGCCTCGGCCGGGCTGCTGGCCCAGATCGACGCGTTCCTGGCCGCGAGTCAGCGTGACCCGGCGCTGGTCCGCATACTGATCGAGCGCCGCGACACGGTGGAGCGTGCGCTACGGTCCAGGGAGCTGCTAACTCAAGACTGAGAGGTGCAATGCCGGCCGCGCCGAGCCCGATGGGCGAGATCACCAGGAGCGAGACGAGCGAGCGCGCACGGCTGCTGCACGTCGACGGGTATGAGGTTACCCTCGACCTCACCGGCGGCCCGGAGACGTTCAGGTCCACCTCGGTGATTACATTCGACTGCCGGGAACGAGGCGCCGCGAGCTACGCCGACCTGATCGCCGGTCAGGTGGTCGAGATCAGCCTCAACGGCACTGCGCTCGATCCCGCGATCGCGTGGGCCGACGGCCGGATCACGCTGCCGGATCTGGCCGCCCGCAACGAGCTGCGGGTGGTAGCGCACTGCCGGTACTCGGCCGACGGGACCGGCATGCACCGGTTCGCGGATCCGGCCGACGGGCGGGTCTACACCTATACCAAGTTCGAGCCCGCCTATGCCCGGACCGTGTACGCGTGCTTCGAGCAGCCCGACCTCAAGGCCGCGTTCACGATCAACGTCCTGGTGCCCGCGCACTGGACCGTGCTGTCAAACGAAGCTGCCGCCGTTCCCCCCGGGAAAGGCGGGCCGGGAAAGGCGTGCATGTGGCGCTTCCCGCCCACGCCACGGCTGCCGACCTACCAGTTCGAGGTGGTGGCCGGCGAGTACGCGGTCGTCAGCGGCTCCCACACCACGCCGCGCGGCCAGGTCATACCGCTGGGCCTGGCCTGCCGGCAGTCGCTGGCCCAGTTCCTGGAGGCCGAGGACATCTTCGCCGTCACCCGCCAGGGGCTGGACTACTACACCGAGCTGTTCGAGCGGGATTACCCGTTCGGCAAGTACGACCAGGCCTTCGTGCCCGAGTTCAGCGCCGGCGCCACGGAGAGCGCGGGCTGCGTGGTGTGGACCGACGACCTGCTGTTCCGGTCCCGCGTCACCGACACCATGCTGGAGCTGCGGGCCAGCGTCGCGCTGCACGAGATGGCGCACATGTGGTTCGGCGATATGGTCACCATGAAGTGGTGGGACGACCTGTGGCTGAACGAGGCGTTCGCGGAGTTCTGCGCCGCGCTGTCGAGCGCCGAGGCGACGAGATTCACCGACGCCTGGGCGACCTTCAGCGTTCTCCGCAAGACGTGGGGCTACCAGCAGGACCAGCTGCCATCGACGCATCCGGTCGCGGCCGACGTCGAGACCCTCAGCGAGGCGATCGCGAACTTCGACGGGATCAGCTACGCCAAGGGCGGCTCGGTGCTGCGCCAGCTGATGGCCAGGCTCGGCCGGGATGCGTTCTTCGCGGGCATCAGGGGATACTTCGCCGAGCACGCATGGGGCAACGCGACGCTGACCGACCTGCTGGCCGCCCTGGAGTCGAGCTCGGGCGCCCGGCTGGCCGACTGGTCGGACGCGTGGCTGCGGACGACCGGCCCCAGTACCCTGGGCGCCGAATTCGAGCTTGACGGGGCAGCGGCGGGGGCCGCGTTCCGGTCCCTGGACGTCGTGCAGGCGTCGGCGACTCCCCGTCCCCATCGCATCGCGATCGGTCTGTACCGGAACGGGGCCGGCGGGCTGCGGCGCACCCATCAGGTAACCGTGGACGTCAGCGGGGAGCGCACCGCGGTGCCCGAGCTGGCCGGAGTGCCGCAGCCCGATCTGCTGCTGGTCAACGACGAGGACCTGACGTACGCGGTGCTGCGGTTCGATGACCGGTCGCTGCGCACGCTACTTGCCTCCATCGCCGCGCTGGCGGACCCGCTCGCGCGGGCGGTGTGCTGGGGATCGCTGATCGACATGGTGCGCCGGGCCGAGCTTGCCGTTCCCGTATTCGTCGGGGCCGTCGCCCGCGCCATGGCCGCTGAGCCTGCGGTCGCCGCGCTGCAGGCGCTGCTCGATGCCACCTGCGCGGCGGTAGATCAGCTGGCCGATCCGGCGCGGGTGGCCGGCTGCCGTAGCGAGCTCGCCGCCGCGGCGGTGCCGCTGCTGACCGCCGCCGGGGCGGGCAGCGACCATCAGCTCGCCTGGGTTCAGCTGCTGTGCCGGACGGCGTCCTCGGCCGGTGAGCTTGACCTGCTGGCCGGCCTGCGGGCCGGCCGTGAGCATCTGCCGGGCCTGCATCTGGATGCCGACCTGCGCTGGGCGATGCTGCGGCGGCTGGCAGCCACCGGACGGGCGGGGATCGCGGATATCGACGCCGAGCATTCAGCCGACGTGACCGACTCCGGCGCGAGGCACGCTGCCGCCTGCCGGGCGGCGATGCCCGACGCCAGCCAGAAGGCGGCCGCGTGGCGGCTGCTAACGGACGGCGACCTTCCGGTGGCCAGCCTGGCCGAGATCTCCTCCGCTTTTCACCAGCCCGAGCAGGCCGGCCTGCTCGCTCCCTACGCGCAGCGCTACTTCGACGTGCTGCCGGAGCTGTGGGCCGCCAGGACCGGGCACCTGCGCATCCGCCTCGCCGACGCACTGTTCCCGCGGACGGCGGCAGGCCCTGGCCTGATCGCACAGATCGAGCGATTCCTGGCCGGCGGACCGCGCGACCCGTCGCTGGTACGGGTGCTCGCCGAGCGCCGCGACGTCGCGGAGCGCGCGCTCCGATCACGTTCCCTGCCCTAGCGAGCCAGAGAGGCCAGCAGATGCCGATAGCGGAGATAACCAGGGCGGAGACCAGGGAGCGCGCGCGGCTGCTGGACGTGGACGACTATCTCGTCGAGCTCGACCTCACCTGCGGCGACGAGGTGTTCGGATCGGTCTCCGTCGTCAGGTTCTGCTGCCGCGAGCCGGGCGCCGCGACCTACGCTGACCTGGTCGCCGAGCAGGTGCGCGAGATCACGCTGAACGGCGTAAGGCTCGACCCCGCCAGGGTCTATTCCGAAGGCCGGATCGCGCTCGCCGGGCTGGCTGAGCGGAACGAGCTGCGCGTTGCCGCCGTCTGCCGCTACGCCAGCGATGGCACTGCCATGCACCGGACTGCCGACTCGGCCGACGGCCGCGTCTACCTGTACACGAAGTTCGAGCCCGCCGCGGCCCGCCGCGTGTTCGCGAATTTCGAGCAGCCCGATCTGAAGGCGTCGTTCGCGTTCACGATCATCGCGCCCGAGCACTGGACGGTGCTGTCCTGCCAGCCCGCGCCGGTCCCCGAGCCCGCGCCGGTCCCCGAGCCCGCGGCGGTCCCCGAGCCCGCCGGGCCTGGCATTGCGGTCTGGCGGTTCGCGCCGACGCCGCGCATCTCCACCTACCTCACCGAGGTGGTGGCCGGCGAGTATCACTACGCGGCGGAGGTGCACACCACACCGGGCGGCCAGGTGATCCCGCTCGGCGTGGCCTGCCGGGTGTCGCTGGCCGAGTCGCTGGACGCCGCCGACATCTTCGACGCGACGCGGCGCGGGCTGGACTATTACACCGGCCTCTTCCAGTCCGACTACCCCTTCGCCAAGTACGACCAGGTGTTCGTGCCCGAGTTCAGCGCGGGCGCGATGGAGAACGTCGGCTGCGTCACCATCGCCGAACGGCTGATCTTCCGCTCCCGCGTCACCGACACGATGTATGAGCGCCGGACCGCGATCGTGCTGCACGAGATGGCGCACATGTGGTTCGGCGATCTGGTGACCATGCGCTGGTTCGACGATCTGTGGCTGAATGAGTCGTTCGCCGACTACTGCGCGGCCCTTTCCGCCGCCGAGGCCACCAGGTTCGCCGATGCCTGGACGACGTTCGCCGGAGCGCGCAAGTCCTGGGGCTACCAGCAGGACCAGCTGCCCTCCACGCATCCGATCGCCGCTAACGTGCCGACCGTGACCGCGGCCGTCGCGAACTTCGACGGAATCTCCTACGCCAAGGGCGCGGCGGTGCTCAAGCAGCTCGTCGCCTACCTGGGCCGCGGTCCTTTCTTCGCCGGCATCCGCGCCTACCTGACCGCGCACGCCTGGGGCAACGCGACGCTCGCGGACCTGCTCACGGCGCTGGAGGAGAGCTCGGGCCGCGAGCTGTCCGGCTGGTCGAAGGCCTGGCTGCAGACCGCGGGGCCGAACACGCTGCGGCCGGAACTCCGGATCGGCACCGACGGCCAGATAAGCCAGTTCGCCGTGCTGCAGGAGGCGCCGGCCGCCCATCCGACGCTGCGACCGCATCACATCGCGATCGGCTGCTATGAGCGCAGCGGCGGCAAGCTGGTCCGGACCGGCCGGGTCGAGCTCGACGTGTCCGGCCCGCGCACGGTCGTACCCTCGCTGGCCGGGAAGCCCAGGCCCGAGCTCATCCTGCTCAACGACGACGACCTCGGCTACGCGCTCATCCGGTTCGACGACTTGTCGCTGCATACGGTGGCCGAATCGATCAGTGACATCGCCGATCCGCTGGCCCGGACCATCTGCTGGACGGCCGTGCTGGACATGGTCCGGCAGGCGGAACTCGCGGTGCCCGCCTTCACCGCCATGCTCGCGCTGGCAGTCGGCGCCGAGATCTCGGTAGCGCTGCTGCAGCTCGTGCTCGGATTCGCGGAGGACGTCGCGTTCCGGGTACTTGCCGATCCGCGGGTCGCCAGGGCCGGCCGGACGGAGCTGGCCGAGGCGGCGGTGCGCCTGCTCGCGGAGGCCGAGCCGGGCAGTGACCTGCAGCTCACGTGGGTGCAGGTGCTCAGCTGGACCGCGACTAACGACGATCAGCTGGACCTGCTGGCCGGCCTGCTCGACGGCGGCGCTCAGATCCACGGTCTGGTGGTCGATACCGACCTGCGCTGGGACCTGCTGCGCCGGCTGGCGGCGACGGGCCGGGCGGGCGATGCGCGGATCGATGCGGAACTCGACCGGGACCCGACCGACGACGGCCGCAGGAACGCGCTGGCCTGCCGGGCTGCGATCGGCGATGCCGGGCACAAGGAGGCCGCCTGGCGGCTGCTCACCGAGTCGGGGGAGCTTGGCTTCGACACCGCGATCATCGTCGGCCAGGCGTTTAACCAGAGCGAGCAACCAGAGCTGCTCGCGCCGTATACCGATCGCTATTTCGAGCAGCTGCCGGAGCTATGGCAGACCAGGAGCCATCAGTCCCGGCTGGTGCTGGGCCAGGTCCTGTTCCCGTACACCGCACCGTTGGCCGCGCTTCTGGAGCACATCGAGGACTTCCTGGGCTCCGGCGCGCGCGATCCTGGTCTGGTCCGGCTGCTCGCCGAGCGACGCGATCTCATCGAACGCACGCAGCGGTCACGTGCGCTGACCAGCAGCTGAGCCGCCAGCGGGCTGGGCCCGCCGCAGGCAGTGTCCGGCCCGCGGGCCGGGAAACGCCCGGATAACGTAGCGGCCACTCCCGGCGGTGCAGCATGATGTAGTGACCCCACATCGGGAAGAGACGCCGCATCTGTCTCAGGAGTAACGCGCCTCATGAGCAAGGGATGGCCGCAGGACCAGCAGGAACTGCGGTGGCCCTACACCGAGGAAGACGATCGGCCCGCCGCCGCAGCCACCGGCCAGGAACATCCGAGCGGTCCGCTGCCGGTGGGAGGGGGCCGACCAGCGTCGTCACGTGGTCGTGGTCGCGGCCGGGGACGGGATACGGCCCCCGCCGATCCCGAGAACGACGAGGACTACAGCTGGATCCGCTATCTCGGTGCCGCCGGACCCGCGCAGGACAGCGGCAGCAGGCGGAAGGATCCACCGGCGGCCGAACCGAGGTCGAGGGCAGGATTCGGGCAGCCCGGCGAGTCGTGGCGGTCGGGCGAGTCGTGGAGAACCGAGCCTGCGAGCAGCGGGCCAGACCGGCCGGCCGAGCCCTGGCAGACGATCCCGTCCCGTGGCGGCAGCGCCGACCCGCCTGCGGAGCACCAAGGGCTCCGGCTTCCCCGCCGTAACGGCCCTGGTTCCGACCGTTTCCGTGATCCGGCTCCCTCGCGCCAGCCCGGTCCCGCGGCGCCTCCGCCACGCCAGCCGGGACCCGCGGCGGCTCCGCCGCTCACGCGGGACACTTCCCGGATCGCACCCGCGGCGTCGGCGGCTTGGGGCGCGCCTCCTGCGGCACCGACCCAGTCGGACCGGACGCAGCCAGGCCGGGCTCGGCCAGGGCGGACCCACCGGGCGTCGGCGGATGCGGCCGCCGCTCAGGCGGCGGCTCAGTCGGCCGCGGC